>JAAYOT010000160.1 GCA_012520205.1 Clostridiales bacterium
GTAATGCCAAAATCCATAATGGATTCTGTAAGGCCCCTAACTACGAATATTGCCTTAGAAATGGGATATGCCTTTGGCACTCACCAAGAGATGTTATTTGCAACAGGGGTAATTTTGTTTCTATTTATATTATTGCTTAATTATATATTAATAAAACTTTCTAGTAAGGAAGGTAAGTAGGATGAGAAAATTTAAAGAAAACTTATTAAAATTTATTGTTTATTTATCTGCTTTTATAACAGTTAGCCTACTTGTTATGATTTTAGGTTATATATTTGTAAAAGGTTTTGGTAGATTAAGCTGGGGCTTTATTGTTAAAGATTATTCAGCCTCCGGTGATGGTGGAATATTCCCAATGATTATTTCCACCTTATATACCGTTGTACTAGCACTAGGAATTGCAACTCCTATAGGAGTGTTGGCTGCAATTTATTTAGCAGAATATGCAAAACAAGGAAAAGTTGTTAGAATAATAAGATTTGCAGTACAGAGTTTAGCAGGTATTCCTTCCATAGTATATGGATTATTTGGTTCAATATTTTTTGTAGTAGCATTAAAATTAGGATATTCTTTATTGGCAGGTTCACTGACAGTAGCAATCATTATTCTGCCTGTTATTATCAGTACAACAGAAGATGCAATAAAGACAGTTCCTATTTCCTATAAGGAAGCTTCTTTAGGCCTTGGAGCTACTAAATTTCAAACATTATATAAAGTTATTCTACCAAGCTCCTTATCAGGAATTTTAGTGGGAATAATACTATCAGTAGGCCGTATTGTTGGAGAATCAGCAGCTATACTCCTTACAGCAGGTACAGTTGCAAAAATGCCAAGTGGAATAATGTCAAGTGGTAGAACGCTGACAATACAAGCTTATTTAGTAACTCAAGAAGCAGGCAATATAGAGGAAGCTTCTGCAGTTGGGATAGTATTAATATTAATAATACTTGCAATAAATATACTAGCAAAATTAATAACTAAAAAATTTAATAAGGCAAATTATTAATTTTAGGTCTATGAGGTGTGAAAATGAGTAATAAAACAAATACTAAAATAAAAGTTAGAAATTTAGATTTATACTATGGAAAAAAACAAGCTTTAAAAAATATTAATATAGATTTAGAAGCAAATAAGGTAACTGCTTTTATAGGACCTTCTGGATGTGGAAAATCTACCTTCCTTCGTACACTAAATAGAATGAACGACTTAATTGAAGGTGTAAAAATAGAAGGAGAAATTTTAGTTGACGGCGAAGATATATATAAGAGCAAAGATGTTATTGCCCTTAGAACAAAAGTAGGAATGGTATTCCAAAAGCCTAATCCCTTTCCCATGTCAATATATGATAATATAGCATATGGACCAAGGTTACATGGTATAAAAGATAAAAAGACATTGGATAAAATAGTTGAAAAAAGTTTAAAGGGTGCAGCTCTTTGGGATGAAGTTAGTGATAGATTAAAAACAAGTGCACTAGGTTTATCTGGAGGTCAGCAGCAAAGGCTATGTATAGCTAGAACAATTGCAGTATCTCCTGATATTATATTAATGGATGAACCTACCTCAGCCTTAGACCCCATTTCGACTATTAAAATGGAGGAGTTAATGGAAGAACTTAAAAAGGATTATACTGTTATAATAGTTACTCATAATATGCAGCAGGCAGGAAGAATAGCCGATAAAACAGCTTTCTTCTTAAATGGGGAAATAATAGAATATGGTCATACAGAAGATATTTTCTATAAGCCTAAAGATAAAAGAACTGAGGATTATATAACTGGTAGATTCGGTTAAAATATAAATAAGAGGAGTTGAAGATATGAGAAATGTAATGAGAAATAAAATAAAATCACTCAATGCAGAACTAATGGAAATGGCTACTTTGGTTGAAAAACAAATATATGATAGTATAAATGCTCTGAGAAATCAAAATAATGAATTAGCCCAAGAAGTTATAAAAAATGATGATAAAGTAGACAATTTTCAAAAGGAAATAGAAGAAAAATGCATAAAAATAATTGCAACAGAGCAGCCAGTAGCAAAAGACTTACGTAGCCTATATACAACTTCTAAAATAGTAACTGATTTAGAAAGAATGGCAGATTACGCTGTAGATATTTCAAAAGCAGTTTCAAGAGTTCAAGGAGTAAACTTCTCTGAAGATGTATCACCAGTTTGGGAAATGGTAGATATAGTTACTAAGATGATAAAAAGCGCAATTGAAGCATATATAAATGGCGATGTTGATCATGCCTATGAAATATGTGATATGGATGATAGAGTAGATGCCTTGTATCAAGGAATGTTTTCAGTAGTATTAAAAAATATGAGTCATAATGAAGCAATGATAAATCAAGGAACACAAATTCTTTTTGTGTCAAAGTACTTAGAAAGAATAGGAGATCATGTAACTAATATTTGTGAATGGATTATATTCCATAAAAAAGGTAAATATGTTGATTTAAACGAGTAATTATGAAACATCCCTAAGTTTAGGGATGTTTTCTGTTGACTAAATTTAATTAATAATGGTAATATTACTAAAGATATCTATTATAGATTTAAAGCATACAAGTTTTCATAAATAGTATTACTATATAAATAAAAATAGATAAATTTAGGGCAAACTATATAATAATAAGTTTATGACTCTAAAATTAATAAACTCAAATGTTAGGAGGAAAATTAATGGCTAAACCAATAGTTGCGATAGTTGGAAGACCCAATGTAGGGAAATCCACATTGTTTAATAGATTAGCAGGAGAAAGAATATCAATAGTTCAAGATACGCCAGGAGTTACAAGAGATAGGGTATATGCTAAGGCTGACTGGTTAAGTTATAACTTTACTATAATTGATACAGGTGGTATAGAACCTGAAAGAGATGATATTATTGTAAAGCAAATGAGAAGACAAGCAAATATAGCAATAGAAACAGCAGATGTTATAATTTTCATTGTAGATGGAAAAGAAGGCCTTACAGCTGCTGATGAAGAAGTTGCTAATATGCTTAGAAAAAGTAAAAAGGATGTAGTTCTAGTAGTTAATAAGATTGACTCTATGAGAGAAGCTGAAAATGCTTGGGAATTTTATAATTTAGGAATTGGAGATCCAATTGCAATATCAGCCTCTCAAGGATTAAACATAGGAGATATGTTAGATAGAGTAGTAGAAGGCTTTGATAAGTTTAGTGAGGAAGAAGAGGAAGATGAATATATAAGAATTGCTATGATAGGTAAGCCTAACGTAGGAAAGTCCTCCCTTATTAATAGACTTCTTGGAGAAGATAGGCTAATAGTTTCTGATATTCCTGGAACTACAAGAGATGCTATAGACAGTGTATTAGAAACTGATGAAGGAAAGTTCATATTAATAGATACTGCTGGTATTAGAAGAAAAAGTAAGGTAAAAGAAGAAGTTGAAAGATACTCTGTTATTAGAACATATGCATCTATAGAAAGAGCAGATGTATGTATCCTTATGATTGATGCCACAGAAGGAGTAACAGAACAGGATGAAAAAATAGTAGGTTATGCCCATGAAATGGATAAGGCTATAATGGTAATAGTTAATAAGTGGGACTTAATTGAAAAAGATGATAAAACAATGCAAAAATATTTAGAAGATTTACAAACAAATCTTAAATTCTTAAAATATGCAAAATATTTATTTATTTCTGCAAAAACAGGCCAAAGAACTCACAAGGTCTTAGAAATAGCAAAGGAATGCTATAATAATTACTGTAAGAGAATACAAACTGGAGTTTTAAACGAAGTTATTAGTAAAGCAGTATTAATGAATGAACCGCCATTAGTTGGTATAAAAAGAATGAAAATATTCTATGCAACACAAGTTGCTACAAAACCACCTAAATTTGTTTTCTTTGTTAATGATGCAAGTGCAAGGCATTTTTCTTATGAGAGATATTTAGAAAACCAGTTAAGAGAAAGTTTTGACTTTAGCGGTACTGGAATACAAATAGAATATAGGGAAAGGAAAGAATAGTTTTGACTAATATTACTTTTTTAGGTGGGGGAAGTTTTGGTACATCCTTAGCAATATTATTAGCTGACAATAAAAATAAAGTAAATATTTACGATAGAGATAATGATGTTGTAAAAGATATAAATGAAAATAGGAAAAATGATAAATACATTAAAAATTTAATAATACCTCAAAATGTAACTGCTTATAATGATTTAAACCTAGCAATAAAAGATGCAGAATTTATTGTTTTAGCAGTGCCTTCCCATGTTATTAGAACTATAAGCAAGGAACTTAAAGGTAAAATAAATAAAGAGGTAACTATAATAAGCATTGCAAAGGGAATAGAAGAAGGTACTAATTTAAGATTATCACAGGTAATAAAAGAAGAATTGCCTGAAAATGATGTAGTAATACTATCAGGGCCAAGTCATGCAGAAGAAGTTTCCCTTAACATACCTACTACTGTTGTTGTTTCTTCAGAAAATATGGATAAGGCAAGAATAGTTCAGGACTTGTTTATCAATCCAACCTTTAGAGTTTATACAAATGATGATTTAGTTGGTGTTGAAATTGGAGGAGCTGTAAAAAACATAATAGCTTTAGCAGCAGGAGTATGTGATGGTCTTGGATATGGAGATAATGCCAAGGCAGCCCTTATGACAAGAGGCATGGCGGAAATAGTAAGAATTGGAGTAAAGCTAGGAGGAAAGTCAGAAACTTTTCTAGGTTTAACAGGAATGGGAGACCTTATAGTTACATGTACTAGTATTCATTCTAGAAATAGGCGTGCTGGTTATTTAATTGGAAGTGGAAAGACTACAGAAGAAGCCATAAAAGAAGTTGGCATGGTAGTTGAAGGTATTAAGGCTTGCAAGGCTTTCTATAAGTTAAAAGAACAACTAAATATAGAAATGCCAATAACAGATATTCTTTATAAAATTGTATTTGAACAAATTGATGTAAAAGAAGCTGTAACCTATTTAATGGAAAGAGAAAAAAAGAGCGAAATATATTAATTGCTTAAAAATTAATAGAATAAAAATCACAGTTAAGAAGATTTTAAAAAAGTTAAAAATCTTCAACTGTGATTTTTTTATTTCAAGAATATTTCTATGTTAAGTTTAATAATATATTCTATAAATTAAAATAAAAATTTTATAATACTGTATACTTTTTTGAAGATGAGAATATATATATAGTGTTAAAAATAAATGGGAGGGTACACCGTGGACAGCTTTAACATATACAAGAATATAGCAGAGAGGACACAAGGGGACATATATATTGGTGTTGTTGGTCCTGTTAGAACAGGTAAATCAACATTTATAAAAAAATTTATGGACCTCATGGTAATACCAAAGATTGAAAATGCTTATAAAAAGGAAAGAGCTAAGGATGAATTGCCTCAAAGCGGGTCAGGAAAAAGCATCCATACAACAGAACCTAAATTTATTCCAAATGAGGCAGTAGAAATTACACTTGATGAGGATATAAAATTTAAAGTTAGAATGGTAGATTGTGTTGGTTATATTGTAAAAGGTGCTATGGGTTATATGGATGGGGAGGAACCAAAGATGGTAAATACTCCGTGGTATGACTATGAAATACCTTTTGAGGATGCAGCTGAAATTGGAACTAGAAAAGTAATTACAGATCATTCAACTATTGGATTAGTTATTACTACTGATGGTAGTATAACTGGTATAGAAAGAGATGAGTACTTAGAAGCAGAAGAAAGGGTAATTGATGAGTTAAAGTCCATAAATAAACCTTTTATAGTTGTACTTAATACAAGATATCCAAATTCATCAGAGGTTAAAAAAATACAAAGAGAATTAGAAGAAAAACATAATGTAACTGTTCAAGTTATGGATGTTGCAAATATGGATGAAGAGGATATAGAAGATGTATTAAATCATGTACTTAGAGAGTTTCCTGTTAAGGAAATAAATATCGAAATGCCAAGCTGGGTTGAACAATTAGAACCAGAACATTGGTTAAAGAAAGATTTCTTTAAGATTCTTAAAGGAATGTGTGAAAACATAAGCAAGGTTAGAGATATTAAATCCACAATAAACCTACTAAACCAAGAAGAAAATTTAGCACCAACAGAAATGAGTGCAGTAGATTTAGGCTTGGGTAAGGCAACAATATCTATGAAACCTAAGGATGGTATATTCTATAACATATTAAGTGAAATTTGTGATTTAGATGTTAAATGTGAAAGTGACCTATTATCATTAGTAAAAGAGCTTAATTATGCAAGAAAAGAATATGATAAGGTAAAGGATGCTTTAGTAGATGTTCGTGAAACAGGTTATGGCTTAGTTGCTCCACAGCTTTCTGAGATGAAATTTGAAGAGCCTGAAATGGTAAAGCATGGTTCTAAGTTTGGAGTGAAATTAAAAGCATCGGCTCCATCTTTACATTTTATAAAGGCTAATATAAAGACTGAAATAAGCCCAATAATGGGGTCTGAAAAAGAAAGTGAAGAATTAATAAAATCTTTAATGGAGCAATTTGAAGAAGATCCTTCAACCTTGTGGCAAAGTAATATGTTTGGTAAGCCTCTAGAAGTTTTAATAAAAGAAGGCTTGCAAAATAAGCTATATAAAATGCCGGAAGATGTACAAATTAAAATTCAAAAAACCCTTCAAAAGATAATTAATGAAGGTAGTGGCGGATTAATTTGTATAATACTATAAAATCAAGGGACTGTCAGTGACAGTCCCTTTTTGTTATATAATTCTAGTAGAATTATATAGATTTTTGAATAATATATAATATATAAGTAAATATCATTAAACTCATAATACAATAAAGAATAGAGGGATATTATGGTGGAAAGAATTTATACCTATAAAAGAGTGGGATACTTTAAAGAAAAGATGGCAGCTAATTTAGGGGTAAAATTCACTGGTACCATTTATGCATCTAATGGAGTGTTACAGCATATTAAAAGACGACATGGGAGACATTTAAATAGGAAAATAATAAGCAATCCTATAGAGTATATGAAAAAAATCATTGATTCCCCAGATTATATGGGAGTTTATAAGTCAACAGATAATGTTATTTATATAGAATTAATAAAAAAGTTTAATGAGTATATTTTAATGGGAATAGAAATAGATAATCAGAAAGATTATATTAATGTTTCAACAATGTATCCAATAACCGAAAGAAAAATAAATAATAGGTTATACAGAGGAAAAATAAAAAAATGTATATAAATATCGAATATTAAAATGTTTATTATATATAATATAAGTAAACTAAGATTAAATTCTCCAAGAATTTTTATTAATTATAATATATTTAGTTAGGAGAAAATTATGAAAAAAATAGCATTGGTTTTTAATGGTGGTACAATCTCTATGAAGATAGATGAAAAAATAAATGCTGCAGTACCTAGCTTAAGTGGGGAGGAGATCCTAGCTATGGTAACTGGAGCTATGAGAAGCAGTTCAGAGCTTGGCTATGATGGCCCCTTTAACTTAGCAACATCAATCTGCACAGCTATATCTAAAGAAGCCAAGGGTAGAGGTGTGCTGGTATGCTTTAATGGAGAATTAAATTAAGCTTATGGTTGCTTTATCTAGTAAAGAAAATTTAAATTTAAAAGAATCCTTTAATAATGTAGAATGAACATTAAAAAAAAGTTGCAAATATAAATTAGCGAAGATAAATAGGATATGTGAAATAAGCATATAGCGAGCATTTAGAAGTACTTTAAGGAAGCTCCTACTCATATGCATTCGTATGAGTAACTTCGAATAACTAAATCGTAGATTTAGATTCTCAGTTAAAGAAAAACTACTAGGCCTTAGAGTTGTTGGTTTGTTTGAGCGCAGGGAGAGCTACCAAAACTCTTGGCATAGTAGTTTTTTTAAGCCTTACTTCTTTACTCAGCTATTAGCTTATGGTGCATATCCTATTTATCGCAGCTCTTATATGCAGTTTTTAAAAATGTTAACATTTTGTTAACAAACCATTGACTTATAATAGTTATGATTTTAATATTAAAAGAAATGAGTTAAGTAAATAAACTTTGGAGGCAAATATGGTAAAAAGTATGACTAGTTTTGGAAGGGCTAGTAACGAAGAAGGAAGTAAATATTTATTTTCTGTTGAAATGAAAAGTGTTAATAGCAGGTATTTAGATATAAATATCAAGCTGCCTAAAAACTTAATTCCCCTAGAAGAGCAAATTAGAAAGTTAATAAATGAAAAATTAAATAGGGGAAAAGTAGATGTTTTTATTAATCAAAAATCCTATAAGGGTGGAGAAGGACTAGCAAGATTAAATTTAAGTCTTGCAGAAAGCTATTACAAGTGCTTATTGGAAATAGAAGAAAAATTAAAAGTAAAAAATGATATTGCTGTTTCTCATATTGCTAAATTCAACGATGTAATAGAAATTGTTGAAGAAGAGGATGCCATTGATGAAATATTTGAGGTTCTTAAACTCTTAATTAATGAATCATTAGAAAAAATGGAAAAGATGAGAATAGCAGAAGGGGAAAAGTTAAAAGAAGATATCTTACTTAAGCTAAAAGATGTAGAGACCTTTGTTAATAATATTGAAGAATTAGCAGACTCAATACCAGCTGCTTATAAAATTAAACTTGAAGCTAGAATTAAGGAGCTTCTAGACAAGGTTGATATTGATGAATCTAGAATTGCCCAAGAGGCTGCCATTATTGCAGATAAGGCTACAGTAGATGAAGAAATTATTAGGCTTAAGAGCCATATAGATCAAATTAGGAAAACATTGCAGGACTCAGAACCAATTGGAAGAAAATTGGACTTTATTATTCAAGAAATGAATAGGGAAGCCAATACAATTGCTTCAAAATCAAGTGATATGAATATGACAAATAATGTCATTAACATAAAAAACCTAATAGAAAAAATTAGAGAACAAGTACAAAATATTGAATAAGTAGGAGGAAAGAAATGGGTATAAAATTAATAAACATTGGATTTGGTAATATAGTTTCTGCTAATAGGCTTGTGGCAATAGTTAGCCCAGAATCAGCACCAATAAAAAGAATCATACAAGAAGCAAGAGACAGAGGTATGCTTATAGATGCAACCTATGGAAGAAGAACAAGAGCTGTAATAATAACAGATAGTGACCATATAATACTATCAGCAGTTCAACCAGAAACAGTAGCACATAGATTAGTAAATAAAGATGAAGCAGTAGATGAGGTTGTTGAATAATGAAGGGTAATAAAGGAGTTCTAATAGTTATATCTGGACCTTCCGGTGCAGGTAAAGGAACTATATGTAAAAAACTTTTAGAAAAAAACAAAAATATATATTTATCAGTTTCTGCAACTACTAGACCTCCAAGAGAAGGAGAAGTTGAAGGAGTAAACTATTATTTTTTAACAAAAGAAGAATTTGCAAAAAAAGTTAAGGAAAATGGTTTTATAGAATATGCTGAAGTTCACGGTAACTTTTATGGAACACCAAAGGTTAATGTAAACAGGATGTTAGAAGAAGGTAAAGATGTTATCCTAGAAATTGATATACAGGGAGCTTTACAAGTAAAAGAAAACTTCGAAGAAGGGGTATTTATTTTTATTCTTCCTCCATCAATGGAAGAACTAAAAAGAAGAATTATAAAAAGAGGAAGTGAAACAGAGGAATCTCTAATGACAAGATTTAAAAATGCCTATAAAGAGATAAACTATGTTTCTAAATATAATTATGCTGTAGTTAACGATACATTAGAGCTTGCTGTTTCTAAGGTTGAGTCAATTATAGCTGCTGAAAAATGCCGAGTTGATAGAATAAAAGACAATACAATTTTAGAATCTAAGGAGGGCTTAATTCATGAACAACTCTATGATTAATCCATCAATAATGGACTTATTAAAAAAAGCAAACGACAGGTATTCATTAGTAATAATTACTTCTAAAAGAGCTAGACAAATAATAGATGGCAGCAAGCCTTTTATTGATACTAAATTAAAAAAAGCATTAACAATTTCAATTAATGAAGTTAATGAAGGTAAAATTAATTTTGAAGCATCAAACAATAAAGAGGTAAAAGAGTTAGATGAACAATAAAAAATGTGTATGCATAGGAGTAACTGGAGGAATAGCTGCTTATAAGGCGTTAGAAGTAGTAAGTAAGTTGAAAAAACAAGATTTAGATGTTAATGTTATTATGACAAATTCAGCTACAAAGTTTGTTACACCCTTATCTTTTCAATCCCTTAGTCAAAATATGGTTGTAACAGATATGTTTGCAGAACCAAAGGCTTTTGAGATACAACATATATCCTTAGCGAAAAAAGCAGATATTTTCTTAATAGTTCCTGCTACTGCAAATATTATAGGCAAGGTTGCAAATGGCATAGCTGATGATATGTTATCAACTACCATAATGGCTACAAAAGCAAAGGTTATTTTTGCTCCTGCAATGAATACTAATATGTTCCAAAATAAAATAGTTCAAGATAACATTAAAAAGCTAGAATCATACGGATATGATTTTATTCAACCTGCATCAGGAAGATTAGCCTGCGGCGATACAGGGGAAGGAAAACTAGCAGATGTTGATACAATAGTAAATAAAGTATTAGAAGAAATAAATAATCTTGAAGTTAATAAAGATTTAATGGGTAAAAAAGTGCTAATTAGTGCGGGACCAACATTATCACCTATTGATCCAGTAAGATATATTACAAATAGATCTACAGGAAAAATGGGTTATGCAATTGCAGAAGAAGCAGCAAAAAGGGGCGCTGAGGTTACTTTAGTTTCAGGGCCTACTAATTTAGAAAAGCCAAAGGGTGCAAAAGTTATTAATGTTACTACAAATGAAGAAATGAAAAATGCAATTTTAGATAATTTTCATGATAGTCATATAGTAATTAAGGCTGCTGCAGTTGCAGATTATAAAATAAAAAATTATAGCAATGAAAAAATAAAAAAGGCAGAAGGAGATTTAAATCTATCTTTTGTCAGAGATAATGATATTTTGAAAATCTTAGGTGAAAAGAAAACTAATCAAACTTTAGTAGGATTTGCTGCAGAAAGTAACAATGTGGTAGATAATGCAAAAAGAAAGATTAAAGTGAAAAATTTAGATTATATAGTAGCCAATGATATAACAAGTGCTGATACTGGATTTGGAAGTGATAATAATAAGGTTGTTATTATTTCTAAGGATGGAGAAGAAATATATTTAGATAAGATGAGTAAAAAAGAAGTAGCATCAAGAATCTTTGAAATTATATTAAGAAAGCGCTAAGGCGCTTTCTTCTTCTATTAGAAAAATAACCTAATAAAAGGGTGATAAATTTGAAATTATATGCAGAAATTATTATAAATAGTGATGCTTTAGATATAGATAAACCCTTTACCTATGAAATATCAGAGGATTTTATGGACATGGTAAGGATTGGTCAATGGGTAAAGGTTCCTTTTGGGTATAGAAATTTAGTTGATGGTTTTATAATTAATTTAATAGAACAAGAAAAAATAAAAGAATTTGAAACAAAGAAAATTAAAAAAATTGAAAGATTAGATCCCATATTAACAGAAGATGATTTAAAAATAATAAATTTTTTAAAAGATAATTATTTATGTAAATATATTGATGCCATAAGATTATTTATTCCTCAAGGAATATTAAAGGGAATAAAAAATAAATATAAAATGGTTATTACAATAAATAGAGAAAAATATGATGCTAATATATATGAAAAATATAAGGATCTATTATCCTTTATAGAAGAAAATAATGGGAAATATACTAAAAGTGAATTAGTAAAAAATTTTTCCTTATCTTTATATAAAATTAATAAATTAATTAAGGAAGAATATTTAAAGGTCGAAGAAGAAATAATCTATAGATATAACTTAAGAGAATACAAATCTTATAGTGAAAGAACTCTTACTTTAGAACAAAGAAATGCAGTTAATATCATTAGAGAATCAGATAATAAGGTATTTTTATTAAAGGGAGTTACTGGGTCAGGAAAAACTGAAGTTTATATGAGTGCAGTAAGTGATTCCTTAAAAAATGGAAAGTCGGCAATAATACTAGTACCTGAAATCTCTTTAACTCCACAAATGATTGAAAGATTTAAAGGAAGATTTGGAAAAGAAGTTGCTGTTTTTCATAGTAAACTTTCTGAAGGAGAAAGATATGATGAATGGTATAGGGTAAAGGAAGGAAAAGCAAGATTAATAATTGGAGCAAGAAGTGCTTTGTTTTTACCTGCCCAAAACTTAGGAATAATAATTTTAGATGAAGAACATGAAAATACCTATAAATCAGAAAACAATCCTAAATATCACACAAGAGAAGTTGCAGAATTTATTTCAGAAATAAAAGGTTGTAAAGTTATTTTAGGTTCAGCAACCCCATCTATTGAAACCTATTATAGAGCCATCTCTGGTGAAATTCAATTAATAGAATTAAAAAATAGAATTCATAATAAAGCAATGCCTAAAATGGAAATAATAGATATGAGGGAAGAATTAAGCAGTGGAAATATATCTATGTTTAGTAGAAAACTCATATATGAAATTAAGGAAGCATTAAGGAAAAGGGAACAAATAATTTTATTTTTAAATAGAAGGGGCTTCTCTACCTTTGTTTCATGTAGAAGCTGCGGATATGTTTTTAAATGTCCTAACTGTGAAATATCCCTAACATATCACAGAAATGGTCTATTAAATTGTCATTACTGCGGTTATAGCAAAAGGCAGGAAAAACTTTGTCCAAAATGTAAAAGCAAATATGTAAAATATTTTGGTGCAGGTACAGAAAGGGTAGAGCAGGAAATAAGAAAATATTTTAGTGATGCTAAGGTATTAAGGATGGATGTGGATACAACAAGAAACAAAAATTCCCATGAATATATTTATAACTCCTTTAAAAGAGGAGAGGCTGATATATTAATAGGAACTCAAATGGTGTCTAAAGGTTTAGATTTTGAAAATGTAACCCTAGTGGGAATTTTAGCAGCAGATATGTCTTTAAATATACCAGACTATAGATCCTCAGAAAAAACCTATCAATTGATAACTCAAGTTTCAGGAAGAGCAGGGCGAGGAGATAAAGAAGGGAAAGTAGTTGTACAGACATATAATCCACAGCACTATAGTATAGAATATGCTAAAAAATACGATTATGAGGGATTTTATAAAGAGGAATTCACCATGAGAGGTTTGATGAATTACCCTCCTTTTGCTAAAATATTATTAGTTAATGTTTCATCTAAAAATGAAAAAATATTAGTAGATTTTATGAATAAAATAAAGGCGGAAATTTCCAAGATTGTAGGGGGATATTTAAATATTGAAATGCTTGGACCAGTTCCTTGTATAATATCGAAAATAAAAGAAAATTATAGATGGCAAATACTTTTAAAAGGAGATTTATCTTTAGAGTTTTGCAATAAAATAAAAGATAAACTTTATCAATTAAACAAGAATATATATAATGAAATTAAAATTAGTTTGGATATTAATCCAAATAATTTAAGCTAGGAGGTAAAAGATGGCTATTAGAAAAATTAGATTAAATGGCGATGAAGTATTAAGAAAAAAATGCAAGCCTATTAAGGAAATTACAAATAGAACATTAAAATTAATTAAAGATATGGGAGAAACTATGTATGAGGCTGATGGAGTTGGCCTGGCAGCACCACAAGTTGGTATCCTTCAAAGAATATTTGTAATAGATGTTTATGATGATAATGGACTAAGAGTTTTTATAAACCCAGAAATACTAGAGGTTTCTGGCTCTCAAAAGGGACCAGAGGGCTGTCTAAGTGTTCCAAATGAAGAAGCAGAAATTGAAAGGCCAAACTATGTTAAAGTAAAAGCTTTAAATGAAAAGGGAGAAGAATTTGTCTTAGAAGCTACAGAACTTCTAGCAAGAGCAATTCTTCATGAAAATGACCATTTAGATGGTAAGCTATATATCGATTATATAAAATAGTAAGGAATGAAGTAATATGAAGATAGTTTTTATGGGAACGCCAGATTTTGCAGTTCCAACTTTAAAAAAATTAATATCTACCTATGGCGTAGAGAGCGTATTTACCCAGCCTGATAAACCAAAGGGAAGAGGAAAAAAGGTGTCCTTTTCCCAAGTTAAGGAAGTAGCCCTTAAAAATAATATTGAAATTTTTCAGCCAGTTAAATTAAAAAATGATAGGGAAGCTATTGAATATTTAAAGAGCTTAAAACCAGACTTTATTATAGTGGTTGCTTATGGACAAATACTAACAAAGGAAGTTTTAGATATACCTAAATATGGCTGCATAAATTTACATGCATCCCTTCTTCCAAAGTATAGAGGAGCAGCTCCAATTAACTGGGCAATAATTAAAGGCGAAAAAGTATCAGGAAATACTACTATGCTAATGGATGTTGGTTTAGATACTGGTGATATGCTTTTAAAGGATGAAGTAGAAATAACAGAAAATATGACTGCAGGAGAGCTTCACGATATATTAAATGAAAGAGGAGCAGAGCTTGTTATTAAAACCATAGAAGGATTATTAGATAATAGTATAACACCTATTAAACAGCCAGAAGAAACAAACCTTTATGCTAAAATGTTAAATAAAGAATTAGGAAAAATAGAATGGAATAATTCAGCCAAGGATATTCATAATTTAATTAGGGGACTTAATCCATGGCCAATTGCCCATACTACATATAAAGATAAAAATATGAAGATCTTTGAAAGTGCTCTAGTAAATGAAAGTTCTAGTAAAGATCCAGGTACAATTATTGATGTTTCTAAAGCGGGTATTAAGGTAGCCACAGGAGAGGGTGTATTACTAATAAAAAAAATACAATTTCCTAACGGAAAGCCTTTAACAATTGAACAGTATATAAATGGTAACAAAATAGAAATAAACGAAAAGCTCGTTTAATCTAAATTCGGGGCATAATAACTATAGGCAACAATATAGTTATAAATAGCCTAATTTATAAATAAAGAGGTATAAAAATGAACAGTAGAAGAATTGCAAGACAAATTGTGCAAAGAGTTTTAGAGGAAGGAGCATATTCAAACTTAATCCTTTCTAATGAGCTTAACAATAATGAAATAAATGATAAAGACAAAGGTCTTATCACAGAAATAGTCTATGGTACCCTACGAAGAAAAGGAACTTTAGACGTATTAATAGGGAATTTTGTTAAAGATATAAAACTAATTAACAATACAACATTAAATATACTAAGAGTTGCAATATATCAATTGTACTTTTTAGATAAAATACCTGAATATGCAGTTTGTAATGAGGCTGTAGAAGATGCTAAAGATGTTTCCGTGGAAGATTCAAAGTTAGTAAATGCTATTTTAAGAAATTACATAAAAGACGAAAAAGAAATAGTAGTTCCTGGCAATAGAATCAATGAGTTAGCTTATAAATTTTCATTCCAGCCTTGGATGATAAGGCTTTTTATAAAGCAATATGGTGAAGAAAGAGCAATGAAATTAATGGCTGGCTTAAATGAAACGCCAAAGGTTACGGTAAGGGTAAATGAACTTAAAGCAGATTATGAAGAAATTTATGAAAAACTAGAAGAGCTAGGTTATAACATAGAAGAAGGATATGCCTGTCCGGAAGCTATTTCAATAAAAGGTGGAAAAGGCGTAGAAGGTAATGAATTATTTAAAGAAGGTTATATTACTGTACAAGATGAAAGTGCCATGTTAGTAGCCCCTTTACTTGATTTAAATGAGGGAGATACAGTATTAGACTTATGTGCAGCCCCTGGCGGAAAAACCACTCATATCGCTGAGTTGTTAAATAATACAGGAAGGGTTTTAGCCTTCGATTTACACGAAAATAAATTATCTCTTATAAAAGAAAATGCAGAAAGATTAGGATTAAGCAACATAGAATGCCATCAAATGGATGCAACAAAATTAAATACTAATTATATTAACTCTGCAGATAAAGTATTAATTGACGTACCTTGCTCTGGCCTTGGTATTATTAGAAAGAAACCAGAAATAAAATGGAATAAAACAAGACAGCAATTAAAAGATTTAGTTTTTATTCAGAGAGAGATAATGGAAAATGCATGGGAATACTTAAAACCAGAAGGAACTCTTATTTATTCTACATGTACTTTAAATAAAGAAGAAAATGAAGAAAATATCCAATGGTTTTTATCTAAATATAAAAATGCAGAAATAGAAAAAGTATTTATCGGTAAAAATAATAACTTTTTATATAGTAAAGAAGGCTGTTTAACAATATTACCAAATGAATCAATGGACGGTTTCTTTATAACAAAAATAAAGAAGAAAAAATAGGTGATATAAATGGAGAATATATTAAATTACAGCTTAGAAGAACTTTCAAAATGGATGAAGGAAAATAAGGAAAGTGGATTTAGGGCAAAGCAGGTATTTTCATGGATATATAAAGGTGTTTGGAAATTTACAGATATGAGAAATTTACCAAAGGCCACTATAGAGAAACTTAATAATAGTTTTTCTATAGAAATACCAAAAATTGTTCAAAAATATGAATCTAATTTAGATAATACTAATAAGTTCTTATTTGCTTTCAATGATGGTAACATCATTGAAAGCGTAGTTATGAGGTATAAACATGGGAATTCAATTTGTATATCTACTCAAATAGGCTGTAGAATGGGGTGTAAATTTTGTGCATCTACCTTAGAAGGAAGAATAAGAAATCTTACAGCTGGTGAAATGTTAGCACAAGTTATTTTAGCCCAAGATACAATTGGAGAAAGAATATCAAATATTGTTTTAATGGGCAGTGGAGAACCCCTTGATAATTATGATAATGTTACTAAGTTTATAGAGTTAGTAAATGCTGATTATGGCTTAAATATTGGACAAAGACATATAACTTTATCAACCTGTGGATTAGTGCCTAAAATATATGAGCTGGCTGATAAAGGCTATAGTATTACACTTGCAATTTCATTACATGCATCAAATGATGAAAGAAGAAGAGAAATAATGCCAATTGCAAATAAATATTCAATAGATGAAATACTAAAAGCCTGTGATTACTATATAGGAAAAACTAAAAGACGTATAACCTTTGAGTATTCTCTAGTTTCAGGAGTAAACGACAGTATAGATGATGCTAATGAACTATCTGAATTATTAAAAGGAAGGCTATGCCATGTAAATCTTATTCCGGTAAATGAAATTAAAGAAAATACATTAAGAAGACCTTCCAAAAAAACCATAGAAGAATTTGAAAAAACACTTAATAAACATAAAATTGAAGTAACAGTTAGAAGAGAAATGGGTAGTGACATTGATGCTGCTTGTGGTCAGTTAAGGAGAAAATACTTAAAAGGCGGAAATTAAGGGAGTGGGATGTATGGTTGGTGTAAAAACTGATTTAGGTAATATAAGAAGCTTAAATGAGGATTATTTTGAATTTTATGAGAATGAAGATTTTAAGATTTACGTTGTTGCAGATGGGATGGGGGGCCATAATGCTGGTGAAATTGCTAGTAAAACAGCAGGCAAATCCCTAGTAGAATATATAAAAAATAATTATAAAGATGAAAAGGATAAAGATCTATTAAAGTCTGCAATAGAATATGCTAATAAACAGGTTTATGATTTAGCATATAAAGATGAAACTTATAATGGTATGGGAACAACATTAGTAGCCTGCTATATAACAAAAGAATTAGTTCAGGTAGCTAATGTTGGAGATAGCGCTTGTTTTGGAATTAATGATAAGGAAATTGATAAAATAACAAAGGATCATTCTTTAGTACAAGAACTTCTTGACTCTGGAAGTATTTCAAAGGAAGAGGCGGAAAATCATCCAAATAAAAATATAATTACAAGAGCTATAGGAACAGATAAAAAAGTAGAGATAGATGTGTTTAATATTGAAAAATCAAAATATAATTTATTCATATTATGCACTGATGGATTAACTAATGAAGTAAGTTTAGAAGAATTATCAAAGGAATTAGAAAATAACGGGGATTTACAAAGTATATGTGAAAATCTTGTGGATTTAGCAAAGAAAAATGGTGGAAGAGATAATATAACAGTGATGTTACTTGGAGGAGAGGTGTAATATGATAGGAGTAATTCTTGGTGGAAGATATGAGATCCTAGAAAAAGTTGGGGAAGGAGGCATGTCTGAAGTATTTAAGGCTAAGTGCCATAAATTAAATAGATATGTTGCCATAAAAATACTTAAGAAGCAATTTGCTAACAATGAAGAAATATCACAAAAATTTAAAAAGGAAGCTACTGCTATTGCAACTTTATCAGATGCAAATATTGTTAATATTCTAGATGTTGGTACACAAGAAGGTATAGATTATATAATAATGGAGTATATAAGTGGAAAGACATTAAAGGATTTAATTAATTCTAATGGAAAACTGCCATATACTACGGCTATTAATATTGCTTTGCAAATTGCTAAGGCTTTAGATTGTGCCCATAGAAATAATGTAATCCATAGAGATATAAAGCCACAAAACATTTTAGTTACTGAATCAGGGGAAATAAAAGTTACGGATTTTGGAATAGCTAAATCAGCAGATTCACAAACAATAACCAATACCACCAGTGTTATTGGTTCAGCACACTATCTTTCACCAGAACAAGCTAGAGGCACATATATAGATTTTAGAACTGATATTTATTCCCTTGGAATAGTTTTATATGAAATGGTAACAGGAGTTTTACCTTTTGAGGGGGATTCACCAGTTACAGTAGCCTTAAAACATATACAAGAAGAGCCTATTCCTCCTAAGAACTTAAATTCATCAGTACCTTCAAGTTTAAATAATTTGATTTTAAAAGCGACTCAAAAAGAGCCAATAAAAAGATATGAAAATGCAAAGGAACTAATTCAAGATTTAAATAAAATAAAAGAAAATCCTGATGTTATAATTGGTGAATATAAGGAAACAAATGATGAAAGAACAATCGTTATGTCACCTATCTTAGGAAAAAGTCAAAGTAAGAAAGAAGAAATATATGATGAAGATGATGACTACGAAGATGATGACTATTATGACGATGAAGAATATGATGAAGAAGATTTAGAGGAAAAGCCAAAAAAGAATAATAATATTAAAAAGAAAGTTTTTATAACTATAGGTTCCATATTAACTATACTTATCCTTTTATTTGTTGGTTATTCTCTAGCTGTTGGAGGGGGAAACTCTGAGGTAGAAGTTCCTAATATTGTTGGCAAAAATGCAAATGATGCTGCTAAGGAGTTAGAGAAAATAGGCTTAAGATTAGAGATAACAAAAACTGAAATAAGTGATGAAGAGGAAAATACGATTTTAAGTGCAGACCCTAAGGAAGGTACTAAGGTTAAGAAAAATTCTAGCGTAAAAGTAGTAGTTTCCGGAGGAGAAGAAACTTATAATATGCCAGACTTTAGAAATTATGAAGTTTCTAATATTAAGCAGATATTGGAGAGTCAAGGATTCACTAACTATACTATTTCAGAAGAATTTAGTGTTGATGTTGATTATGGATATTTAATAAGACAAAATCCAGCAGCAAAAACAGAAATTAAGAAGGATACTCCAATTCAAATCTTTATTAGTAAAGGACCAGAAATTAAACTAGTTGATGTACCAAGTGTTGTTGGTAAGGCTGAAGGTGATGGAAAGGGAGAATTGGAAGCCTTAAAATTAACTGTATCCGTAGAGACTAAAACAACTCATGATAAGGCAGAAGATGGTATTATTTTAGCGCAATCAATTTCTGGCAATAAAGTAGAAGAAGGAACTCCAATTACTTTAATTGTAGGTAAGTTTGAAGAAAGAACTATTGATGTTAGAAATGAAATAGGCTTAAGTGAAGGACAGACACTTTCAGTTGCTAAGGCAAGGCTTGAAGTGGCTGGTTTAGGTATAGATATTAAGGGACCAAAAGATGATGATGCAATAGTTACATCCTTTACCGAATCAGTTAAGGAAGGTGAAACTGTTACCCTTAATACAGAAAAAGAAAAAAAACAGGATGAAGAAAAAGAGGAAAAGAAACCAGAACACTAAAAAAATCAGCCAAAAGGCTGATTTTTTTATAAAATATATTTGCAATTTTTCATAGAATCTGGTTATTATAAATAGAAAAGAAAAATATATTTTTGGAGGCAATATGGAAGGAAAAATAGTAAAAGGTATTGGTGGATTTTACTATGTAAAAACTAATGAAGGTATAATTGAATGTAAAGCAAGAGGAATATTTAGGCACAAAGATTTAAAACCTGTAGTTGGAGATGATGTTACAATAGAAGTTTCCAATGGAAAGGGAGTAATCAATGATATAAAAGAGAGAAAATCCTATCTTGAGAGACCAACAGTTTCAAATGTTACTCAGGCCTTTGTTGTCTTTGCAATTAAAAATCCAGATTTAAATTATGATTTGCTAAACAGATTTCTAATTATTTGTGAATATAATAATATAAAGGCTGTAGTTTGTTTAAATAAAGTAGATTTAGCTAACGAGGAAGAAAAAAAGGAAGTCCAAAGAAAAATTAATGATATTGGGTATGAGGTACTCTTTATTAATGCTAAAAAGGGAGAAGGAATAGAACTGCTTAAGAAAAAACTAAAAAACAATGTTACAGTCTTATGCGGTCCTTCAGGAGCAGGTAAATCAACCTTAATAAATACCTTAATAAATAGAAACCATATGGAAACTGGTGTTGTTTCCGAAAAAATTGGAAGAGGTAAACATACAACAAGGCATAGTGAGCTTATTGAAATAGAAGAAGGATATTTAGTAGATAGCCCTGGATTTTCTAGCATAACAATTGACTTTATAGAGGAAGAAGAACTAAAATATTGTTTTCCTGAATTTAATGAATATAGTAATGAGTGTAAGTTTAGGGGCTGTCTTCATTATAAGGAGCCTGGATGTGCATTAAAAAATGCATTGGAAGATGGAAAAGTTAATGAATATAGATATAATTTTTATATAAGACTTTTAGAAGAAATAAAAGATAGGAGGAAGAACAAATGGTAAAGGTTTCACCATCAATTTTATCAGCAGATTTTTCAAAATTAGGAGAGGATATAGTAAGGTTAGATAAGGCAGGTGCAGAATTTATTCATATAGACGTTATGGATGGAAATTTTGTACCTAATATAAGCCTTGGACTGCCTGTAATAAAGTCCATAAGAAATAAAACAACTAAGGTTTTTGATGTGCATTTAATGATTGAAAACCCTTCAAGATATATAGATGATTTTATAGAAGCAGGTGCAGATCTAATAACTATACATTATGAAGCAGAAAAACATATAGACAGAGCAATAGATTATATAAAATCAAAAGGAAAAAAGGTAGGAGTTTCATTAAATCCAGGAACACCAACCTTTGTATTAAAAGATATAATAAGCAAATTAGATTTAGTTTTAATAATGTCTGTAAATCCAGGTTTTGGAGGACAAAAATTTATACCTTATTCAATAGATAAAATAAAAGAAGTTAAAGAAATGAGTAATAAAGTAAATCCTAACCTATTAATTGAAGTAGATGGAGGAGTAGATAAAAATAATTCTAAAGACCTTATTAAGGCAGGAGCTAATGTATTAGTTGCAGGTTCAGCTATTTTTAATAATGGTAATATAGAAGAAAATATAAAAGATTTAAGAGGAGAATAAAATGAAAGCCTTGATAGTAAGTGGTGGTAATCCGCCAAGTTATGAGCTTTTAAAGGAAAATTTAAAGGATTCCAACTTATTAATTGGGGTTGACAAGGGTTGTGATATCCTACGTCAATATGAAATACAGCCAGATTATATATTGGGAGATTTTGATTCTGCAGATAGTATAACTTTAAATTACTTTGAAAAATTAGGAACTAAAAAAATTAAATTAAAAATAGAAAAAGATGATACTGATAGTAAGGCTGCTTTAGATTTCGCTATGGAAAAGGGTGCTAAGTACATAACTTTTCTTGGTGCTACTGGAACAAGATTAGATCATACCTTAAGTAATTTAGGTCTTATGTTTCAAGGACTTGAAAAAGGTGTATTTGTAGCTATAGAAGATGAGCATAATAAAGTATTTTTAACAAAAGAAGATATTACAATAAAGGGCGCAAGGGGACAAATTGTTTCCTTTAAAGCCTTTTCTGAAACAGTAAAAAATCTTTCCATAAAAGGCGCTAAATATGAACTTAACAATTACAATCTAAAAATAGAAGATGGAATTACAACTTCAAATGAATTTTTAGATAAAGATATTGAATTAAAGTTTGATAATGGAGTTTTAATGATTTTATATTCAAAAGATTAAATAAAAGAAGCACTTATTTTCTTTATCTGCATAAAATGTATATAAAGAGGTAAGTGTTTTTTTAGGAGGTAAAAATGAAAATAGTTGCAATAAAGTTACCTAAATTCATATCAAACTTTATAAAGTTTTTTAGAAGAAAAAAATAATCCTACATATGAAAAATAGGACATAAATAATTTTCTTAAAATAAAAAATGCAATTGATATCAATTGCATTTTTTATTTGAACTATATTGCTCTTTGAACCTTTCCAGATCTAAGGCATCTTGTACATACATGAACTGTTTTTGGTGTTCCGTTAACTAAAGCCTTTACTCTCTTTATGTTAGGAGCCCAAGTTCTCTTTGATTGACGATGTGAGTGGGAGTATTGAGTTCCTGAAATAACTCCTTTATCACAAATTTCGCATCTTCTTGCCACTTGAAAACACCTCCTTATTTTCGAAGATAAATTCTCTTCAATAGGACAGAATAAATTTTAACATAACTACCATAATAAAAGCAATAGAAAAGAAGAAAAAAAGAAAAAACTTTTAATTTATAGAAAAATTTATATAGTAAATAACATTATCATATAATACATATGTATAATATTTACTTGAATAATGGAAATAAGTAATATAAAATATAGTGTAAGGAAATGTAAAGGAGGATTCTGTATGGTAGGATATTCAAACGAAATTGGAAATATACAATACTCTGAAGAGGTACTTGCTAAAATAGTTGGTTTATCAACTATGGAATGCTATGGAGTAGTTGGTATGGTTTCTAAGAATGCAACTGAAGGCTTATGGGAATTAATGAGAATAGAAAATTTAAGTAAGGGTGTAAAATTAAAGTTTAATGATAATAAATTAGTAATAGAATTATTTGTTATGGTAGAATACGGAACAAAAATTTCTGTAATAGCAAGTAATATTATACAAAAGGTACGTTATAGTGTAGAAAACTTTACTGGATTAAAAGTTTCATCTGTTACAGTAAATGTTCAAGCAGTTAGAGTCTAGGAGGTAAAAAGATGAAATATCATAAAATAAATGGCCATGATTTTTATAATATGATTGTTCATGCCAGCAATAAATTATTAGAGGAATGTGAATATGTAAATTCCTTAAATGTTTTCCCTGTTCCAGATGGAGATACAGGTACTAATATGTCTGCAACTTTTAAAGCAGCAGCAAAAGAAATAGAAGGCTTAAATTCTAAATCAATTGGTGAAACTTCTAAGAAACTTGCTAAAGGTGCCTTAATGGGAGCAAGGGGTAATTCTGGAGTAATACTTTCACAAATCTTAAGGGGTATTTCAAAGGGGCTTGCAGATAAAGATGAGGTAGATTCAGTAGAATTAGCAATTGCTTTAAAGGAAGGTAGTAACTCTGCTTATAAAGCAGTTATGAGACCAACAGAAGGAACAATTTTATCTGTTGTTAGAGCAGCTGCAGATGGGGCAATTGATAGTGATGAAAAAGATATAGTAGATTTAATGGGAGTTGTAGTTGATGAAGCTAAGAAAATGCTAGATAAAACTCCTGAATTATTACCAGCATTAAAGAAAGCAAATGTAGTTGATTCTGGTGGAATGGGATTATATATAATCTTTAAAGCAATGTATGAAGCATTAAGAGATGATATAAAAACTGAACTTAAAGATGTTAAGCCTGCAAGTGCTAAAGCTGCTGGAGCATCAGGAACAGAAGATATAGATATTAAATTTGGATACTGTACAGAATTCATTATTATGGCAGATGCAGAAAAAGCCAATAAATTTAGGGAGGAAATAACACCTCTAGGAGATTCAGAAATAGTTGTTGGATATGAAGATGTAATAAAGGTTCATATTCATACAAATGATCCAGGTTTAGTATTATCAAAAGCTGTAAAACTTGGAGAACTATCAAAAATTAAGATAGATAATATGAGAGAAGAACATAGAGAAGTACTTCTAAGCAAAGAAGAGTATAAAAATGCTAATGCAGATGAAGGAAAGGTTTTCGAAGAAGAGTTAGTATTAGATGCAGAAAAGAAAAAATATGCTTTTATATCAGTAGCAATGGGTGAAGGTATTAGTAACATATTCAAGGATTTAGGTACAGACTACGTTATTGAAGGTGGTCAAACAATGAATCCATCTACTCAAGATATTTTAGATGCTATTTCTAAATTAAATGCGGAGCATATTTTTGTACTGCCAAATAACAAAAATATTATAATGTCTGCAAATCAAGCGGCAGAAATATCAGAGAAAGATATAAAAGTAATTCCAACTACAACAATACCTCAAGGTATAACATGCTTAACAATGTTTAATCCTGAAGCAGAAGTAGAAGAAAATGTAGAAAATTTAAATGAAGCAATTGAAATGGTTAAAACAGGATCCATTACTTATGCAGTAAGAGATACAGAAGTAGACGGAATAAAGATTGAAGAAGGAAATATTTTAGGACTTATAGAAGGCAAAATAAAGAAGGTAGGAACTTCTTATTGTGATGTAGCAGAGGAAGTGCTTTCTGAAATGATTGATGAAGATAGTGAGCTTATAACAATATTCTATGGTTCAGATGTTTCAGAAGAAGAAGCAGAAAACTTTGCTGAGAAATTAGAAGAAAAATATGAAGATTTAGATGTACAATGTTATAGAGGAGCACAACCTCTTTACTATTTCTTAATGTCAGTAGAATAATAGAAACAAGCACAAGTTACTAATTTATTTACATAAGTTATAGCTTGTGCTTTATTTAATAGGATCTTAAGTCACTAATAATTAGAGGTGAATAAATGAATATATCAATGGAGATTTCTACCCTAAAGGGGGTAGGCCCAAAACTTACTGAAAAACTTAATAAATGTGGTATATTTACAATTTATGATTTACTTTTGTATTTTCCAAGGGATTATGAGTACATAAAGTCAGATTGTGATCTTGAAGAAATTGACGAAAATGAAAAACACATATTATCTTGTAGAGTAATTGGGTATGATAGAGATATTAGGACAAAAAGTGGGAAAACTATATCTACAATAAAGTTTGCTTATAAAAATCATATTGTTGTAGCAAAATGGTTTAATCAATTTTACATAAAGAATAATTATAAGCTTAATGAAACTTATGATTTAGTAGGAAAGTTTAAGAAAAGGGGAAATAATTTAGAGGTAATAAATCCCTTAGCAGGCTGCAGGGATGCTAAAGAAAGTGAAATTATTCCTAAATATTCTTTAAAGGGTGATATGTCAGAAAAGATTATCCCTAAACTAATAAACCAGGTATTAGATAAAACTGTTATAAATGATAATCTTCCAGAAAGAATTTTGTCTAAGTATAAGTTAATGGATCTAGATTCTGCAATTAGGGAAATACATTTCCCTAAAGGGAAGGGTAAACTACAAAATGCTATAGATAGGTTAAAATTTCAGGAACTATTTACATATTCAATGAAACTCCTTATGCTAAAAAGTAAGATAAAAAAAAGAGATGGGATATCCTTCTTCTGGCATAAGGAATTAACTGATTTAAAGGAAAGCTTGCCCTATAATTTAACAAATGCTCAAACAAGGGTAGTTAGGGATATTTTAAGAGACCAAAAAAGCCCATATCCAATGAATAGGCTGGTTCAGGGTGATGTAGGAAGTGGTAAAACAATTGTTGCCTTAATTGCAATGTTTAATGTAGTTAAAAATGGCTATCAGGCTAGTTTAATGGTTCCCACAGAAATACTAGCAAATCAACACTATGATGAAGCTGTAAAGTTATTAAAGCCCTTTAATATTGATATTGAGCTTTTAACAGGCAGTACTAGCAAAAAGGAAAAGCTAAGAATAAAACAAAGGCTGCAAGTTGGGGATAATATTATAGTAATAGGGACCCATGCCTTAATTCAAGAAGATGTGGAATTTAAAAACCTAGGATTAGCTATTACAGATGAACAGCATAGATTTGGGGTTGAACAAAGAAATAAACTTATAAATAAAGGGAAAAGGCCTGATGTTTTAGTTATGAGTGCCACTCCTATTCCTAGAACCTTAGCCTTATGTATGTATTCAGATTTAGATGTTTCTATTATTGATGAATTACCCCCAGGTAGAAAGAAGATAAATACAAAGTTTTATAAAGAAGAAGATAGAGGGGCTGCCTATAATTTTGCAAGAGAAGAAATTAATAAAGGAAGACAGGTTTACATAGTTTGCCCCCTAATTGAAGAAGATGAAAAACTAGAACTTAATTCAGTAGAAAAACTTTACCATGAATTAAAATCAAATGTCTTTAAAGATATTACTGTTCAAATTTTACATGGAAAAATGAAGGCAAAGGAAAAGGATGAAATTATAAATTCCTTTAAGTTAAATGAAACTAAGGTCTTAATATCTACAACAGTTATTGAAGTAGGTGTAAATGTACCTAATGCTTCCCTTATGATTATAGAAAACTCTGAAAGGTTTGGATTGGCCCAATTACACCAATTAAGGGGAAGGGTAGGAAGAGGAAGCTATGAGTCCTATTGTATATTAATTGGGAGGGCAAAAAATAGTAAGACCCAAAAAAGAATGCAGATAATGACTGAATCCACGGATGGTTTCTATATCTCTGAGCAGGACTTAAAAATAAGAGGTGCTGGGGAAATGTTTGGTTTAAGGCAAAGCGGTGATTTAGGATTGATTCTTGCAGATATCTATGAGGATATAGATATCTTAAAATGTGCTAGATTTGAGGCGAATAATTTAATAAAATCAGAAGAAAGAGAAGATGTAAACTTATGCAAGAATATATCGAAATCAATTGAAAGATATAGTCGATATATTTGTTTTAATTAAAAAAATTGTATATAATTGTTTATTGTGGTAAAATCAAAATGTAATACTAGGAGGAAAGCAAATGAGAATAATAGCAGGTAAAGCAAGAGGAAAAAAATTACTTTCTCCTGAAACTTTAGAAACTAGACCAACTTTAGATAGGGTTAAGGAAGCTATGTTTAGCATGATTCAAGGCTATATACCGGATGCATTAGTAGTTGATGTTTTTGCAGGAACTGGCAGCCTTGGATTAGAAGCTGCAAGCAGAGGGGCTAAGGAAGTGTATTTGGTTGATAAGAGCAGCACAACTTTTCCTATCCTTAAAAAAAATATAGAAAGCTTAAAGTTTCAAGACTTTTGTACAGCCTTAAATATGGATGCCTATGAGGCCCTTAGGAAATTAAATAAGTTAGGTAAGGTATTTAATATCATATTTATTGATCCTCCTTATTGTAAGGAAATGATTCCTGAGGCAATGAAAATAATAGAAGAAAACAATATGTTAGATGAAGATGGAATAATAGTTACTAAAATAGATTCTATAGAAGAAATATATGAAGGATATAATAAAATAAAATTATTAAAAAGCAGAAAATACGGAAATACAACAGTGTGTTTGTATAAATATGAAGGGTAATCAAGGAGAAAGAAATGAACATAGCAGTTTATCCAGGAAGTTTTGATCCAATAACAAATGGACATCTAGATATAATAACAAGAGCAGCTAAAATTTATGATAAACTTATTGTAGCAGTTCTAATAAATGTAGATAAAAAGTGTTTATTTACTATTCAAGAAAGAGTCAACCTAATTAAAAAAGTTACAAAGGATTTAAAAAATGTTGAAGTTTTAAGTTTTGACGGACTTTTGGTGGACTTTGCAAAGATGAATAATTCTAAGGTTATTTTAAAGGGATTAAGAACAGTAGCAGATTTTGAATATGAATTCCAAATGTCCCTTATGAATTCCAAACTTAATCCAGATATAGAAACTGTATTTATGATGACTTCATCTGCCTATTCCTATGTAAGTTCATCATCTGTAAAGCAGGTTGCTAAATTTGGTGGAAGTATTGAAGGACTTGTTCCAGATAAATTAATTGATGAAATTAGAAGTAAATTTTAAAGGAGATATATCGAGGGGGAAAAATATGGATAGAATAGAGGATAATATAATTGAACTTTTAGAGTACTTGGAAGAACTAATAGAAACCTCACCTAAAGTACCTATAACAGGCAAAACAATAATAGATAAAAAAGAATTCTTAGAAGTAATTGACCAAATAGTTAATACCCTTCCAGATCAATTAAAAAAAGCAGAATGGGTAATGAGTGAAAAAGATAGAATATTAAAAGATGCCCAAAAAGAATATGATAGTATAAGAAAAGAAACCTTAGAAATAATGAAGAAAAATGTTGAAAATCATGATATAGTTAAGGAAGCTAAAGCAAGAGCTAACGAAATAATTGCCCTAGCTCAAAGAGATGCTAAGGCAATTAGATTAGGTTCTAGAGAATATTCAACAGAAATATTATCTCAAATAGATAAAGAAATAGAAGAAAAAAGAGCTATGCTAATTAAGGGTATGCAAGAAGCCTTTGAAACTGCAGCCAAAGAAATAGATAAAAACTTAAGTAATACTGGTTCAAAAATTAAAGAAAATATTTCTGAGTTAAGGGAAATGTAACTTCTTGCTTTTCTTATAAGCTATTTGACATACTAATATTATTATCATTGAAGTAAATATAAGGCCGTAGAGTTTATAAATTTTCAGCAGTATTTGACCTTTTGAATAATACATAGCAGAGGTATTAATTGAATTTAAAAATATTGTGGCACATATAAAAGTAATAACAAAACTTATTAATCCCTGTAGAAACTTATAAAAGATATATTTTTTTATGTTAGGATTACAATGGCTTGTTATGGAGGACACTTGTCCAATTACAGAAAAGCCTGAAAAAGATAAAATTGCACTTATCATGCTTAGTTTTAATATAATAGAGATTTCAGAATCTGCAATTAATTTAGCACCATTAGTAAATTCCATTGTTCCTAAAAATAAATTATATAAAAAACCAGGGGATAAATTTAATAAATTTTCAATAAAACTAAAAGCAGTACTTATTAGGGTATTGCTTTTTATTATATTAATAATTACAGAAAAAATAACAACAAAGGATCCAACATTAATAGTAGTAGCTACAGCATTTTCTACAGCATTTTTAAGATTGCTTCCAAAGCTATTGTTTGAAAAAGCATTTTTAACCTTACGGTTCTTAAAAGAAGTAGACTTTCTCCTTGTTAATAAACCAATTACTATTATAGATAGGTAGTTTGCAATTAATAATAGGTATCCAAATTTAATATTATTTAATATAGCAATAGCTATAGAACCTAATATAAATATGGGACCAGCATTGGAGGCGATATTCAATAACCTTTCATATTCACTTCTATCTATGTAGTTAAGCTCATAAATTTCTGATGCATATTTTGCCCCAAGAGGATATCCACAAATAAAGCTGGCAGCCAGGGGAAAGGAACAATTTTTTGAAAGTTTTAATGGCTTGCATATAAGGGGACCTAGTAGTTTAGAATATAGCTCTATGCCATCATAATAAATTAATAAATTACATATTACCGAAAAAGGAAATATAGTAGGAAGTATTGCAGCAATTACTAATTTAACACCTTCTACCGCAGATTTAATATTTGAATCTAAATTCATAACAAATAATATTATAAAAAGGGTAATAAAAATAGAAATTATATAATTCTTCTTTACATTTAATAACTTTAGTAATAATAAAACAAGGAAAAAAATAAAAAGACAGAGAATATAAATACTAAACATAAAACAACCTCCTATATAGTATTTATATGCGCATGTCTTTTTTATATTAATCTTTTATAATAGGATAATTTAAATAATCGCTTAAAGGATTTACAGAATTATTTAAAATTGAGTAAGCCTTAGTTGCGTTAATATCTAGATTTAAAAGAGGATTATTATTTCCTTTAGAAATCTTAGTAATAATAGGAACTTGAGATTTCTTTTTCATTTCTTTAAGAATCTTTCTGCCCCTATCATTAAAGGCAAGAACTCTAGCATAAAGATTTTTCTTATCTAATAGCTCCTTATAATTGTATGTATCAAAAGAAAGAAAAATTTGGGTCAATAGCCTTGAGATTTTAGTATAGGTGTACCTTTTGCTCTTAATATTTAAAATAAATTCATCAAAAGAATTACTTGAATATATTTCCTTTAAAATTTTATTATCTAACCCTTCCTTAATTTCCTGTAAATTATTAAAATCAATATTATTGCTAAGTATTCTATATTTAATATATTTGTACATATCTTCTTCAAATACTAACTTATAATTTTTGTTATTTAATTTTTTTAGATAGTTAACAGTGTTGCTAGGAAGATAGTTAGCTAAAGTATCTAAATTTAAATTTTCCTTTAGGAATTCTCTTATACTTGTTGCAGAGGCAAAGGAAGAGTTTAGATTCTTATCATTATAATTTGATCCTTCTCTTTTTAAAGTTAATGGAATAATATTGCTTTCAAGTTTAATTAAAGCTTTTATATATTCAATTCCTAATATATTATTAGAACTTTTTAATATATCTGTTAGAGAATCATCTTTGATAATTTTATTAAGAGATATTTCCCTTGCCTTTGCATAGGTTAGGCCAAGATCTAAATTACTTTTAATCTCCCTCCTAAAATCATCAGGTTCATTTGTTAAAAAGTTGGCAATATATTTTAATTTTTCTATATCTCCACATTCACTTCCAAAAAAAATATTATTAACTACGCCAATGGAGTTAAGTATGGAAATAGAGCCTTCAGCAAAGAATTCAGCTGAAGATATGGAATAAAAGCAAGGTAATTCTAAAACTAAATCTACCCCATTTAAAACAGCAATTTCAGCCCTTTTATATTTATCTATAATTGCTGGACCACCTCTTTGAACAAAATTACCACTCATAATACAAACAATACCATCACAATTAGTAGTTTTAATTGCATTATTTAAATGATATAAATGTCCCTTATGAAAAGGATTATATTCAGTTATTATTCCAGTAATATTCATAATTTACCTCCTTTTAGGGAATTATAGATATTATAGCATAAAATTTATTATAAAAGAGAAAATATAAAAACAGATAGTATAAAAATTAACGTTTTCTGAAAATTGGGAATATAAAGAAATAAAGATTTAGCTAACTTTAGGTTGAAAAGTATAGTCCGAAAGGAGTATATTAGTATGTGAGGGAAAGTTCGTATCTTTTTGAAAGGAGTTTTTATTATGGAACTTATGAAAAAATTATGGCAATCAGCTAAGGCTGATAAAAAAAGAATTGTTCTTCCAGAAGGGGATGAGGAAAGAACACTAAAAGCAGCAGAAAAAATAAAGGAATTAGGATTAGCTTATCCAGTATTAGTTGGAAATATTGATGAAATAAAAGGAAAAGCAGAAAATTTAGGTGTTAATGTAGAAGGAATTGAAATAATAGATCCTAATAATTCAGAAAAATTAGAAGCATATGTTAACGAATTCTATGAATTAAGAAAAAACAAAGGAATAACTTTAGAAAAAGCAGATCAAATCGTAAGAGATCCATTATACTTCGGAACTATGATGGTTAAATTAGACGATGCAGATGGAATGGTTTCAGGAGCAGTTCATACTACTGGTGATTTATTAAGACCAGGCTTACAAATTGTTAAAACAGCACCTGGAGTTTCAGTAGTTTCAAGTTTCTTCGTAATGATGGTACCGAATTCATCTTATGGGGAAGAAGGTATGTTATTATTCTCAGACTGTGCTGTAAACCCAAATCCTACAGCAGAACAATTAGCTGCTATTGCTATATCAACAGCGGATACAGCAAAAAACCTTTGTGGTATTGAGCCTAGAGTAGCAATGTTATCCTTCTCAACAATGGGAAGCGCTGGTGGAGAATTAGTTGAAAAAGTAAGAAAAGCAACAGAAATTGCTAAGGAATTAAGACCAGACCTATTAATTGATGGAGAATTACAATTAGATGCAGCTATAGTTGAAAGTGTAGCAGCTCAAAAGGCTCCAAATAGCAAAGTTGCAGGTAAGGCTAATGTTCTTATTTTCCCAGACTTACAAAGCGGAAATATAGGATATAAATTAGTACAAAGATTTGCAAATGCTGATGCAATAGGACCAATGTGTCAAGGTTTTGCTAAACCAATAAATGATTTATCAAGAGGATGTAGTGCTGATGATATAGTCAATGTTGTTGCATTAACAGCTGTTCAAGCACAATCAATAAAATAATAAACTTTTGGGGGATTTTATATGAAAGTATTAGTTATTAATTGTGGTAGTTCATCACTAAAATATCAATTAATTGATATGAATACTGAAGAGTCAATAGCTCAAGGATTAGTTGAAAGAATAGGAATTGAAGGATCTGTATTAACTCAAAAGGTTGAAGGTAGAGATAAATACATAGTAAAACAACCAATGGAAGATCATAAAATTGCAATTCAATTAGTTTTAGGTGCATTAGTAGATAAAGAAAATGGCGTAATATCATCAATGGACGAAATATCAGCAGTTGGTCATAGAGTAGTTCATGGTGGAGAAAAGTTTAAGTCATCTGTTCTTATAAATGAAGAAGTTAAGGATTATATAAGAGGATGCTTTAAATTAGCTCCATTACACAACCCTGCAAATATGATTGGTATTGAAGCTTGTGAAGAGCTTATGCCAAATACACCAATGGTAGCAGTTTTTGATAATGCTTTCCATTCAACAATGCCAGAAAAAGCATATCTTTATGCATTACCATATGAATTATATACAAAACATGGAATAAGAAAATATGGTTTCCATGGAACTTCTCATAAATATGTTTCTCAAACAGCAGCTGAAGTTATGGGAAAAGATATTAAAGATTTAAAAATTATTACTTGCCACTTAGGAAATGGTGCAAGTGTAACAGCTGTTAAGGGAGGAGTTTCTATTGATACATCAATGGGATTCACACCTCTTGAAGGAGTAGCTATGGGAACAAGATGCGGTAATATCGACCCAGCTATAATACCTTTCTTAATGAAGGAAGAAGGACTATCTATTGATGAAGTAGATAACCTATTAAACAAAAAATCAGGAGTTTTAGGTATATCAGGAATCAGCTCAGACTTCAGAGATATTGAAGATGCTGCATTTAAAGAAGGGGTTCATAGAGCTCAACTTGCCCTAGATATATTTGAATATAAAGTAAAATCAACTATTGGTGCTTATGCGGCTATTATGGGTGGCGTTGATGCAATAGTATTTACTGCTGGAGTTGGAGAAAATGGTCCAGAAACAAGAGAAGGAATCTTAAAAGGATTAGAATTCCTAGGAGTTGAAGTAGACCCAGAAAGAAATAATGTTAGAGGAAAAGTAAGAGAAATTTCAAAAGAAGGTTCAAAGGTGAAAGCTTTTGTTATTCCTACTAACGAAGAATTAGTTATTGCAAGAGATACAGTTGAATTAATAAGCAAATAATTATTAAAGTGCATTATTATTAGTTTAAGCAATTTATAACAAATAGCTTGACTTTTAATCATGCACTTTATATAATAAATTGTGTTTATTCAGCAAATTTTTATCTAAGGAGTGAAAAAGCTCAAATTTAGCTTATGTTTTAATGATAGGTTGAACCATAAATAAGACAGAATTTGGAGCAAATACATATGATTATAGAATTTTCAGATTTAGTTTCAGCAAAAAGTAGAAAAAAAGAAATAAATGTAACATATGAATTATCACCAATTGTTTTTGATGGGGAAAAAATTAAGAGCACAGATGCTCTTAGTGTAATTGGAGAAATAAGATCTGTTGGGGATGTTTTAACTCTAAAAGCTTCCATAAAAACAAAATTACAATTAAATTGTTCAAGATGCCTAGAGGCCTTTATCTATCCAATAGATATTGATATAGAAGAAAGGTATACAAATAATGAAGAACTTCAAAAAGAAGACGAAATTATTTTTGTAGATAGCAATACATTAGATATTGCAGAAGTAGTTGAAAATATAATTGTTTCAACCTTACCTATTAAGAGACTTTGCGCAGACAACTGTAACGGCCTTTGCCAAAAATGTGGTAAAAATCTTAATGAAGGTCCTTGTCAATGTGACACAAATGATGTAGACTTAAGAATGGCAAAGTTACAAGAGTGGTTTGCTAATAAGGAGGTGTAGTAATGGGAAATCCTGCTAGAAAAACATATAGAGCAAAGAGAAATTCAAGAAGAGCTCAAACTTTTAAAGCGAGCTTACCTGGTATAGTTGAATGTCCACAATGTCATGAAATGAAATTAGCTCACAGAGTTTGCAAAAGTTGTGGCTTCTATAATGGGAAAGAAGTAGTTGCTTCATCAGAAGAATAAAGAAAGTCTAATGACTTTCTTTTCTTTATATATAAAGCAAAGGGGCGAATATATATGAAAATAGCTATTGATGGCATGGGTGGAGATAATGCACCACAAGCTGTAGTTGAAGGGGTTGTTAATGCCTTAAAAGAATACAGCGGAATCGAATATTATATAACAGGTCCTAAAGAAAAAATAGAAGAAGAACTAAAAAAATACCAATATGATAAAGGTTTAATAAACATTATAGATGCTAGAGAAGTAATTTCCACAAATGAGCACCCTGTAATGGCATTAAAGAAAAAGAAAGATTCTAGTTTATATAAAGCACTAAAACTTGTAAAAGATAAAGAATGTGATGCTGTCATTTCAGCAGGAAGTACAGGAGCCTTTTTAGCAGGCTGTACATTACTTGTAGGAAGAATTAAAGGAATAGAAAGACCAGCTTTAGCACCAATAATGCCAGGAAAAAATGGTCATTTTATGATAATAGATGCTGGAGCTAATGTTGATTCCAAACCAAGTTATTTAGTTCAGTTTGCCAAAATGGGGAAGGTATACTTTAAAGAAGTAATGAAGAAAGATAACCCATCAGTAGGTCTTGTAAATATTGGCGAAGAAGAAGAAAAGGGAAATGAACTAACAAAGAGCGCTTATAAACTGCTAAAGGAAGAAAGCAACCTAAACTTTGTTGGTAACATAGAGCCAAGAGAAGTTTCTCAAGGGGATGTTGAGGTTTTAGTATGTGATGGATTTGTTGGTAATACCCTATTAAAAATGTATGAAGGTGTTGCTTTAACCTTATTAAAAATAATAAAAGACGAGATCCTATCTTCAGGTTTAGTGAGCAAGCTTGGTGCAATTTTATTAAAGCCTGTATTTAGTGCTATAAAAAAGAAATTTGATTATACTGAAGTGGGGGGAGCACCCTTCCTAGGCGTTGATGGAATATGTATTAAAGCTCATGGAAGTTCTGATGGAAAGGCTTTTAAAAATGCTATTAATCAAACAAAGAAGTTCCATGATAATAAAGTGTTAGAAAAAATTAAGTTAGAGCTTCAAAATAATATGTAATAAATACAAATATTCATATTGACTAGATAATTAATATATAATATTATCTAAATGGAGTGTCTAGGAGGTGAATAATATGTTAGAAAAAGTTAGAGAAATAATAGCAGATAAGTTAAGTGTTAATGAAGCGGATATAACTATGGAATCTTCTTTTGTTGATGATTTAAACGCTGATTCATTAGATTTAGTAGAGCTTATGATGGCTTTAGAAGATGAATTAAATACAGAAATTCCTGATGAAGAAGCAGAAGGCTTTAAAACAGTTGGAGATGTAGTTAATTATTTAAAAAATCATGTTGAAGAATAGTGAAATCCCGCATATTTGCGGGATTTTATACTAAGAATACTAAAAATTAGTTTATTCTTGAATTTGCTCAGGCTATTAAAGCAAGTTGAAGAATAAACTTCAAGGAGTGTAACTAATGGGAAAATTTAATATTAAGGAAGTTGAGGAAGCTGTAGGTGTTACCTTTAATGAAAAAAGCTTATTAAAAGCAGCTTTAACACATAGCTCCTATGCTAATCAGCATAGGGATCAAGAGTATAATGAAAGACTAGAATTTTTAGGAGATTCAGTTTTACAATTATGTATTACTGAATATTTGTTTATAAATTATAAGGATAAAAGCGAAGGAGAATTAACTAAGATTAGAAGTCTTATAGTTTGTGAAAATTCCCTTTATGAAATTGGTAAGAAGTTAGGTTTAGGATATTTCATTAGAATAAGTAGAGGAGAAGAACTAACAGGAGGCAGGGAAAGGACTTCTATAACTGCAGATGCTGTTGAAGCACTAATTGCAGCCATATACTTAGACAAGGGCATAGAATATACAAAAGATTATATAATAGGGCATTTTAAAGAAATAATTGAAAAGGCAATTAAAAACGATATCGTTTTAGATTATAAAACCAAACTCCAAGAAGAGCTTCAAAAATCAGGGGAAGTCTCAATAGTATATGAACTACTAAAATACGAAGGACCTCCCCACAGAAGAAAATTCTACACTTCAGTAATTATAGAAAATGAAGAATTAGGTAGAGGAGAAGGTTACAGCAAAAAGGAATCTGAACAAAATGCAGCAAAAGAGGCTTTAAGAATTTTGGAGGGAAGAAATGAGTAAAAGACACTATATAATTCCTATATTTATTTCTCATGTTGGTTGCCCCCATCAATGTGTTTTTTGTAATCAAGATAGAATAGCAAGAACCTTACAAAAAGAAGTTACAGCAGAAGAAGTTGAAGATACAATAAAGGAATATTTAACAACCATTGATAAAAATAAGGCTACTGTGGAAGTTTCCTTTTTTGGAGGAACTTTTACTGCAATACCTGTAAATAAGCAAAAGGAATTACTAAGGGTGGCTAAAGAGTATAAAGAAAAGGGATTAATTAATAAAATTAGAATGTCCACAAGGCCAGATGCAATTAATAGTTATATTTTAAATTATTTAAAAGAATATAAGGTTGATATAATTGAGCTTGGAGTTCAATCTTTAGATAATGAAATACTTAGACTTTCAGGGAGAGGACATAGTGCTGAAGATGTAGAAAAATCATCAAAGCTAATAAAAGAATTTGGTTTTACTCTAGGCCATCAAATTATGCCGGGACTGCCTGGAGATAATTTTGAAAAGGATATAGAAACAGCAAAAAAATCAATTGAAATGAAACCGGATATATGCAGAATATATCCTTCCCTTGTAATAAAAGATACTCCTATGGAAGAAATGTATTATAGAGGCAGCTATAAACCATATACCTTAGAGGAAGCGGTGGAAATTTCCAAGAATTTATATAAGCTTTATAAGGAAGCTAATGTAAATATAATAAGAATAGGACTTCAGCCAACAGATACAATAACCCTTGGTAAAGACGTAATAAGCGGACCTTTCCATCCAGCTTTTAGAGAATTAGTTGAAGGTAGCTTAATCTGTGACAAAATACAAAATTCAGTAAGTCCTGAAGAAGATATTATTATTGAAATAAATTCAAAGGATTTAAGTAAGCTTTATGCTAACAAGAAGGTTTACTTTAACAAACTTAAGGAAAATAATAAAGGAAGTATTACTGTTAAGACTAATGATAAGATAGCTAGAGACAACATAAATATATTAGTTGTAAAAAGAATTGAAAAGTTAAGGCTATAACATGAGGTTCTGCATTTTAAAGATTGTGAATTGATCTTTAGAGTTAAAGTGCACAGTGCACTGCAAAAAAGAAGATTGTTCGCAGTCTTCTTTTTTTGCCGATTGATATTTTATTATCTTTAATATAAACTAAAATAGGAGTAGGAGTGATTATTATGAAAAGAAAAACAAGACAGAAAATGATTAATATTATTACTATAATTTTAATAATAATGGTTACAGCTAGTTTGCTAGTATCATTGATTTAGACGGGGAGTGTATCTATGTTTTTAAAATCCATAGAGATAAGGGGTTTTAAATCCTTTGCAGATAAAACAGTATTAAATTTTAAAGAGGGAGTAACAGCTGTTGTTGGACCAAATGGAAGTGGTAAAAGTAATATATCCGATGCAGTAAGATGGGTTCTTGGAGAGCAAAGTGCAAAAACCCTAAGAGGCGGAAAGATGGAAGATATTATTTTTGCTGGAACTCAATTTAGAAAGCCTGTTGGATTGGCACAAGTATCCCTTACCTTAGATAATTCTGATAATTCCTTAGAAACAGAATACTCAGAGGTTACTGTTACAAGAAGAATTTTTAGATCTGGTGAAACAGAATATTTAATAAATAACCAAAAATGCAGGTTAAAAGATATAAATAATTTATTTATGGATACAGGTATAGGTAAGGAAGGGTACTCTCTTATTGGACAAGGTAAGATTGAAGCCATCTTAAGTGGAAAGGCTGAAGACAGAAGATCCCTTTTAGAGGAAGCTGCTGGTATAGTTAAATATAAAACTAGAAAAGAAGAAGCAGAACGAAGATTAGCGAATACAGAAAATAATTTAGTTAGAATAAGAGATATTATACATACTTATGAAGAAAGAATTGAGCCATTAAAAGAAGAAAGAGAAAAGGCTTTAAAATATAAAACTTTAGCAGATGAATTAAAAATAAAAGAAGTATCCCTTTTAGTTGAAAATATTAAAAAAGTAGAAAAAGATTTAGAAGATATTGAAAAGGATATAGATAAAAGAACAGAAGAAATAAAAGAAAAAAGAGAAGAATTAGAATTAGAAAAAAGAGAATTTATTAATCTAGAAAAATCTATAGAAGCTTTAGAAAATAAAAATCAAAATGAAAAAGAAGAGTATTATGCTAAGAAAGATGAGTTAAACGAAAATTATAGAAATATCGAAATATTCAAAGAAAGAATATCAAACTTAGAAGGAATTATAAATAAAAATTTATTAGAAATTAATGAGCTTAAAGAATCCTTAAATTCCTTAGAAAAGGAAAAGAACACTTTACTTGAAAGCCTTCAAGAGAAAATAAAAGAACAAATGAAAAAAGAAAATGATATAAATATTATGGAAAGTAATATTAAATCCTTATCAAAAGATATTGAAGAATTTGAAAAGGAAGCTTCAGTTATAAAAGATGATGAATTTGAATTTTTAAGTAAGATTTCTGAAACTAAAAATAAAATTGCAATAATAAGTAAGGAAATTACAAATAAAGAAGATCTAAGTTTAAACTCAGAAAATTCCTTAAAAGTAATTAAGGATAATATTAAAATTAATTTAGCAACTATTGAAGGCTTAAATAGAAAAATTTCTGAATGTAAAGAAGAAAAGAAAAGTCTTGAAGAAAATATATTAAAAGACAAGAAGAAATTAAGTTCTATAATTAAAGAAAGAAGTAAAAGTGAAAATAAAATTAGGGAAATATTAAAAAATATTAATATTTTTGAAGGAAAGCTTACTACCCTAAAGGATTTAGAAAAAAACTATGAAGGATATAATCTTTCTGTAAAAAGGCTTATGGAAAGAATACAAGAGGGTAAAATAAGTGGTTCTGAAGGCACAAAAGTTTTAGGAGAAATATTTCAAGTAGATAAAAAATATGAAACAGCAATTGAAATAGCCCTAGGAGGAGCTATTTCTAACATTATTACAAAAGATGAAGAGGTAGCAAAAAAATTAATTAACTATCTTAAAATAAATTCCCTAGGAAGAGCAACCTTCCTGCCACTAAGCATTATTAAGGGGAATAGGCTAAATATATTAAATCAAATAAGGGATGTAGAAGGTTTTCTTGGACTAGCATCTGATTTATTAATCTATGATCCAATATATAAGGGAATCATAGATTATGCACTAGGTAAAACTATAATAGCATCAGATATGGATTCAGCCCTTAAAATATCAAAAGCATATAACCATAAAGTAAAAATTGTAACTTTAGAGGGGGAAGTAATAAGCCCAGGAGGAGCCTTAACAGGGGGAAGTATTTATAAGAAAAATAAATCAAGCATTCTTGGAAGAAAAAGAGAACTTCAAGAATTAGAAGAAAGACTAAGGCTAAATAAGAGTGAGTACACCTTTGAAGTAGAGAATTTTAATAAATTAAAGGCAGAAATAAATGAACTAGATGAAAAAATTCTTAACTACAATGATGAGCTTCATATAAAAAATATTGATATTGCTAAATTTGAAAGTGAAGAATTAGTTTTAGATAAAGAAAAACATAAACTTAAGACTTCCTTGGAAGTAGCTGAAAATGAAATTAATTTAAACAAGGATAATTTAGAAAAATTAAAAGTAGAGCTAGAAAAAAATAAAGAAATCTTACTTACACTTGAAAAGGATAGTTTAGCAAGTAAAAATAGAGTTTCTGAATTAGAAAAAATAATAAGGGAAAAAAGAAAGCTATATGATACAAAAAAAGAAGAAGTTGTAAAAATAAAAATAGATAAGGCATCCTTAGATGAAAGTGTATATAGTACACAAAGCGAAATAAAACGTAAAGATAAAGATGCAATAGAAAGAAAAGAAAAAATAGATAAATTAAATAGGGAAATTAAAGAACAAAAAGAAACAATAGAAAAACTACAAAGAGACATAGAAGAAAAATTAGAACTTATAGGCCTTATTAATAAAAGATTAGAAGAATTAGAAGAAGTATTTAAAAGAGATGAAATAAATAGAATAACTTTAAAGGATAAGTCAAAAATAAAGAATGAAATTATTAATAAACTAGTAGAAGAAATTCAGCATAAAGAATCTGAGTTAAATAAGAAAGAAATTGTATTTGCTAGGTTTGAAAATGAAAAAGAAAATTGCTATAAAAAGCTTAATGAAGAGCAGAACTTAACCCTGGCAGAAGCTTGCGAGATAGCCTTACATATTTCAAATATATCAGAGGTTAAAGAGAGTATTAAAGATTTAAAAAATAAAATAGCAAATATAGGAGTTGTAAACTTAAAGGCTATATCAGAATATGAAGAAGTTTGTGAAAAGTACGAATTCATGGCAAAACAAGAAGAGGATTTAAATAAGTCCAAAGAGGAATTAATTACTGTAATAAATGAAATGACAGAAAAAATGAAGGAGCTTTTTATAGAAAACTTTAAAATAATAAACGAAAACTTTAATGAAACCTTTAGAGAATTATTTAAGGGTGGGAATGCTGAACTTATATTAGGGGAAGGAGATGAACTTTCTGCTAATATAGACATAAATGTTCAGCCCCCAGGCAAGAAACTTCAAAATATTAACCTAATGTCAGGTGGGGAAAAAGTTTTATCAGCAATAGCCCTGCTATTTTCTATTCTTAAAATGAAGCCAACACCTTTCTGTATATTAGATGAAATTGAGGCTGCTTTAGATGATGCAAATGTTATTAGATATGCTGAATTCTTAAAGAAATTCTCAGAAAATATTCAGTTTATAGTAATAACTCATAGAAAAGGAACTATGGAAGCTAGTGATATTATGTATGGTGTTACCATGGAGGAAAAGGGAATATCCAAGGTTGTATCAGTAGACTTAAACAGTAGAAATTAGGAGGAAGAATATGTTCGGAAAATTTTTTAATAACTTAAAAACAGGATTAACAAAAACAAAAAATGCCTTAACAGATAAGATAAATGAAACATTAAAAATTGCAATTACAATTGATGAAGACCTATATGAGGAACTAGAAGAAATTTTAGTTATGGCAGACATAGGCATGGATACAACTATTGATATAATAGAAAGATTAAAAGATAAAATAAGAAAAGAAAAAATTAATGATCCAAATGAAGTTTATGGTGCTTTAAAAGAAGTAATAAAAGATATGCTTCTTGAAGGTGCAGAAAATCTTGATTATGAAGAAGCTAATAAAGAAGTTATGCTGGTTATAGGAGTAAATGGTGTTGGTAAAACAACTTCCATAGGAAAATTAGCTGCAAAAAACAAAAAAGCAGGTAAAAGAGTACTTCTTGCAGCAGCAGATACCTTTAGGGCAGCTGCTATTGACCAGTTAGAAGTATGGAGTGAAAGAGCTGGCGTAGATCTTGTAAAACATGCTGAGGGCTCTGACCCAGCAGCTGTTGTTTTTGATGCTGTTTCTGCTTCAAAAGCAAGAAATATAGATTTACTTATCTGTGATACAGCAGGAAGACTTCATAATAAGAAGAATCTAATGGATGAACTTGCAAAAATAGGTAGGATATTAGATAGAGAATATAATGAAGCTAGAAAAGAAACTCTATTAGTTTTAGATGCTACTACAGGTCAAAATGCTGTAAATCAAGCAAAACAGTTTATGGAGGCTTGTCCTATAGACGGAATAATCCTTACAAAACTTGATGGAACAGCAAAAGGTGGTGTAGTTATCTCTATTAAAAATACTTTAAATATACCAGTAAGATATATTGGAGTAGGTGAAGGTATAGATGACTTGCAAGAATTTAATGCAGAAGAATTTGTAGAAGCCTTATTTTAAAAAAATATAAAAAAATTTGCAGGTGTTAAGTAAAAGTACTTGACACCCAAGGATAGTTTTGTTAAAATCTTTTCTGTGGTAAGGTGATAGATATGGAAGATAGAGTTGAAATTTCATTACTAGTAGATCTATATGGTCCATTACTAACAGAAAAGCAGCTTAAAATTATGGAGCTTTATTATAACGAGGATTTTTCCTTGGCTGAAATTGCTGAATTGAATAACACAAGTCGTCAAGCTATCCATGATTTAATAAAAAGATGTTATAAACAACTACTATCCTATGAAAGTAAACTTAATCTACTTGAAAAAAGTATAAAAAAAGAAAAAATAATTAGTAATCTTTTAGAAGAACTAAGAGAAAAATACTTCATTAATAATGAAGATTATAAAAAATACCAAAGTATTCTAGAAGATTTATAAAATCATAGGAGGTTATTAAATGGCTTTTGAGGGTTTATCAGAAAAATTACAGGAAGCTTTCAAAAAGCTTAGAGGTAAAGGAAAGCTTACTGAAAAAGATATAAAAGAAGCCATGAGGGAAGTAAAGCTTGCGTTACTTGAAGCTGATGTTAACTTTAAAGTTGTTAAAAAACTTATTTCTAATATCAGTGAAAAGTGTGCTGGAAGTGAAGTTCTTGAAAGTTTAACTCCAGCTCAACAAGTTATTAAAATTGTTAACGAAGAACTTACAGCTCTTATGGGAAGTAGCGAAAGCAAAATTAACTTTAACTCAGTTGGACCAACAGTAATTATGATGGTTGGGCTTCAAGGGGCAGGTAAAACTACAATGAGTGGTAAGCTTGCACTTCAACTAAGAAAACAAAATAAAAAACCTTTATTGGTAGCTTGTGACGTTTATAGACCAGCAGCTATTAAGCAATTAGAAGTGGTTGGTAAACAAATTGATATTCCTGTTTTCCAAATGGGTGATAAAGTAAATCCTGTTGATATTGCAAAAGCAGGTATAGCTCATGGAAGAGAAAATGGAAATAATGTAATAATAATAGATACGGCTGGTAGACTTCATATAGATGAAAATTTAATGGAAGAACTAAAAGGCATAAAAGCTGAAGTAAAGCCAAATGAAATACTACTTGTAGTAGATTCAATGACAGGTCAAGATGCAGTTAATGTTGCAGAAAACTTTAATAATGCTTTAGATATTTCTGGAGTAATATTAACAAAGCTTGATGGTGATACAAGAGGCGGTGCAGCTTTATCAATTAGGCATATTACAGAAAAGCCAATAAAATTTATAGGTGTTGGCGAAAAAATGAGCGATATTGAAGTGTTCTATCCAGATAGAATGGCTTCAAGAATTCTAGGAATGGGAGATGTTCTTTCACTAATAGAAAAAGCTCAGGAAGCTATTGATGAAAAAGAAGCAAAAGAGCTAAGTGCCAAAATGCTAGAAAATGATTTTACTTATGATGATTATCTAGTAGCAATGGATCAAATGAAAAAGCTTGGTTCCCTAAGCAAAATTATGGATATGATTCCTGGAATCCCTAAGGAATTAAAAAATATAGACTTTGATGCTAGTGAAAAACAATTAGTAAAAATAAGATCTATTATTTACTCAATGACTCCTAAAGAAAGAAGAAACCCTAAGCTTCTGCCTGGTTCTTCTTCAAGGAAAAAGAGAATTGCAAAGGGATCTGGAACAACATTACAAGATGTTAACAAACTTATTAAGGGATTTGATATGATGAGAAAACAAATGAAGCAAATGAAATCTCTTCAGAAAAAATCTAAAAAAGGTTTTTTTGGTAGAATGCCTTTTATGAGTTAATATATACAATATTTGAAGGAGGTGAATTATAAATGGCAGTAAAAATCAGATTAAGAAGAATGGGTGCACACAAAGCTCCTTTCTATAGAATAGTTGTTGCTGATTCAAGATCACCAAGAGATGGTAGATTTATCGAAGAAATTGGATACTACAATCCATTAACTGAACCAGCTACAATAAAAGTTGATGAAGAAAAAGCTACTAAATGGGTTGCTAATGGTGCTCAACCAACTGATGTAGTTAAAAGACTTTTTGATAAGGCAGGAATTAATAAGTAATTTTTAGGAGGTGAACTCTGTAATTACATAATTACAGTTGTTTATGAAGGAATTAATTGAAATTATAGCTAGATCCCTAGTGGAGAATCCTGATGAGGTTCATGTAAATGAAGTTAGAGGAGAGCAATCAATTATTCTGGAACTAAAGGTTGCTCCTGCAGATATGGGAAAAGTTATTGGAAAACAGGGAAGAATAGCTAAGGCTATTAGAACTGTTATGAAAGCAGCAGCAATAAGAGAAGACAAAAAAGTAGTAGTAGAAATTATTGATTCAAAGAGTTAGGATTTTCCTAACTCTTTTTATGAATAATATTACAAAATAAATATATTTAATTTACCTAGTACTTATAGAAACTTCAATAAATCTTGAAGTTTGTACAAATACTAGATAAGATATTATTTTAAAAATAAAAAAGAGGTGCTATATGAGAGATATTTTAAGAGTTGGAAAAATATTAAATACTCATGGAATAAAAGGTGAAGTAAAAGTATTGCCTTTAACTGATGATCCAAAAAGATATGATGATTTAGAATTTGTATTATTAGATGGAAAAGAAGTTAATGTAGAAGGTTGTAAGTATCAAAAAGATAGAGTTATCGTAAAATTAGAAGGTATAAATACCGTTGAAGAAGCAGAAAGATTAAAAAATAAATACTTAGAAATACCAAGGGAATACGCTGTAGAATTAGAGGAAGATACATATTTTATTGCAGATATTATAGGATGTACTGTATATGATACAGAAGGAAATAATCTAGGTAAAATATATGATGTAATACAAACAAAAAACAATGATGTTTATTGGATAAGGAAGCCAAAGGAATTATTAATTCCTGTCCTATTAGATATTGTATTAGATATAAATGTAGAAGAAGGAAAAATCATTATTAAACCTGTAGGAGAATGGCAAGATGAAGATTAATATATTAACATTATTTCCAGAAATGTTTGATATATTTAGCCATAGCATAATTGGAAGAGCAAAGGAAAAGAAATTAGTTGAAATAAATCCTATAAATATAAGGGATTTTACTTTAAATAAGCATAAAAAAGTTGATGACTACCCTTATGGTGGAGGAGCTGGCATGGTTATGACACCCCAGCCCTTAGTGGATTCAATAAAGCATTGCAGAAAAAATAATAAGGGTAAAGTAATTTTTTTAGGCCCTAGGGGAAAAACCTTTAATCAAGAATTAGCAAAGGAATTATCAAAGGAAGAGGAATTAATCTTCGTCTGTGGACACTATGAAGGTATAGATGAGAGAGTCTATAATTATATAGATTTAGAAATTTCCCTAGGAGATTTCATTTTAACAGGTGGAGAAATGGCAGCTATACCTATAATCGACTCTATTTTAAGACTAAAAGAAGGCGTTCTAGGTAAAAGTGAAAGTTTCCAAGAGGAATCCTTTAGTGATGGTCTACTTGAATACCCTCAATATACTAGACCAGAAATATTTGAAGGGCAGCGTGTACCAGAGGTTCTTTTATCAGGCCACCATGAAAATATAAGAAAATGGAGAAGATTAAAATCTCTCGAAATAACTAAGGAAAAAAGACCAGATTTATATAAACAAATTAAATTAAGTAAAGAAGACTTAAAACTGTTAAAAAATAAAAAATAATGTTGAAATAGAATATAAATTATGTTAAAATAACCTTTGTGTTAGTACGGGCGGTCCTCTGTCAAGTAAAATTGTTAAGAACGCTAAATATAAATCAAGGAGGGACTACACAATGAACGAATTAATAAAACAAATTGAAGCAGAACAAATTAGAAAAGATCTTCCAGATTTCAACGTTGGAGACACTCTAAAAGTTTATGTTAAAATCAAAGAAGGTACTAGAGAAAGAGTGCAAATGTTCGAAGGAACAGTAATTAAGAGACAAAACGGTGGAGCAAGAGAAACTTTCACAGTAAGAAGAGTTTCTTATGGAATCGGAGTAGAAAGAACTTTCCCTGTAAATACACCAAGTATCGATAGAATCGAAGTTGTAAGAAAAGGTAAAGTAAGAAGAGCTAAGTTATTCTACTTAAGAGACAGAGTAGGTAGAGCTGCAAAAGTTAAGGAATTAATAGGTAGATAATACCTATTGTGGGTTAAGGGACTTTTTAAAGTCCCTTTTTCTATATATAAAAAGCTTATAATTAGATAATAATAACTCTAATATAATAAATAAAAGGAGAAGATATTATGGCAAGAATAAACTGGTTTCCTGGTCATATGAAAAAAACTCAAAGGGAAATAAAAGAAAATTTAAAGTTAGTAGATGCTGTTATTGAAATTAGAGATGCAAGAATTCCAAGAAGTTCAGCAAATCCCGACATAGATAAAATTTGTGGAAATAAGCCAAGAATAATTTTATTAAACAAAAGTGATTTATCTGAAACAAAAGTAACAAAAATGTGGATTAATAAATTAACTTCAGAAAATATAAGGGTTTTAGAAGTAAATTGTCTAAGTGGAAAAGGATTAAATCAAATAAGACCTACATTAGATTTATTATTTAAGGAAAAACATGACAGATTAAAGGCAAAGGGCCTTATGAAAATTCAAATGAGAGTAATGGTAGTTGGAATACCTAACGTTGGGAAATCTACATTTATTAATAAAATGGCAAAAAACAATATTGCTAAAACAGGGGATAGGCCAGGTGTTACAAAAAATAAACAATGGATAAAAACAAAAATGGATATTGAAATGTTAGATACCCCAGGGGTATTATGGCCAAAATTTGAAGATGAGGAAACTGCATTGAATTTAGCTTTTACAGGAGCTATAAAGGACGAAATTATGGATAGGGAAGATTTAGCTTATAATTTAGTTAAAAGGCTTCAAGAACATTATCCAGAAAACCTTAAAGAAAGATTTAAAATAGAAGAAATTAATGAAGATCCTTTAGAAACCCTAAATAATATTGCTAGAAAAAGGGGTTGCTTAATAAAGGGAGGAGAAATTGATTACGATAGAATTTCAATGGTAATCTTAGATGAATTTAGAGCAGGAAAAATAGGAAGTATTTCCTTAGAAAGACCTTAACATATAGAAAATGAGGAAAAATTGATGAATTTATTAAATATTAATATAGAAGAATTAAGTTATAAGAAAGCAAAAGAATTTATTGATGAAATTGATATTAATAAAGAAAGAAGTAATGAGGACTTTATACAACTAATTGATTTACTTCTAAAGGATAAAAGAAAAAATATTAATTCATTAGGAAATAAACTAATAAAAGAAAAAGATAAAATAGAAAAAGAAATAGCTAGAGTTAAGCATATGTACGATTTCGACAGAAGTTTTGGAAACTTTAAATATGTAGCGGGAGTAGATGAAGTAGGGAGAGGACCCCTTGCAGGTCCCATAGTTTCCTGTGCTGTAATCCTTGATTTAAATGTTTTAGAAGATGATTTAATACTTGACCTAAAGGATTCCAAAAAACTTTCCTCTAAAAAAAGGGAAGAACTTTCGAAAATTATAAAAGAAAAGGCTCTTGCTTATTATATTGCAGAAAGCTCAAATGAAGAAATTGATGAAAAAGGAATTGCTTATTGTAATAATAAAGTCTTTATAGAAGCTTGTACTTCTATAAAAATAAAACCTGAATTAGTACTGTCAGATGGTTATAAAGTTAGAGGTATAGACATACCTAATAAGCTTGTAATAAAGGGAGATGCAAAATCTGCATCAATTGCTGCTGCATCTATAGTAGCCAAAGTTTATAGAGATAATTTAATGAAAGAATATGCAAAAAAATATCCTTATTATGACTTTGAAGGTAATGCTGGCTACGGTACTAAAAAGCATATTGATGCAATTAAAGAAAAGGGAATATGTAAAATACATAGAAAATCATTTTTAAATAACATACTTAATAACTTCTAAATGCATCCTCTATATGGATTATTTTATTTGAATCATTACTAGTGTTAAAATAAACTTCAATAACATCAAATCTACAATTATAATTAAATAGTTTCTTCTTATATATGTAGTACTTACAAAGATTTATAATTCTCTTTTGTTTAGAGTAGGTAATAGCTTCTAGGGGAGTCCCAAAGGAGCTGCTATACCTGCTTTTTATTTCTACAAAAATAATTAAGCCTTTAAATTTACAGATTGCATCTATTTCTCCATATCTATTTCTAAAATTTCTATCTAAAATAAAATATCCCTTATCTATTAAAAATTTTATTCCTAGATCTTCACCGTAAGAACCAATATTTTTATTATAGTTTTTCATATAAATCACCCCTTAATAATATTGACAAAAAAATAAATTAATTAACAATTTTAAAAATTATGATTAATATTTAAATTTTAATGTCAATAATGTTTAAGAGATAAGAGTAATAAGGGGTGATTTTTTATGTCTATTGAAATAATAAGTGCTACATATAATGGATTAGATGGAATACTTGTAAATGTTGAAGTTGATATTAGCAGAGGAATACCTAGTTTTAATATTGTTGGTTTACCTGATGCTTCAATAAAGGAGTCTAAGGAACGAGTAAGATCTGCAATAATAAACAGTGGTTTTGAATTTCCGCTAGGCAGAATTACTATAAACCTCGCTCCAGCAGATGTTAGAAAAATTGGTTCCTTATTAGATTTGCCTATAGCCATAGGGATTCTAATGCAATCAAAACAAATTAGTCCTAAAAAGCTTAAGGATTTTATTATATTTGGTGAACTTTCCTTAGGTGGAGACTTAAAAGAAATAAAAGGTGTTCTCCCAATTATTTTTGAAGGAAAAAATAAGGAAAAAAGTAATTTCATTTTTCCATATAATAATTTAAAAGAATTAAGATATTTTAATATAGGAAATTTCTATCCTTTTAGAAATTTAAAGGAGGTAGTATCTTTTATAGAAAATCAAGATTTATTGCCCTTTGAATTTGATAAAAATCGTGAAATAAAAAAATCTGATAATAAATATCTAGATTTTTCAGACATAATTGGACAACAAACTTCAAAAAGGGCTATGGAATTAGCAGCAGCAGGAAGACATAATATTTTACTTTTTGGTTCTCCAGGAGCAGGAAAAACAATGTTGGCAAGAGCTCTTCCCTCAATTATGCCAAACCTTACATATAAAGAAGAAATAGAAATTGCAAAAATATATAGTGCATCAGGAATGTATTTAGAAGATTGGGGGGTAAAAAGACCTTTTCGAAATCCTCATCATACTATAACAAAGGTGGCATTAGCAGGTGGAGGAAGGGAAATAAAGGCTGGAGAAATAACTTTGGCCCATAATGGAGTATTATTCTTAGATGAAATATTAGAATTTAAAAGAGAGGTTCTAGAAGTATTAAGGGAACCCTTAGAAGAAAAGGTAATAAGAATAAATAGGTTAAGTGGCTCTTACAATCTCCCTTCCAATTTTTTGCTAGTAGGAGCTTTTAATCCGTGTCCCTGTGGACTTTATTCAGGAAATTTTGGTGAAAATGGATGTACTTGTTCAGATAGGGATATAAAAAGATATCAAAAAAGGTTATCTAGGGCACTATTAGATAGAATAGATATATTAAATTATGTGCCTAGAATCCAAGTGGAAGATATTAATAAAAAGAAGGATAATTTAGATTCAAAAACCATGAAGGCTCGTGTTTTGAGAGCTGTAGAAATACAAAGGGCAAGATACAAAAATAGCAGCTATAACTATAATTCTGAAGTTAAAGGGAGGGATATAAATAAGTTCTTTAACATTACTAATGAAGCTTTAGATCTAGTTAAATTGTATTATGATAAATGTAATTTAACTATGAGGTCTTATGAAAAAATAATAAAAATTTCTAGAACCCTAGCTGATTTAGATGAAAGTGAAAAAGTTTTTGAATACCATATCTTTGAAGCTCTAGGCTATAGAAAAAATATTTATGGAGAAATTATTTAGTTGAGGTGGTGAATATGAATAAAGAGGAATTATGGTTTGTTTTATTGAAGTTATCAAATGAAGAAAAAATACATTTATTAAGGAAATATAAAAGTATTAGTTATATTAGGAATAACATAAATAAAATAGAGGAACTATATAAATTAAATAAAGAAGTAAAAGAAATAGAAGTAGAAGAACTTATAGAATATATGGAAGAGAAGGGAATAGGTTATATTACAATATTCTCAGAGGAGTATCCTAAGTCTTTATTGAGTACCTATAATCCGCCCTATGCACTATTTTATATAGGAAATTTAGATTTACTAAAAAATAAGATGATTGCAGTCATTGGAGCAAGAAATTGTACTCAATATGGAATAGAAGTTACTAAAGTTATTGCAAAAGAGTTAACTGAAAATAATGTTACCATAGTAAGTGGAATGGCTATAGGCATAGATTCCGTTGCTCAAAAGGTGGCTGTTGAAAATTCGGGAAATACCATTGCAGTCTTAGGTTGTGGAGTAGATTATATTTATCCTAAGACTAATAAATTACTATATGAAAAAATTAAAAAAGAAGGCCTAATAATATCAGAGTTCCTTCCTAAGACAACACCGCGGCCCTATTATTTTCCTATGAGAAATAGAATAATTAGCGGAATTTCTGAAGGTTTAGTAGTTGTTGAAGCTTCAAGTAAAAGCGGATCATTAATTACTGCAGATTATGCCCTTTATCAAGGTAAGCCAATAATGGCAGTTCCAGGATCAATATTTCAAAAAAATAGTGCTGGATGCAACAAATTACTAAGAGATGGAGCCCATATATTATCAGATTTAGAGGACCTTAGGAGTCTTTTTAATCTTAGAGCAAAAGAGGGGAAAAAGACTAAAGTTTCTAGTTTAAGAAAGTCTCTTTTTAATATTATAAGTGATGAACCAAGACATTTGGACGAAATATTAGAATGTGTAAATGTTGACAGAAAGGTGTTATTTGGGTTATTATTTGAAATGCAAAAGAAAAATGAAATTATTTGCCTTCCAGGCAATTATTACGTAAAATCATTATAAAAAATTTAAGGGGGTGAAAACTCCAAATAATAATGGAGTTTTATATATGGGACAAAATCTTGTAATAGTGGAATCACCTGCAAAAGCAAAGACTATAGGAAAATATCTTGGAAAAAATTATATAGTCGAAGCATCAATGGGACATGTGAGAGATTTACCGAAAAGTAAATTAGGTGTAGATATCGAGGATAATTTTAACCCCAAGTATATTACTATTAGAGGTAAAGGCGAATTACTTAATAAATTAAGAAAAGCTGCTAAAAAAGCAGATAAAATATATTTAGCAACTGACCCTGACCGTGAAGGGGAAGCGATATCATGGCATTTAGCAAATATATTAAAGATTGATGAAAATCAAAAATGCAGAATAGTATTTAATGAAGTAACTAAAAAAGCTGTTAAAGCATCTATTAAGGAAGCAAGAGAAATAAATTTAAATTTAGTGGATGCCCAACAGGCAAGAAGAATAGTAGATAGATTAGTTGGTTATGAAATAAGCCCGATTTTATGGAAAAATGTAAAATGGGGATTAAGTGCAGGTAGAGTTCAGTCAGCTGCCTTAAAATTAATCTGTGATAGAGAAGAGGAAATTAAAAATTTTATTCCTAAGGAATATTGGACAGTAGATTGTACTGCTGTTAAGGATAGAAAAAAGTTCCCAATAAGACTTAGTCAATATAAAAATAAAAAGATTGAAATAAATACTGAAGAAGAAAGTAATAAGATAATTGAAGAACTAAAAAATGGTGAGTTTGAAGTAACAAAGGTAAAGGAAGGAACAAGGATTAAAAATCCACTGGCACCTTTTACAACTAGTACCCTTCAACAAGAAGCATCTAAAAAATTAAATTTTATAACAAAAAGAACTATGTCAATAGCGCAGGTTTTATATGAAGGTGTTGAAGTTAAGGGACATGGAACTATAGGTCTTATAACTTATATGAGAACAGACTCTGTAAGAATTTCAGATGAAGCTCAAGAAAAAGCTTTAGAATTTATTAAAGCTAATTTTGGTGAAGAATATGCTCCTAAAAATAAAAGAGTATATAAAACTAAGAAAAATACTCAGGATGCCCACGAAGCAATAAGGCCGACAGTAATAGAAATTACTCCTGAAATAGCAAAAAAATCTCTGACTCCTGAGCAGTATAAATTATATTCTTTAATTTGGAATAGATTTATGGCGAGCCAAATGGAATCCTGTGAATTAAAAACTAAAAGTATAGAAATAAAAAATGGAGATTATAAATTTAAGGCAAGCGGTTCTATGATTAACTTCGATGGATTCATGAAGATATATGAATATAACTCTGAAGAAGAAAAAGAAGATGTATCCCTGCCAAACTTAGAAGAAGGGGATAAACTTACAAAGGTTAATATAGAAGGAAAACAGCACTTCACTCAGCCGCCTGCTAGATATACGGAAGCTTCCTTTGTTAAACTTCTTGAAGAAAAGGGCATTGGAAGACCAAGTACCTATGTTCCAACCATAGCAACATTATTAAGCAGAGACTATGTTGTAAGAGAAAAGAAAAATCTTAAAGCAACAGAGCTTGGAACTATAGTTAATAATATAGTAAGTGAATATTTTAAAGAAATAGTGGATGTTGATTTTACAGCAGATATGGAAAGAAACTTAGACTATATAGAAGAAGGAAAAGAAGAGTGGAGAAAAATCGTAGGTGATTTTTATAAACCATTAAAAGTATCTCTTGATAGGGCGGAAAAAGAGATCTCTAAGGTTGTTATTGAAGATGAAGTCTCTGATGTCCCTTGTGATAAATGCGGTAGAATGATGGTTATTAAAAGAGGAAGATACGGAAAATTCTTAGCTTGCCCAGGTTACCCAGATTGTAAAAATGCAAAGCCAATAGTAGAAGAATTAGATGTACCTTGCCCTAAATGCGGTGGAAAGGTAGTAGGGAAAAGAAGTAAGAAGGGTAGAAAGTTCTTTGGATGTGGTAATTATCCAGATTGTGATTTTGTTAGCTGGAATGAACCTCTTAAAGAAAAATGTGAAAAATGTAATTCTTATATGGTCTTAAAATATAGCAAGACCAAAGGAAATTACGGACAATGCTCTAACCCTGAATGCAAAAATGAGATTTCTATAAGCAAAGAAAGTGAAAATAATAACTAGTAGTTGTCTAATAAGAGAAAAAATTGTTGAAAATAGGGAATGGTTATGATATTCTTTAATAAAGAATCAAATTTTTTTGAATATTTAATTAATTTTGAATATTCAAAAAATTGATTGTATTTATAGGAGGAGATGGAATGTCATCACTATTAGACAAAACTAGAAAGCTTAATAGAATATTACAAAAATCCGGTACGGACCCTGTAGCTTTTGAAGATATATGCTCTATTTTAAGTGAAGTTTTAGCATGTAATGTATATGTAACTAGTAGAAGAGGAAAGATAATAGGATATACATTTGTAAAAGACTTTGAATGCGATATTATGAAAAACTATGTAGTAAGCGAAAAAAGATTTCCAATGAGCTATAATGATAGTTTGCTAAATATTAATGAAAGTATTGCTAATCTAAAAAATAAAGGTGAATGTGTCTTTAAAGGTGAGGGCCATTGTATTATAGATAATAAGATAACTACAATTGTTCCTATAATAGGAAATAGAGAAAGGCTTGGAACCTTAATCCTTGCAAGATTTGATAAGGACTTTACAGAAGAAGATTTAGTTTTAGCAGAATATAGTGCAACTGTAGTTGGCATGGAAATACTAAGATCAAAACAAGATGAAATTGAAGAGGAAGCGAGAAAAAAAGCTGTTGTAGAATTAGCAATCGGTACTCTTTCCTATTCAGAACGTGAAGCTATTTTACATATTTTTGATGAGTTAGACGGAAACGAAGGTTTATTAGTAGCTTCTAAAATAGCAGACAAAGTTGGAATTACTAGGAGTGTTATTGTAAATGCACTTAGGAAATTTGAAAGTGCTGGAGTTATTGAGTCTAGATCCCTTGGAATGAAGGGAACTCATATTAAAATATTAAATGACAAGCTTTTAGAGGAATTAAAAAAATAAAATAGCATAAATTAAAGATGTCAATTTATATTGGCATCTTTTTGTATGAAAAATTAAAATTGAAGTATTTTGGTAAAAAAAATGTTGCCACCATAATTAGGTTATGTTATACTAACTAAGGTAATAAAATACACACAATATCAGATTTGTAAAGATGGTGCCTTTTAAAGGAAGCTTTATAAGAAGATATTGGAGGAAAAACCAGGAGGTAAGAAAATGTCAGTAATATCAATGAAACAATTATTAGAAGCAGGTGTACATTTTGGACACCAAACAAGAAGATGGAACCCTAAAATGGCTCCTTATATATTCACAGAAAGAAATGGAATATATATAATCGACCTACAAAAAACAGTTAAAAAGGTAGATGAAGCTTATAACTTCATTAAAGAAGTTGCAGCTGAAGGAAAAGAAATATTATTTGTAGGTACTAAAAAGCAAGCTCAAGAAGCTATTGAAGAAGAAGCTATAAGATCAAATATGCACTTCGTTAATAATAGATGGTTAGGTGGAATGTTAACAAATTTCACTACTATAAAAACTAGAATCAATAGACTTGGAGCATTAAAGAAAATGGAAGAAGATGGAACGTTCGAAGTTCTTCCTAAGAAAGAAGTTGCTCAATTAAGAAACGAAATGGAAAAACTAGAAAAGAACTTAGGTGGAATAAAGAACTTAGATGCTAATAACATAGGAGCTATGTTCGTTGTTGACCCAAGAAAAGAAAAAAATGCAATTTCAGAAGCTAAGATTTTAGGAATCCCTGTTGTTGGTATCGTAGATACTAACTGTGACCCTGAAGAAGTAGATTATGTAATTCCAGGAAATGATGATGCTATAAGAGCTGTTAAATTAATAACTGCTAAAATAGCTGATGGAATTATCGAAGGAAGACAAGGCGAACAATTAGCTGAATAAAAATATAAAAAGGTAGGTGAGACTTCTCATTTACCTTTTAACCTAAATAATAAGGTTTACAAAAAGTTAGGAGGAATATACATTATGGTAACTGCTAAATCAGTTAAAGAATTAAGAGAAAAAACTGGTGCAGGAATGATGGACTGCAAGAAGGCTTTAACAGAAGCTAATGGAGATATGGAAAAGGCTGTTGAAATATTAAGAGAAAAGGGATTAGCTGCTGCTGCTAAAAAAGCTGGAAGAGTAGCTGCTGAAGGTCTTGTAAAAACTTATATATCAGAAGATGGAAAAACAGCTGGAATTGTTGAATTAAACTGTGAAACAGATTTCGTTGCAGCAAATGAAGAATTTATTGCTGTTGCTGATAGAATAGCAGAAATAGCTTCAAAAACTTCTGCAACAACTGTAGAAGAACTTGTTAACGAAAAGTATGATGACAACAATACAATTCAAGAAACTTTAACAGCTTTAATTGCAAAATTAGGCGAAAATATGACTTTAAGAAGATTCGAAAAATTCTCAGTTGAAAAAGGATTAATAGAAAGTTATATCCATGGCGGTGGAAGAATTGGAGTTATTGTTGAATTAGGTTCTGATTCTAATAATACTGCAGTGTTAAAGGAAGTAGCAAAAGATGTTTGTATGCAAGTTGCTGCTGCAAATCCATTATTCTTAAGTGAAAATGATGTAGATCAAACTGCTTTAGAAAAAGAAAAAGAAATATACAGAGTTCAAGCTTTAAATGAAGGAAAACCAGAAAAGATAATAGATAAAATGGTAAATGGTAGAATCCAAAAATACTTTAAAGAAGTATGTCTTTTAAATCAAGCTTGGGTTAAAGATGGAGATAAGAGCATAAGCAAATACCTTCAAGAAAAATCAAAGGAAGTTGGTTCTCCTATAACAGTTAACAGATATGTAAGATTCGAAAGAGGAGAAGGTATCGAAAAGGCTGAAGATAACTTCGCTGATGAAGTAGCTAAGATGACTAAGTAATACAAAGGAGGACACATTGTGTTCTCCTTTTTTACAGGAGATGCCAAATTTATATTGTGGAGGTACTAAGAATGGGAAAAAGTGAATATAAAAGAGTAATACTTAAAATTTCGGGAGAAGCTTTAGCAGGAAAGAATGGATTTGGATTCGATTTTGATGTAGTTAAAAGAATTGCACTAGAAATTAAAGAACTAATTGCTATGAATTTAGAAGTTGGATTAGTAGTTGGTGGCGGAAATATCTGGAGAGGTAGAAGCGGAGAAGGCATGGATAGAGCACAAGCTGACTATATGGGAATGTTAGCAACTTGTATTAATGCTTTAGCCCTACAAGATTCTTTAGAACAAAATGGCGTAAAAACAAGAGTTCAAACTGCTATAGAAATGAGAGAAATTGCAGAACCTTTTATTAGAAGAAGAGCTGTAAGACATTTTGAAAAGGGAAGAGTTGTAATATTTGCAGCTGGTACAGGAAATCCGTATTTTTCAACTGATACTACTGCCGCTTTAAGAGCTGCTGAAATAGAAGCAGACGTTATTTTATTAGCAAAAAAAGTAGATGGAGTTTATGATAAGGATCCAAATAAGTATTCAGATGCTAAAAAGTATGATACATTAAATTATATTGAAGTTTTAGATCAAGGATTACAAGTAATGGATTCCACAGCTACTTCATTATGTATGGATAATAATATTCCAATCTTAGTATTTGGATTAGATACACCAGGAAATATTATAAGAGCTGTTTCTGGGGAAAAAATTGGTACATTAGTTTCAAGTATAAAATAGGGAGGTTTATATGATTAAAGATATAACTCAAAAATTAGAAGAGAAAATGCAAAAGACAATATCTGTATTAAAAAGGGATTTATCAACTATGAAAGCTGGTAGAGCAAACCCTACTATGCTTGACAGAATACAAGTAAATTATTATGGCAGTCCTTGTCCTTTGAATCAAGTTGCAAACATATCTGCACCAGAGCCAAGAGTACTAGCAATATCTCCATGGGAAAAATCTTTAATTAAAGAAATTGAAAAAGCAATATTAACTTCAGATCTTGGAATAAATCCTTCAAATGATGGTAATGTTATAAGATTAGTAGTTCCTGAATTAACTGAAGAAACAAGAAGAAACTTAGTAAAAGCTGTTAAAAAGACAGGAGAAGAATCAAAAATTGCCATAAGAGCCATTAGAAAAGAAGCAAATGATAAAATTAAAGCTCTTAAAAAGGATGGAGAAATTTCAGAAGATGAGTTAAAATCTGCTGAAGAAAAAGTACAAAAAATAACTGATTCATTTGTTAAAGAAATAGATGGAATAGTTTTATCTAAGGAAAAAGAGATAATGTCTATATAAACCTGCTCTTTAGCGGGTTTTTCCTTATTTAATAATGGAGGGTGAAGGAAGTATGATAGGATCCTTTATAAAGAAAAAGAAAACAGAAATAATTTTAGATAAAGACAATATTCCTGAACATATAGCAATAATAATGGATGGAAATGGGAGATGGGCCAAAAAAAGAAATCTTCCAAGAACAATGGGACATAGGGCAGGAGTAGAGGCTATTAGAAGGATTCTTAAAGAAGCAAATAAAATTGGAGTTAAGTATCTAACCCTTTATGCTTTTTCAACTGAAAACTGGAAAAGGCCTAAGGAGGAAGTTTCTGCTTTAATGAACCTTTTAGTAGAATACTTAAAAAAGGAACTAGAGGAATTAAATAAGAATGGAGTAGTTATAAGAATATCTGGAGATATTACAAAACTGCCCCAAAATGCAGAAAATGAGATAACAAAGGCTGTTAATACTACTAAGGATAATAAAGGTCTTGTTCTAAATTTAGCTTTTAATTACGGTGGAAGAGATGAAATTTTAAGAGCGGTAAAGGATATAGCAGAAGACTATAAAGATAACAAGATAAAATCGGATGAAATAACTGAAAAAACTTTTTCTAGTTATCTATATACATATGATATACCTGATCCAGATCTAATAATTAGACCTTCTGGAGAACAAAGAATTAGCAACTTCTTATTGTGGCAGTGTGCTTATTCAGAATTTTGGTATTCAGATATATGTTGGCCAGATTTTAAAGAGGAACACTTACATAAGGCCATTTATGATTTCCAACATAGAAATAGAAGATATGGTGGAATATAATAGTTTAGAGGTGTGGTAATGAAAAAAAATAGTAGGTATTTTGGGGCTTTAGTAATGGCGCCCTTTATAATTTTTCTTTTCTTAGGAGGGGTTTGGTTAAAGTCTATTACTTTTATTGTTTCCTTTTTGGGTTTATATGAAATTTATAATGCTTTAAAAGAAAAGAAGTTTAATCCTATACCTTTAGCCGGATACATTTTATTAGTGATTTATTACTTAATGAATAATAATATTGAGAAATTTGTATATGTACTTTTATTAATTTCAATCTTATTATTAATAGTTCCTATAATAAATTTAAAATATAATTTTATAGATTCAGCACTGACTGTATTAGGTTTTATTTATGTAGGAATTTTGTTTAGCTTTATTCCTATTATTAGCAGCAAGCCAAATGGTAATTTTTTAATTTGGTTAATATTTATTGGCTCATGGGTTTCTGATACCCTTGCCTATTATTCAGGAAAATATTTTGGAAGACAAAAATTGTGTCCAGAAATAAGTCCAAATAAAACAATTGCTGGATCCATAGGAGGCTTTTTAGGAAGTACTATCGGTTGCGGAATTTTTGGTATAATTATGATTAATAAGATAGCAAATGTAAATTTGATAGACTTTATATTAATAGGGGCCTTATGTGGAATTATGGGACAGCTTGGTGATTTGGTAGCTTCATCTATTAAAAGATATGTAGGTATAAAGGATTATGGAAATTTAATACCAGGTCATGGTGGAATACTAGATAGATTTGATTCTATTTTGTTTAATTCACTTGTAGTATTTTATTATTTAACATTTATAGTTGGAATTTAAATATTTATTATAAGAAGTTAAAAATAGCAGATGAAATGGAATTTAAAAAATGAAATTCCCTTTCAGCTGTTATTTTTTATTATTTTACTCTAAAACTTATTTATATTAATAATTTAATAAAATATTTTCCAGTGAGAATAATTGTTTTTATAGTAATAATAATATAAAATAAAATAATAAAGAAAAACTTATATGTAAAATATTTTATTTTTCTTTATTTAATAAATCTTACTAAGAGATAAGTTTATATATGTACTTAAATTAGGAGGCAAAAATGAAGAGTATTTCAATTTTAGGAGCAACAGGCTCAATAGGAATCCAAACCTTAGATGTAATAAGAAATTCTAATCAAGAAATTAACTTAGTTGGGGTAAGTGCAAATACATCTGTAAACAAGATGAAGGAAATAATTAAAGAATTTATGCCTAAATATGTTGCTATGATGGATAGAAAAGCTGCTGAGGACATAAAATCTTATTGTATAGAAAATAACCTTAATATAGAAGTTTATTCAGAAATTGAAGGGTTAGAAAAAATTGCTTCTTTAGAAGAAATAGATATGGTTGTAACCTCTGTTGTTGGAATGATTGGTCTTAGACCTACAATCAAGGCAATAGAAGCAAAAAAGGATATAGCTTTAGCTAATAAGGAAACACTAGTAGTTGCAGGAGAACTTATTATAGAAAAGGCAAAGGAAAATAAAATTAATATATATCCAGTAGATTCAGAACATAGTGCAATATTCCAAGCTCTAAGTGGATATAAAACAGAAGATATTAATAAAATTATCTTAACTGCTTCAGGAGGGCCCTTTAGGGGAAAAGATACTGAGTATTTAAAAAATGTTACAGTTCAAGATGCCTTAAATCATCCAAAATGGGATATGGGGAAGAAAATTTCTATAGATTCAGCAACTTTAATGAACAAGGGATTAGAAGTAATAGAAGCCCATTATTTATTTGATTGTCCTTATGAAAATATAGAAGTAGTTGTTCACCCTCAAAGTATTATTCATTCAATGGTTGAATATAAAGATGCAAGTGTTATTGCACAGCTTGGATCTACAGATATGAGGCTGCCAATACAATATGCCTTAAATAAAAAGGAAAGAAAGAATCCTATTGCTAAAAAACTTAATTTTTATGAAATTAGTGAGCTTACCTTTGAAAAGCCAGATATGGAAACTTTCAAGTGTCTAAAGCTGGCATATAAGGCTGGAAAAGAAGGAGGCCTTGCTCCCTGTATATTAAATGGTGCAAATGAAGAGGCTGTTGCATTATTATTAGAAGAAAAAATAAAATTTATTGAAATTCCAAGTATAATAGAAAAAACATTAGAAAACTTTAAGGAAGAAAAAAGAAAGGAGCTTACTTTAGAGAATATATTAGAAACTGATAAGGAAGTAAGAAAATATGTAAGGGATAATTGGAATTAGGAGGAAGTATATTGTATATAATTTATGCGCTAATTGGATTTGGTTTACTTATCATTGTTCATGAACTTGGACATTTTATTATGGCAAAGGTTAATGGAATTAAAGTTGAAGAATTTTCTATAGGAATGGGACCTAAAATCCTTTCTACCCAGGGAAAGGAAACAAAGTATTCCTTAGGTTTGTTTCCTATAGGAGGATATGTTAAAATGCTAGGTGAGGAAGAAGAAGTACAGGATGAAAGAAGTTTTTCATCAAAGCCTCCTTTAAGAAGAATAAGTGTAATAATAGCAGGTTCTGCTATGAATTTCTTATTTGCAGTACTAATGTACACAATTTTTTTAAATAAATTTGGATATAGTTTGCCAGTGGTAGATGGTCTTATAGAAAATTCTCCCGCTATGGAAGCAGGTCTTCAAGTAGGAGATAAGTTTTTAGAAGCTAATGGTAATAAAGTTTTTGCTTCAGATGACATACAAATTGCTATAGGAATGGCAAAGGACAATCCAGTAGATTTTTTAATAGAAAGAAATGGGGAAAAGTATGAATATACCATAACTCCAGAATTAGTTAAAGATGATTATGGCGAAAGATATATGATAGGTTTTAGCTTTAAATTAGTAGATGAACCAAGTATCTTCGAGAGTTTTAAACATAGTTTCAATAAAACTGTTTCAGCAGTAAGTCAAACATTTACAGGACTAAAGATGATGATTACTGGAAGATTAAATTTAAAAACAGATGTTGGAGGCCCAGTATCTATAATTCGAATGTCCAGTGCGGCAGCTGAAAATGGAATTTGGAATTTAATTAACTTTTTAGCTTATATAAGCATAAACTTAGCAGTTATGAATATGATGCCTTTCCCAGCCTTAGATGGTGGATGGACAGTAATATTATTAATTGAGTTAATTACAAGAAGAAAAGTTCCAGAAAAAATAGTTGGAGCGATAAACTATCTTGGAATTATGTTTTTATTTGGAGTTATGATCTTAGTAACTATAAAGGATATACTATTCCCTATAAGTTTATAGGAGAGACATATATGGAAAGAAGAAAAACAAGAAAATTAAAAGTTGGAAATGTTTATGTTGGTGGAGATGCAAAAATAACAATACAATCTATGACCAACACAGATACAAGAGATGTAGAAGCAACTATTGCACAAATAAGAGAATTAAATATTGCAGGCTGTGATATCATAAGATGTGCAGTTCCAGATATGAAAGCGGCAGAAGCCTTAAAGGAAATTTGCATTCAGTCACCAATTCCAGTAGTTGCAGATATACATTTTGATTATAAATTAGCTCTTAAAGCAATAGAAAATGGAGTTTCAGCTTTAAGAATAAATCCTGGAAATATTGGGAATGAGGAAAAAGTAAAGGCCGTTGCTGAGGCTGCAAAAGCTAAGAATATTCCAATAAGAATAGGTGTAAATTCAGGATCTTTAGAAAAGGATATTTTACAAAGAGATGGAAAGCCTACTGCAAAGGGGTTAGTAGAATCAGCCTTAAGACATGTTAAAATATTAGAAGATTTAGAATTTTATGATATAGCAATTTCAATAAAATCTTCAGATGTTGTTATGATGATTGAGGCCTATAGACTAATGAGTAAGTCTTGTGATTATCCGCTGCACTTAGGTGTAACTGAGTCAGGAACGCCTTTTAGAGGAACAATAAAATCAAGTATAGGCCTTGGTACTTTACTAGCAGAAGGTATAGGAGATACTGTTAGAGTTTCCCTAACAAGTGATCCTATAGAGGAAGTAAGAGTTGCAAAAGAAATACTAAAAGCCTTAAAACTTAAAGAAACAGGTTTAGAATTTGTATCTTGCCCAACTTGTGGAAGAACTCAAATTAAGCTAATTGAAATAGCAAAAGAAGTTGAAAAAAGATTAGAAAATATAAATAAAAATATTAAGGTTGCTGTAATGGGATGTGCAGTTAATGGTCCAGGAGAAGCAAGAGAAGCAGATATTGGAATAGCTGGAGGAAATGGCGAGGGCTTAATCTTTAAGAAAGGTAAAATTGTAAGGAAGGTTAAGGAAGAAGATTTAATAGAAGAATTGATGAAGGAAATAGAAAATTTATAATATAAATTTCAATATATTCCGTTCTCTATCAATATTTTAAATTTTCCTTGTATTAATATTTAAATTATGTTAGGATAAACATAAGAAGTAATTTACTAATAGCTAGAATTTGGGAGTGGGATATTAAATACCCGCTCTTTCTATTTAATTGCAACTAAAATAGTTGCTTTTTTTATAGAATATTGGGAAAACTTCTATTATAGCTTATAATCTACAAAATCATTTTAAAAGGAGGTTTAATATGAAGGTTGATTTATTAGTTAATGAAATTGATCAATTAGTAAGACCTGTAGCAGAACAATTAAATTTAGAAATTTATCACGTTGAATATGTAAAAGAGGATGGTAATTATTACTTAAGAATATATATTGATAAAGAAGGCGGTGGCATAACTTTATCAGATTGTGAAGCTATGTCTAGAAGAGTAAGTGACATAATGGATGAAAAGGATCCAATAAAGGAAGCTTACTATTTAGAAGTGTCTTCTCCAGGATTAAATAGAAGGCTATATACAGATGATCATTATAAAAAGCAAATTGAAAAAGAAATTCAAGTTAAGCTATCAAAGGGACTTAATGGCAAAAAAACTTTTAAAGGAATATTAAAAGAAGTAAAGGATGATTCAGTTATCTTAGAAGAAGCTGGAGAACTTATAGATATTCCTAAAGAAAAAATAAAATCAGCCAATTTAGAAGGGGAAATATAATAAGGAGGATATTAAAATGAATGAAGAGTTTATAGGCGCTCTTAAAGAAATAGTAAAAGAAAAGGGGATTAGCGAAGAACTTTTATTTACAACAATTGAAGATGCGCTAGTTGCAGCGTACAAGAAAAATTATGCAGGCCCAACAACTTCAGCGCAAAATGTAAAGGTAAATATAAATAGAGAAAATGGAGAAATCCATGTATATGCTCAAAAAGTAGTTGTAGAAGATGTATATGATGATATAACAGAAATCAGTCTAGAAGAGGCAAAAGCTATAAGTCCTAGATATGATTTAGATGATATAGTGGATTTAGAAGTTACACCTAAAAACTTTGGTAGAGTTGCTGCCCAACTAGCTAAAGGCGTGGTAACACAAAGAATAAGAGAAGCAGAAAGAAATGCTATATATACAGAATTAAAGGAATTAGAATATGACATAATTACTGGTACAGTACTTAGAAAAGATAAAGGAAATGTGTTTATTAACCTTGGCAGAATTGAAACAACTGTAGGACCTAATGAACAAATTCCTGGAGAAGAATATAACTTTAATGAAAAAGTAAAACTATATGTTGTTGAGGTTAAAAATGGATCAAAGGGTGCTCAAATAATAGTTTCAAGAACTCACCCAGGTCTTGTAAAAAGATTATTTGAATTAGAAGTTCCAGAAATATATAACGGTGTTGTAGAAATAAAAAGTATTTCAAGGGAAGCAGGATCAAGAAGTAAGATAGCTGTTTATTCCCATGATGAAAATATTGATCCAATGGGAGCTTGTGTTGGACCAAGAGGTGCAAGAGTCCAAAAAATCGTTGATGAACTTAAGGGAGAAAAAATTGACATAATAAAATGGAGCAAAGACCCAGAAGAATTTATAGCAGCATCCCTTAGCCCAGCAAAGGTGTTAGAAGTAACTGCTGATGAAGAAACAAAGTCAGCTAAGGTAGTAGTTGAGGATAACCAATTATCATTAGCAATTGGTAAAGAAGGTCAAAATGTAAGACTTGCAGCAAAATTAACTAATTGGAAAATAGATATAAAAAGTAAATCACAAGCTGAAGCTTTAAAAGAAGAAGCAGAGAATATTGAAGAAATAGAAAATGATGAAGAAGTAGAAAATTTATCATTTGAAGAATAGGGAGGATTTTTTATGAGAGTAAAGAAAATTCCTTTAAGAAAGTGTACTGGATGTATGGAAATGAAGCCTAAAAAAGAGTTAATAAGGGTTGTAAAAAGTCCTGACTTAGAGGTTTCAGTAGACTTAACTGGTAAGAAATCCGGTAGAGGAGCTTATATCTGTAGAGATCAAGACTGCTTAGAAAAAGCTTTTAATACAAAAAGACTTAGTAGAAGTTTAGACATTGCAATTGATGAAACTGTTTATAATAGATTAAAGGAAGAAATAATAAATGAATAAGTTTTTTAATTTTCTAGGATTAGCAAAAAGAGCTGGCAGCTTAATAGAAGGTTATAGTAAATGCAATGAACAAAGAAATAAAAAAGATATCTATTTATTTATAATTTCAAAGGATGCATCAGAAAGTACAAAAAAGAAATTTACTAATCATTGCAAAATAAAAAATATAAAATGTATAGAAGATTTCACAAAAGAAGAACTGGGTGTTTCTATAGGTAGAGAAGAAGTAAAAATTTTAGCTGTGTCCGATGAGAATATAGCTAAAAAACTCTATGCCCTTTATGAAGAGGAAAAATAAAAATTTAATCGGGGGTGTTTTTATTGTCAAAAATAAGAGTATATGAATTGGCAAAAGAACTGGAAATTAGTTCGAAAGAACTTATAGAACTATTAATGAATGAATTTAGTATTGATGTTAAAAATCATATGAGCGTAATAGAAGAGGAAGACGCAGAGTTAATTAAAGAATTACTTGCAGAAAAAGAAAAAGACTCTGAACCAAAAAATATTGTAGATGAATATGAAGAACAAATAGCAGAAGAAGTTAATAATCAAGCTAAAAAGAAAAAGAAGAAAAAGAATAGCAAAAAAGAAGAAGAACCTGAAATTACATCAGAGGTTATTGAAATCGGAGAAACTATAACTGTAAAAGAATTAGCAGAAAAATTAGGCAAACCAGTTGCAGATGTTATAAGAACCTTAATATTTACAGGTGTTATGGCAGCTATTAACCAAGAAATTGATTTTGAAACTGCGGAAAAAGTTTGTGAAAAATATGAATGCCTAGCAGTTAAGAAGGAAGAAACAGAAGAACTAGAAGATTTAAATATAGAAGAAGATTTAAATATAGAAGAAGATGTAAATGAAGCAAATCTTGTAAAAAGACCTCCTGTTATTACTGTAATGGGACACGTTGACCATGGTAAAACTTCTTTGCTTGACTATATTAGAAAAGCTCATGTTACATCAAGTGAAGCAGGTGGAATAACACAGCATATAGGTGCTTACACAGTTAGTCTTAATGGAGAAAAGCTAACTTTCCTTGATACACCAGGTCACGAGGCTTTTACAGCAATGAGAGCAAGAGGTGCTCAAATAACAGATGTAGTTATCTTAGTTGTTGCAGCAGATGATGGATTAATGCCTCAAACAAAAGAAGCAATAAGTCACTGTAAGGCTGCTAATGTTCCAATGATAGTTGCAATAAACAAAATAGATAGAGAAGGCGCTAATGTAGATAGAGTTAAGCAAGAACTATCAGAAGTAGAAGTTCTTATTGAAGAGTGGGGTGGAGACACTATTGCTGTACCTGTTTCAGCAAAAACTGGTGAAAACATCGACCAACTATTAGAAATGGTATTATTAACAGCTGAAATGTCAGAGCTTAAGGCAGATCCAAAGAGAAAAGCAAAAGGTACTGTAATTGATGCTAAATTAGATAAAGGAAGAGGTTCAGTAGCCTCTCTACTTGTTCAAAGTGGTACATTAAATGTAGGAGATTCTATATTAGTAGGTAATACTTACGGAAGAATAAGAGCTATGTTCGACGATAAAGGAAAGAAAATTAAAACAGCAGGTCCATCAATACCAGTAGAAATACTAGGTCTTTCAGAAGTACCAGAAGCTGGGGATAGATTTATTGTTGTAAAAGATGAAAAAACTGCTAGAAACATGGCTGAAAAAAGAAAAGAGAAGATTAAAGATGAAAGCTTCCGTGCAAGCAATAGAGTTTCTCTTGAAGATCTATACAACCAAATTAAAGAAGGTAATGTAAAAGAACTTAGCATAATAGTAAAGGCCGATGTACAAGGAACAGTTCAAGCTATAAAACAATCCTTAGAAAAACTTTCAACTGATGATGTAAAAGTTAGAGTTATCCATGGTGGAGTTGGTGCAATAACAGAAACAGATGTTAGCTTAGCTACGGCTTCAAATGCATTACTTATAGGATTTAATGTAAGACCAGATTCAAATGCAACAGCAGCAGCTGAAAAAGAAGAAGTTGAAATTAAAACTTATAGAGTAATATATGATGCTATAGAAGATGTTAAATCTGCTATGATAGGAATGCTTGATCCAGAATACAAAGAAGTAGTAAATGGAAAGGCAGAAGTAAGAGCAACTTATAAGATTTCTAGCATAGGAACTATTGCTGGTGCATATGTTCTTGATGGTAAAATAATTAGAAATTCAGAAGTTAGAGTAATAAGAGATGGAATAGTAATATTTGAATCAAAGCTTGCATCCCTTAAGAGATTTAAAGACGACGTAAAAGAAGTTGGAACTGGATATGAATGTGGATTAAGCGTTGAAAGATTCAATGATATAAAAGAAGGGGATATAATAGAATCATTTACTATACAAGCAATCCAAAGAAAAAAGCTTTAATAGAGAGGTGATTTAAATGGCTAATTATAGAAGCGGAAGAATTAACGAAGAAGTTAAGAGAGAAATAAGCATCATAATAAGAGATGAAATAAAAGACCCTAGAATGACTGGAATGGTATCAATAACATCAGTTAAAGTAACTAAAGATTTAAGTTACGCCAAGGTATATGTAAGTATATTTGCAAAAAATGATGAAGAAAAAAATGAAACATTCCAAGCATTAAAAAGTGCAAGCGGATATGTAAGAAGAGAAATAAGCCATAGAATGAATTTAAGAAATACACCACAAATACTTTTTGAATTAGATGATTCAATAAGCTACGGAATGAGAATCGATGAACTTATAGAAAAGGGAAGGTCAAGATAGTGAATTCCTTAGAAGAAATAAGTAAAGAGTTATTAAGAAGTAATAAAATAGGCATTACCTACCATGCATCACCAGATGGTGATGCAGTAGGTAGTGCACTTGCACTTTTAAATGGACTTAGAATTTTAAAAAAAGATGTATATTTAATTTCAAAAGATCTTATCTCAGAAAATCTTCAGTTTTTAAAGGGTTCTAATGAAGCTACTGGAAAAATTATTAGTCCAGAGGATGATACAGAAATAGTAGTTGTTTTAGACTGTGGAAATTACGATAGAATTTCTGCAGATCTTTATAATTACAAAGGTGAAGTAATAAATATTGATCATCATGTTAGTAATGAAAAGTATGGAGATAAAAACTATATAGATATAAAGGCAGCTGCAACAGCAGAAGTTGTTTTTGAATTGCTTGAAAAACTAGGCATAAATTTTCAAGAAGAAAAGGATGAAATAAGAGAAATTGCAACATGCCTTTATACTTCATTAGTAACAGATACTGGTGCTTTTAGACATTCAAATGTAACATCTAGAACTCATTTAATAGCTTCAAAACTAAAAAATCTTGGAGTTAATAATACTAATATATATCAAAATCTTTTTGATAATAATACCTTTGAAAAAATGAAACTAATAGGAAAAGCATTAAGTAATATAGAGCTATTATTTAATGGTAAAGCTGCTTTAGTAAGAATTCCAATGTCTTATGGGGAAGAACTAGGTATAGAAATTGGAGATACTTCAGATATTATTTCCTTTGCTCTGCAAATAAAAGGTATAGAAGTAGCAATTTTAATTAAGGAAATAGAAAATGCTTCAAAAGTAAGTCTTAGATCAAAAAATAATTTTGATGTTAGGGAAATTGCTGAAAGTTTAGGTGGCGGAGGACATGTTAAAGCTGCTGGAATAACACTAAAGAACATAAGTCTAAAAGAAGCTGAGGAAAAAGTACTAAAGGAAATAGGGAAAGTGTTTTAATATGGATGGAGTAATTAATGTTTATAAGAATAAAGGAATGACCTCCTTTGATGTAGTAAGAAAAATCAAGAAAATAGCAGGTACAGGGAAAGTAGGCCATACCGGCACTCTTGACCCAGAAGCCTGCGGTGTGTTACCAATTTGCATTGGAAAAGCTACTAAAATAATTGATTATATTATGAATTCCGATAAAGTGTATGAAGTTGAATTTAAGCTTGGAATAAAAACAACTACCTATGATTTAGAAGGAGAGATAATTGAGGAAAAGGACCCATCAAGCTTAACAGATAAGGAAATAGAAGAGGCTGTTAAATTATTTGTTGGTGAATATTCTCAAGTTCCTCCTATGTATTCTGCTTTAAAACAAAATGGAGTAAGGCTTTATGAATTAGCCAGAAAGGGAATAGAAGTTCCTAGGGAAGGCAGACTCATAAATATAAAAGAAATTACCGATATAAGTATTAAAAATCCCTATATAAGAATGAAGGTAAAATGCTCAAAAGGAACATATATAAGAAGTCTTTGTTATGATATTGGAGAAAAATTAAAAGTTGGAGCCACAATGACAGACTTAAAAAGAACTAAAACTTCAAATTTTTCTGAGGAAGAATCTATAAATATCAACGACTTAACTTCCGATAATATAAAAGACCATATTATTAGTATAGATAAAGCCTTAGCTTCTTACCATAAGCTTACTGTTTCAAATAAATTTTCAAAGTTATTGATAAATGGTGTTAGGGTTTTTGACAAAAGACTTACAAAGAGTAAGATAGAAGTTGGAAAGTTATATAGAGTATATGATGAAAATGAAAAATTTATAGGCCTTGGAAAAGCAGATATTAAGGGGTTTAAAATTGAAAAATTACTTATTATTTAGGGGGATAGTATGATAGTAGTTGATGATGATATAAATAAAGAAGATAAAAAAAAGCCTAATTATGTTGCATTAGGAAGTTTTGATGGTCTTCATTATGGACATTTATCCCTTCTAAGGAAGACAGTTGAGATTTCTAAAAAGAATAATGGAAATAGCATGGTATTTACATATAAAAATCATCCGAAAACCTTAATTAATCCAGAGAAAGTCCCCAGATTAATTATGGATACAGAAACTAAGATAAAATGCCTAGAAGAAGAAAAGATAGATATTGTGGTGCTAAAAGAATTTACAAAAGAATTTATGCAAATTCAACCAGAGGATTTTATTAAGATGCTCTGTGAAAAATACAATATTAAGGGCATTATAGTTGGATTTAATTTTAAGTTTGGTCATAAAAATTTAGGTGATACAAATTTATTAGAGGCTCTTAAAAATAAATATGGTTATGAACTGTTTGTTATGGAACCTTATACTTATAAAGATGAAATAATAAGCAGCAGCAGAATAAGAAAGACTATATCTGATGGTGAAGTAGAAGAAGCTTCAAAAATGCTATCAAGATATTATTCAATTAAGGGGAAAATAATTCATGGCAAAAAACTAGGAAGAACTATAGGTTTCCCTACTGCTAACATGGAAGTTAATCATGAAAATGTTATTCCAAAAAAAGGCGTATATTATACTAATGTTGAATTTAATAATAAAATTTACAAGGGAATAACTTCCGTTGGGAATAATCCAACGGTAAATGGGAAAGAATTAACCATAGAGACCTTTATTCTAAATTTCGAAGAAACAATATATGAAAAAGAAATAAGGCTGTATTTTATTAGCCGAATGCGAGATGAAATAAAATTTAATAGTCTAGATGAGCTTATAAACCAGCTAAAAAAAGATGAAGCCTATGCTAAAGGTAAAGATATAGAAATTAAAATTATGTAAAATAATAATTTACAATATAATTATCATTTGTTATAATATCAAATGAAGAACCTAATTCTAAGATGTGAGGGTGCCGTCTCATTTCATGGATTTAGGGGATAATATTATGGAGGTGCGAAAATGGACGCAATAAGAAAGCAAGAAATAATCAAAGAATATGGAAGACATGAAGGAGATACTGGATCACCAGAAGTACAAATTGCTTTATTAACAGAAAGAATCAATTCTTTAACTGGTCACTTAAAGCAACACAAAAAAGACCACCACTCAAGAAGAGGTCTTTTAATGATGGTAGGACAAAGAAGAGGTCTTCTAAACTATTTAGCTGATCAAGATATCGAAAGATATAGATCAATAATAAAAAGATTAGGCTTAAGAAGATAGTCTTTAGAGCGGTTTTTAAGCCGCTCTATTATTTTAATTATTTTAAAATGGTATAAGAAGACCGAAAGGAGGTTACAAAATGAAAAAAGTATTGAAAACTAATATTGCTGGAAGAGAATTAAAATTAGAATTTGGGCATGTAGGAATGTTGTCAGATATAGCAGCCTTTATTAGTTACGGAGATACTGTTATTTTAACTAATGTTAATGCTTCAGAAAAACCAAGGGAGGGTATAGATTTTTTTCCTCTAAGTGTAGAGTATGAAGAAAAATTATATTCAGTTGGAAAAATTCCTGGAGGATTTATTAAAAGAGAAGGTAGACCTTCTGAAAGTGCAATACTACATGGAAGGGCTGTAGATAGACCCTTAAGACCATTATTCCCAAAGGGATATAGAAATGATGTTCAAGTAGTTTGTACTGTTGTATCAGTGGAAAAAGATAACTTACCAGAAATTTTAGCAATTAATGCAGCATCCTTAGCATTATGCCTATCAAGTATTCCTTTCTCAACACCAGTTGCAGCAGTTCAAGTAGGACTAGTAGATGGTAAATTTATCACAAATCCAACTTTAAAGGAAAGAGAAGAAAGCGAACTTCACTTAACAGTTTGTGCAACTAGCGAAAGAGTAATGATGATTGAGGCAGGTGGAAATGAAATTCCAGAAGACCTTATGATCGAAGCCATTAAATACGGATTTGAGGCTTGTCAAGAAATAATTAAATTCCAAGAAGAAGCTGTAGCTAAGTTCGGTAAAGAAAAAATAGTTCCGGAATTATATGAACCAAACAAAGATTTAGAAAAAGAAATAACTGATTTTGCCAGCGAAATGGTAAAAGAAGCTATGTGGATTATGGATAAGGACGAAAGAAATGCAGCAGTAGATGCCTTAACTGAAAAGGTTTATGCTGAATTCGAAGAAAAATATCCAGAAAACCTTGGAGATATAAAAGAAATATTATATAAACTTCAAAAAGAAGTTGTTAGAGATATGCTTTTAAATCATCATAGAAGACCTGATGGAAGAGCCTTTGATGAAGTAAGACCAATTAGCTGTGAGGTAGGTGTATTACCAAGAACACATGGAACAGGAATCTTTACAAGAGGATTAACTCAAGTAATGACAGTTGCTACTCTAGGTGCAGTTGGTGACATTCAAATACTTGATGGAATCGGTGAGGAAGAATCTAAGAGATATATGCATCACTATAACTTCCCAGGATATTCAGTAGGAGAAGTAAAACCACTTAGAGGACCAGGAAGAAGGGAAATTGGTCACGGAGCTTTAGCTGAAAGAGCATTAGAGCCTCTTATACCATCTGAAGAGGAATTCCCATATACAATAAGATTAGTTTCAGAAGTTTTAAGTTCAAATGGTTCAACATCCCAGGCTGCAGTTTGTGGAAGTACCTTAGCTCTATTAGATGCAGGTGTTCCAATAAAAAGACCAGCAGCAGGTATTGCAATGGGTCTTATAACTTCAGAAGACTTAACAAGGGAAGAAGTATTAACTGATATCCAAGGAATTGAAGATTTCTTTGCAGATATGGACTTTAAAGTAGCTGGTACAGAAGAAGGAATAACTTCAATACAAGTTGATACTAAAATCAAAGGTTTAAGCTTTAAGGTTATTAATGACGCTATATATGGTGCAAGAAAAGCAAGGCTTCACATTTTAGATGTAATTAAGGAATGTATTCCTGAAGCAAGAAAAGAAGTTTCTAATTATGCACCAAAGACATCAATTATTAGCATTAATCCAGATAAGATTAGAGATGTAATTGGTACAGGTGGTAAAGTTATTAACAAAATCATTGATGAAACTGGAGTTAAAATAGACATAAAAGAAGATGGGACAGTATTTGTATCTTCACCAGATCATGATGGAGTAAATAAAGCAATATCAATTATAGAAGGCTTAACTAAGGAAGTAAAATCAGGAGAAATCTACCTAGGAAAAGTTATTAAAACAACAACCTTTGGAGCTTTTGTTGAAATACTTCCAAATAAAGAAGGTTTATGCCATATATCTAAATTAGATAAGGAAAGAGTAAATAAGGTTGAAGATGTAGTTTCTATTGGAGATGAAATCTTAGTCAAGGTAACAGACATTGACAACCAAGGAAGAATTAATCTTTCAAGAAAAGATGCTTTATTAGAGCAAGAAAATAAGAATGAATAAAGTGTTAGGATTAAAGGGCAATTTATTGCCTTTTTTTTAATGCAAAGAAAAGTACAAAATAGTTCATATTTAAGGATATTTTATTGTAAATTATCTAAAATATAAGTATAATCGTAAATAACCTTATTAAAGATAGATTTAAAGCTATATTTGATAATGTCAACTAATAAATTATATTTATAAAAATAAGAGGAGGTATTATGTATAATATATATAAATTAAAAAATGGACTTAGAATAGTTACCGAGTACATAGAGCACGTAAACTCAATTAGTGTTGGAGTGATGGTTCAAAATGGATCAAGAAATGAGGATTTAGAAGTAAACGGGATTTCTCATTTTATTGAGCATATGTTCTTTAAAGGCACTGTGAAAAGGAATTCAAAAGAAATAGTAGAGGAAATAGAAAATGTTGGAGGCCAAATTAATGCCTATACAAGTAAGGAAGTAACCTGTTATTACATAAAAGCATTAAATACCCATTTAGATTTAGCAATTGATATCCTATCTGATATGCTTATAAATTCAAAATTTGATGAAGAAGAAATTAAAAAAGAACAGGGTGTAGTAATAGAAGAAATTAATATGAGTGAAGACACTCCGGAAGATGTTCTAAGTGACACTCAGGCTAAAGCAATATTTGGAGATAATCCCTTATCCTATCCTATACTAGGAAGCAGCAAAAATATAAAATCCTTTAACCATAATAAGTTAAAGAAATTTGTAAAGAGTCATTATGCTCCAAAAAATTCTGTAGTATCTATATGCGGAAAGTTTGATGAAAAAGAATTAAGAAAAATTCTTGAAGAGAAGTTTGGAGAATGGGAAGGTGAAGATCAATATGAGCCATCCTATGAAGAGCCTAAAATACTAAATGGAACTATCTATACAAATAAGCCAATAGAGCAGCTACATATAAATTTAGCTTTAAAGGGACTTCCTTATGCCCATGATAAATCCTATGCCTTATTACTACTAAACAATATTTTTGGTGGTGGAGCTTCTTCAAGACTCTTCCAAAAGGTAAGAGAAGAGCTAGGACTTTGCTACACCATATATTCTTATGCCCAACCCTATCTTGGAGTAGGAATAAATAATATTTATACCGGAGTTAGTAAGCAATATGCAGAAAAGGCATTAGATGCAATAAATAAGGAACTTAGGGATTTTGCTAAAAATGGGATAAGTAAAGAACAATTAGATATAAACAAGGAAAAAATTAAGGCTGGCTATATTTTAGGTTTAGAAAGTACCTCCTCAAGAATGTTTGCAAATGCTAAATCAATGTTACTTCAAAACAAAATAAAAACTCAAGAAGAAGTTATAGAAAAAATTAACATTATAAATAAGGAGGACATAAATTATGTATTAGATACTTGCTTTAAACCAGGCATAATAAGCACAGCTTATGTAGGTCCAGATATTGAATTTGAAAAGTTAAATAATATTGCAGAACCTAATATAAAAGCCTTTAACACTTTAAATTCGCAAAAAGTATAAAAAAATATTATGTAATAAAACTAATCTCCCTATCATAAGATTTACAATAAGAGTAAACTGGAGGTGAATCTTATGTTAAGAGGAGAAAGAAGAAAAAATGAATACTATGATGAAGAGGATAATAGAGAAAATAAATATAGACTGCTTAGTGAACTCGAAACCTATGAAATATTTAATACTGAGGAAGCAGAAAAATATGATACTCAACATGATTTAGATTTTATTATAGATGAAAAAGGAAATTTGCAGTTTATAGTAGCTGCAGTTTATGGTAGTAAATTAGGCCTTTTTGGTAGCAAAGAATATGTAGAAATACCTTGGGATACTGTAACTAAGGTAGGAACAAATGTTATTGTAGTTTCAGCAGATAGGAGCAGGATAAAAAGAACAAGAGCATAGAACTTTTAGGAGGTTATTACTTGAAGATAATTATTCAAAAATTTGGTGGTACTTCTGTATCTACTGAAGAAAGAAGAAATCAAGTAGTAGCTAAGGTAAAGAAAGCAATAAGAGAGGGCTTTTCTCCTGTAGTTGTTGTATCAGCTATTGGAAGAGCAGGAGATCCTTATGCTACTGATACCCTTCTTTCCTTGATAGATGATAATTATAAAAAAGGTAACCTACAAGGAACTGATATGCTTATGTGTTGTGGAGAAATAATAAGTTCAGTAATAATGAGCAATGCATTAATAAATGAAGGAATTAATGCAATTCCACTTACTGGAGGGCAAGCAGGTATTATAACAGATGATAAGTTTACTGAAGCTAATATAACTTATGTAAATATCAATAATATAAAAGAATTTATAAAGAAAGGCATTGTTCCTGTTGTTTCAGGATTTCAGGGGATAACTAAAGAGGGCTACTTTACCACTCTTGGAAGGGGAGGCAGTGATACATCAGCCTGTATATTAGGGGCTAACCTTAAAGCTGAAAGCATAGAAATATATACAGATGTAGATGGTATGATGACTGCTGATCCAAGAATAGTGGAAAAGGCAAATTTAATAAATAATATAAGCTATGAAGAGGTATTCCAATTAGCTAATCAGGGGGCAAAAGTAATAAACCCTAATGCTGTTAACTTTGCAAAAGAATTTAATATTCCTATTTATATAAAAAACACCATGAAGGATTCACAAGGAACCTTAATAAATAACAAAGTTTTTTCAATAAATGACAAGCATATTTCTGGAATAACTCACTTAAATAATAGAGTTCAGATAACAGTAAAATTAAGTGAGAATAATAATAGAAATTATAGAACATTATTAGAAAAAATAGCAGAAAAAAATATAAGCTTAGATTTAATAAATATATTTCCAACAGAACAAATTTTCACTATAGATTTAAAAGAAAAGAAAGTTCTGGAGGATCTACTAAAGGAACTGAAAATAAATTATAAGGTCAGAGAAGATTGTAGTAAGATAGCCATTGTTGGAATTGGTATGATGGGTGTTCCAGGAATAATGGCAAAAATAATTAACACCTTAAGAAAAGAAAATATAGAAATACTTCAAACAGCCGATTCCAATATGACAATTTGGCTTTTAATAGAAAAGAATAATTTAGATAAGGCATTAAATTTACTGCATGAAGTTTTTATGCTAAATGAATAAAATATATCCTCCTGTACAAAATAGAACTGTATAGGAGGATTTGCTTATGAAAAAATTTAGTTTTTTAAATTTTAAAAATAATAAAGAAGAAGATTATCCACCAGAAATAAAAGGTGATTATAAAGTAAATGAAGAAGATAATCTTTTAAATGAAGAAGAAAATAAAGATTCTAAAGAAGAAGAGGGTAAACTAAAGGAAAAGTTCCAGGAAATTAAGGAATTTGGAACTACAAATGAAAGCGATGACGAGTCTATTCAAGTCCTTCCTATTATAGGACAAATAGAAGGTCATCAGGTCCTACCAGCCCAGGCTAAAGCAACAAAGTATGAACATGTTATTCCCCAGTTAATTTCAATTGAAAGAAATGAAAAAGTAAAGGGCGTATTAATAGTATTAAACACTGTAGGTGGGGATGTAGAAGCAGGCTTAGCTATTGCTGAAATGATAAATTCCTTATCAAAGCCAACTGTGTCTATAGTAATTGGTGGTGGACATTCAATTGGTGTTCCCCTTGCAACATCATCTAGTTATTCCTTTATAACTCCTTCTGCCACAATGATTGTACATCCAATTAGGATGAATGGATTTGTAATTGGTGTTTCTCAAACCTTCGAATATTTTCAAAAAATGCAGGAAAGAATCGATAATTTCATAGTTAGAACATCAAAAATAGAAAAATCAAGATTAAAAGAAATGATGTTAAAGTCAGATGAATTATTAAACGATATGGGAACTATTTTAATAGGTGAGCAGGCTGTAGAATGTGGACTAATAGATGAAGTTGGGGGAATAAATGATGCATTAAGCAAGTTAAAAGACTTAATTGAAAGCCAAGAAAACAATCAAGAAGAAAATAATATATAGTAAAAAGCAATTTAAATAAGCTTTCTTATTTAAATTGCTTTTTTTTATATAAAGTTTATAATAATATTATGTAAATATAATTGGAAAATATCAGTAAGAGGTGATAAAGTGCCTAGAAGTAAGGGAAAAAAAAGAAGCAAGAAGGAAGAAAAAAAGATAAAAGAAAATGGTGATATTAAGGGAATAATATATATAGCCTCAGGGCTCTTATTAGGAATTGCTGTTTACACAACCTTAGCAGGAAGTTTATCAGTAATTTCAAGACAAATAATTTATAGACTTATAGGTATAAGTGCATTTGTTTTACCTCTATATTTAATCTATTTTGGCTATAGTATAATAATTTCTAAGGGAAGTATAAAAATATCGAGGAGAACCTTTGGAATTACTTTAATAATTATAGGAATAACCTTAGGTTGTGCTACAGCAAGCATTCATGTTTTAAAAGGAGCAGATGGCTTTAAAGAAACATGGGATGTTATAGTTAGTGAAGATGGAATAAATGGGGGATTTATAGGACATATGATAGCCTATCCCCTTTTTAAGTTAATAGGTTTTGCAGGCTCCTATATATTATATTTTTCACTTTGGGCTATAGGCAGCACTCTAGTGATGAACATAACTTTATACGATATTATAATGTATGTAAAAGAGAAAATAAATAATAAAATATCAATTAAAAAGAGCAGTAAAAAAGAAGAAAGGAAGGCATCTAAAGACTTTTCAAAACAAGATTCTTTAGTTGAAGCAGTACCAGAAGTTAAAGAAAGAGAAGAATTTATAAATGGGATTAATAATAAAATAAAAATACTAGATTTTATGAAGAATTCTTCCTTAGAAGATGTAAAGGAAGAAAGTTCCAATAAACTAGATAATCCTTTTAATATAGAAGTTTATGATGAAGAAAACTTTGGCGAAAACAAGGCTGAGAAAGAAATTATAAAAGAAACTAAAGGTGGAAAAAAAGAAAAACTTTCTAATGATGTAAAGGAAGTTATAAATAAAGAAATTGAAAGTCATATAAATAAAGAAAAAATAGAGGAAAAAATATATCAACATCCATCAGTTGATTTGCTAAATATTAATTCTAGAATGAAATTAAAAAGTGAAGATAAAAAAGAACTAATAGAAAGCGCTGGAAAGCTTGAAGGAATATTAAACGACTTTGGAGTAGATGCTAAGGTAATTCAAGTAACAAAGGGCCCTTCAGTAACAAGGTTTGAAATACAGCCTAGTCCAGGTGTTAAGGTTTCAAAGATAGTAAATCTTCAAGATGATATAGCTTTAGGTCTTGCTGCCAGCGGAGTAAGAATGGAAGCTCCAATACCAGGAAAGGCAGCTATAGGAATTGAAGTTCCAAATAAAAAACAAACTCCTGTCCTTTTAAGGGAAGTATTAGATTCTAAGGAATTTAAAACTTCTAAAAATAGGCTTGCCTTTGCTTTAGGAAAGGATATTTCAGGAAAATGTGTTGTAGGGGACCTGGCTAAGATGCCTCATATGCTGGTGGCAGGTGCCACAGGATCAGGAAAATCAGTTTGCATTAACTCCCTAATAGTAAGTTTATTATATAAATACAGCCCAAAGGAAGTTAGACTTTTACTTGTGGACCCAAAGGTAGTTGAACTTAGTGTATACAATGGAATTCCGCACTTATTAATACCTGTTGTAACAGATCCTAAAAAGGCTGCAGCTGCATTAAACTGGGCAGTAAATGAAATGAATAAAAGGTACAAATTATTTGCAGAAGCATCAGTTAGAAATATTGAAGGCTATAACGCCTTAGCTGATAAGGGAATAGTAGAAGAAAAACTTCCTTATACAGTAATAATAGTTGATGAGCTTGCAGATTTAATGATGGCTTGTCCGAATGATGTAGAAGATTATATATGTAGACTTGCTCAAATGGCAAGAGCAGCAGGAATGCATTTAATTATAGCAACTCAAAGACCATCCGTTGATATTATTACAGGAGTTATAAAAGCAAATATACCATCTAGAATATCCTTTGCAGTTTCTTCAGGAATTGACTCAAGAACAATTTTAGACCATGTTGGTGCAGAAAAGCTTTTAGGAAGGGGAGATATGCTATATAGTCCTCTTGGAGAAAATAAAGCACTAAGAGTTCAAGGTGCCTTTATTTCAGAAGAAGAAGTAGAAAAAGTTGTTAACTTTATAAAAGAAGAAGATAGCTCCAAGGTTGATTATCAAGAAGAAATTTTAGAACATATTGAAAATGGAGTAAAAGAAGGAAGCAAAAATTCTGAAGGAGATGAAGTTGACGAACTATTAGATGAAGCAATAAAGACAGTAGTAGAATATAATCAGGCTTCTACATCCTTCCTGCAAAGAAAACTAAGAATAGGCTTTAATAGAGCTTCTAGAATAATGGATGAATTAGAAGGAAGAGGAATAATATCAGAGAAAGATGGTAGTAAACCAAGACAAGTATTAATTTCAAAGGAAGAAATGGATTTATAATAAAAATATTGTAAATACTTTTCTTCTAACTTAAAATAAATATGTTAGTAAGAAAACTTAGGAGGAAGAAATTTGGAGAAATATAAAGTTGGAATGATAAGTTTAGGCTGTGATAAAAATAGAGTTGATTCAGAGCTTATATTAGGAACAATTAATAAGTTTTATGAAATTACAAATAATCCAAAGGAAGCAGAAATAATAATAATTAATACTTGTGGATTTATTGAAAGTGCCAAGCAAGAATCTATTAATACAATATTAGAAATGGCAGAATATAAGAAAAACTATAAATGCAAGATGTTGATTGCAACTGGATGCTTAACCCAAAGATATGGTGAAGAGCTATTAAAACTTATGCCAGAGATAGATATTCTTATGGGTGTTAATGACTATATGAAGCTTCATAAGCTTATATTAGATTTTATAAAGGGCGAAAGAAATATACTTTCAGCAAACTATAGCGATGAAATTATAAATGAAGGAGAAAGATTATTAACAACTGATAAACACACTGCCTATGTGAGAATAGCAGAAGGTTGTGATAATTATTGCACTTATTGTATAATTCCAAAAATAAGGGGAAAATTTAGAAGTAGAAGTATTGAATCCATAATAAAAGAAGTTAAGCACCTTGCAGAAAATGGAGTAAAGGAAATAATATTAATAGCACAGGACCTAACTAATTATGGAATAGATATTTACGATGGTAAAAGACTTCATATTTTAGTTAATGAAATTTCAAAGGTAGAGGGAATAGAGTGGGTAAGACTTCTTTATTGCTATCCAGAAGAAATAACTGAAGATTTAATAGAAGAAATGGCAAGTAATGAAAAAGTAGTAAAATATCTAGATATCCCTATACAGCATATAAGCAGTAAAATTTTAAAACTTATGGGAAGAAAGACAAATAAGGAAAATGTAATTGGAATAATAAATAAATTAAGAAACAGAATTCCTAATATAGTCCTTAGAACTTCTCTTATTGTAGGATTCCCTAATGAAACAGAAGAAGATTTTACAGAGTTAGAAGAATTCTTAAAAGAGTATAAATTAGATAATGTGGGTGTGTTCAAATATTCAAAAGAAGAGGGAACCCCAGCTGCAGAAATGGATAACCATCTTTCAGAAGAAATAAAAGTTGAAAGATATAACAAACTTATGGAAATACAAAAGGAAATTGTAGAAAATTTAAATAAATTGAAAATTTCAAAAATTTATGATACTATTATTGAAGGAAGAAAAGGGAAATATTTCATAGGAAGAAGCACGGAAATGGCTCCAGAAATTGACGGAAACATATTTATCGAGACTGATGAAAACCTTAAGAAAGGTGATATAGTTAAGGTTAAGATAAATAAAACTCTAGATTATGATTTAATAGGAGAGGTATATAATGAATTTAGCAAATAAGCTTACAATGCTTAGAATAATATTAGTTCCAATCTTTTTGGTTTTTATAGCAGTTAGGGATATTCCCTATGGAACATTTATTGCTACCATAATATTTATTATAGCATCCGTTACAGACCAGTTAGATGGATATATAGCTAGAAGTAGGAATCAAATAACTACCTTTGGAAAATTTATGGATCCATTAGCAGATAAACTTTTAGTTACAGCAGCACTAATATCCTTAGTAGAATTAAAAACAATTCCGGCTTGGGCAGCTGTTGTAATAATTGCAAGAGAATTTGCTGTTTCAGGGTTAAGAACAATAGCAGCATCAGAAGGAAAAGTTATTGCAGCTAGTATTTGGGGAAAGGTAAAAACAGTAATACAAATTATAGCTATTTTAATTTGCCTTCTTAGAGTAAATGTTGAATCATCAGAATATTTATATTCCTTAGTTATGGAAAACCAAATATTAAAGAATTTAATTATATATGGTTCTAAATATGTATTAATTTTAGCTGTTATAATTACAATAATTTCTGGAATTGACTATTTTGCCAAGAATAAGAATGTAATTAACAGCAACAAGTAATAGTCGAAGACAGGTTTCAGCTTCTGCAGTGTGGAGTTTGGAGTGTGGAGGACTGAGTTTGGAGTGGAATTTTAGGTTTCGAGTAAAAAAGTAATAAGTAAAGGGTAATATGTAATTAAGTGCTTGTATTTGATTGTTTATGAGTAGGAAAAAAGGATATAATTTATAATAAAGTTCCATCTAATTAGTTGGAGCTTTTTATATAAATAATGTTATATATATGTTGACTATATTAAAAAAATAACTTATAATTAATGCATAGAACAAATGTTCGTTGAGAAAGGAAGGTGCTATATGGGCAATATAAATACAGAAAAGTTAAAAGCCATAGAAAGTGCAATGTCACAAATTGAAAAGCAATTTGGTAAAGGTTCAGTAATGAAATTAGGAGAAAATAGTACATTAAATATTGATACTATTTCAACAGGATGTCTTGATTTAGATATATGTTTAGGTATAGGTGGACTTCCAAGAGGTAGAATAATAGAAATATATGGGCCAGAAAGTTCAGGTAAAACAACCGTTGCCCTACATGTTGCTGCAGAAGCTCAAAAGCAAGGAGGAGCAGTTGCATTTATTGACGCGGAGCACGCATTAGATCCAAGTTATGCTAAAAACTTAGGAGTAAATATTGACGACCTTATAGTTTCACAACCAGATACTGGAGAGCAAGCATTAGAAATTACTGAAGCATTAGTTAGATCAGGAGCTATTGATGTTATTGTTATTGACTCCGTTGCAGCCTTAGTTCCTAGAGCGGAAATTGAAGGAGAAATGGGGGATTCCCACATGGGGCTTCAAGCAAGACTTATGTCTCAAGCCCTAAGAAAGTTAACTGGTGCAATACAAAAAACAGGATGTATCGCTATTTTCATCAACCAATTAAGAGAAAAAGTTGGTGTTATGTTTGGAAATCCTGAAACTACTACAGGAGGAAGAGCTTTAAAGTTCTATTCATCTGTTAGATTAGACGTTAGAAGAATAGATTCTATAAAACAAGGAGATTCTATTATTGGAAACAGAACAAGAGTTAAGGTAATGAAAAATAAAGTAGCTCCTCCATTTAAACAAGCTGAATTTGATATTATGTATAATGAGGGAATATCAAGAACAGGTAATATCGTTGATGTAGGTGTTAAAGAAGGTATTGTACAAAAAAGCGGTGCTTGGTTCTCTTGCGGAGATATAAGATTAGGTCAAGGAAGAGAAAATGCAAAACAATACTTAAAAGACAATCCAGAATTAGCTTTAGATATTGAAAATAAAATTAGGGAAAAATATGGTCTTCCATTAGCTAAGGCTCCTGCTGAAGAGAAAGAAGCAAAAGAGAAAAAAGAAAAATAATTTTGCCTTTAATTGAATAAAACTGGGTAATTTTGTTTATAATAATAGTCGGTGAGTAAATTTCATCGGCTATTTTTATATCAATAAAATGAAAACGGTGTTAGGGAAAATATTCAACTAAACTTGACATAATTTTAAAATTAAGATAAAATAATAACAAATACTGGTTTATCATATTTCAAATATCAGTTAGATTAATTATGATACCTCTACATTTTCAATTAAACAAATTGTTTATTAAATGGAGGAGGTGTTTTATATGGAAATTTTTCTTAAGATTATAGGTGGAATTATAGTATTAGCAGTAATATGCATTATACTTTATAACGCTATAAAGAGTGCGTCTAAAAAGAAGATTGAAAGCTTAGAAAAAGAAGCTGTTGAAATTTTAGAAAAGGCTAAAAAAGAAGCAGAATCTATTAAGAAAGAATCAATTTTAGAAGCAAAGGAAGAAGTTCATAAACTAAGAAGTGATCTAGATAAAGAGTCTAGGGAAAGAAGAAATGAAATCCAAAGACTAGAAAGAAGAATTATTCAAAGAGAAGAGTCATTAGATAAGAAAAGTGATTTTTTAGAAAAGAAAGAAGAATCTTTAAATAAAAAGTTACAAGAAATCAATGATATGGAAGCAAGTGTACAAAATCTTTATACTAAAAGAAGAGAAGAGCTTGAAAGGATATCAGCAATGACTTCTGAAGAAGCTAAAGAAATCCTTTTAAGTGAAGTGAAAAGAGAAATAACTCATGAAACTGCTATGATGATTAAAGATGTTGAAACAAGAGCTAAAGAAGAAGCAGAGAAAAAAGCAAGAGAAATAATAACTACTGCAATTCAAAGATGTGCGGCAGATCACGTATCAGAATCAACAGTACATGTTGTTGCCCTTCCAAATGATGAAATGAAGGGAAGAATTATAGGTAGGGAAGGTAGAAATATCAGAACCCTAGAAACATTAACAGGAGTAGATGTTATTATAGACGATACTCCAGAAGCAGTTATTTTATCAAGTTTTGATCCAGTAAGGAGAGAAATTGCTAAAATAGCTTTAGAAAAGTTAATTGTAGATGGAAGAATTCACCCAGCTAGAATCGAGGAAATGGTAGAAAGAGCTACCAAGGATGTTGAAAATGATATTAAAGAAGAAGGAGAACAAGCAACCCTTGAAGTAGGTGTTCATGGTGTTCATCCTGAAATTATCAAATTGCTTGGTAGACTAAAGTATAGAACTAGTTATGGACAAAATGTGTTAAAACATTCTATTGAAGTTTCATATTTAGCTGGTATTATGGCCTCAGAACTTGGCTTAGATGTAAATTTAGCTAAGAGAGCAGGATTATTGCATGATATAGGTAAAGTAGCGTCAAAAGAAGATGAGGGTCGTCACGCTGTAATAGGTGGCGATTTAGCAAAGAAATACGGAGAATCTCCTATTGTTGCTAATGCAATAGCAGCTCATCATGGAGATGTTGAAATGTTAACACTAGAAGCAGTATTAGTTCAAGCAGCAGATGCTATATCAGCTGCAAGACCAGGGGCAAGGAGAGAAACCTTAGAAGCATACATTAAGAGATTAGAAAAGCTTGAAGAAATTGCAAATTCTTATGAAGGTGTAGAAAAATCATATGCAATTCAGGCTGGTAGAGAGATAAGAATTATGGTTAAACCAGATCAATTAGATGACTCTGGAATAGTAGAATTAGCTAGAGATTTATCTAAGAGTATAGAACAAAATTTAGAATATCCAGGTCAAATTAAAATTAATGTTATAAGAGAAACAAGAGCGGTAGATTACGCTAAATAAATAAAATGCATTTTGCTTAGCAAAATGCATTTTATTTTTTATTTTTATAAAATTTATAAAAATAAAAATAAAAAAGGATTTTTAACCAGAATGTAGAATATAAATATAGAGAAATGAAATAATATTTAAATCAAATTGTAAACGATTTTTTATCTAGGAGGTAAAGACAAAGTGGAAGTATTAAAAGTTTCAACAAAATCAAACCCAAATTCAGTTGCAGGTGCATTAGCTGCAATTATTAAAGAAAAGAATATAGCAGAAATTCAAGCAGTGGGAGCAGGTGCTATTAACCAAGCTGTTAAAGCAATAGCTATAGCAAGAGGCTTCGTTGCTCCTAGTGGGAAGGACATAGTCTGTGTTCCAGCTTTTACTGATATTCAAATAGACGGTGAAGAAAGAACCGCTATAAAATTAATTGTTCAACCAAGATAATAGAACTATAAAAATTAAAAGGTTTAAAAAGGACTAGCTTACAGTCCTTTTTATTAATCCAGATGCTTCAATTAATAGAATAAATTAATAATAACTTGAAATTTTCTATAATAATAGATATAATTAAGTAGTTAGAAAATAAACTATTTAAAATATTTATAAAGAGGTGTGTTTAATGGTATCTAAAGACGTTGTAGTAAACAATGGAACTGGTTTACACGCTAGACCAGCAACTTTATTAGTTAAAAAAGCTTCATCATTCAAATCAGATGTAAGCATCGAGTTCAATGGAAAGAAAGCTAATGTTAAAAGCTTAATTGGTGTTCTTTCACTAGGTGTTACAAAAGGAGCTAAAATTACTGTTGTAGCAAACGGTGATGACGAAGCTAAAGCTGTTGAAGAAATAGCTACTTTAATAGCAAACTTAGAAGACTAAGATAAAAAAGTGCCAATGGCACTTTTTTTTTGGTAAGGCCATCATAATAAATTATTATGATTTAAGAAATTTATAAAGGAGACATAATTTATGCAAAAAACACATAACAATGAAAGAATTATAGAAATAATAAATGCTATTAATGAGGCTTGCAAAGGTAGTCTAGATGAAAGATATTTGTTTCTTGCAGAGAATTTATGTAAAGAATTATTTGAAATAAACTATGATGGAATAAATAAAGGGAAAGTAAATTCTTGGGCATGCGGAATAATACATGCTATTGGTAATAGAAATAATTTATTTAAGAATAGTAATATAAGGGTAGCTGATATTTATAAGATATTTAATGTAAGTAGTAGTACAGGATTATCTAAGTCTAAAGAAATTAGAAATATAATTGATTTACAAGAAGATAGATGGTCGGTAGAATTTGTAGATAATACTAACAAATCTGATCTTTATGAAGAAGTAGCAGCAGAATTAGAGGATTCTACTACAAATAAGGAAATAGAAATTGATGAAAACTTATTAAAAGCTAATAAGCTAGCAAATGATGCATGGAATAATAAAAGTTTTAATAAAAGAGTAAGGTTAGCTAAGGAAGCATTAAAGATAAGTGAAGAATGTGCAGAAGCCTATATAATCTTATCCTTTGATAATTCATTATCTAGTGAAGAGCAAAAAGAATTAGCAAAAAAAGCTGTAGAACTTTCAAGCAAGAATATAAATGCAGAAATATTAAAAAATTATAAGGAAAACTTTTTGGATTTTGACCTGACTAGAACATATTTCAGTTCAAAATATAGATTAGGAACTTTACTTTGGAATATGCAAGAAAGACAAGCTGCTATAAAAGAATTTTTAAGCTTAATTGAAGTATTTCCAAAGGACTCATTAATGGTAAGATCTTCCCTTATGTCTTGGTTAATTGAGGAAGACATGGATGAAGAACTAGAAAATCTTTTAGAAAAATATAAGGGAGATTATTTAGCCACAACTAAATTTACAAAAGCCCTTTACCTTTATAAAACTGGTAAAACAGAAGAAGCTTTAAGATATTTAAGAATTGCAAATTCATCTAATCCCTTTGTAATAGAATTTTTATTAAAGCAAAGAAAAATGAAAAAGAATAAAAATAAGTTCGAAAGATTAGGAACAGAAGAAGAAGCAATTAATTATATAAAGCATAGTGAAGATGCATGGAATTCTGTTGAGGGTGCAAGAAAATGGCTTAAAGAAATACAAAAAGAGTTATAGAATAGAGAACCTTTGATAAAAGGAACTATCTCAAAACAGAGATTCATAAAATTTTTGTTTTGAGATGGTTCCTTTAAATTAATTATTCACACATAAATCAATTAAATTATAAAGTAACTTACTATGACCCTTCTTATAGTTATATTCTATTGGCATATTTTTTTCTGCTCTTAAATAATTAATTATTTCTTGGTCCTTCTTATTAAAATAAAGGTTCAAAATACCTTGAAAATAGGGCGAATTTACTCCGGTATATACTTTTTCATATAAAACCTTATCAACTTCATAATTAGGCTTATTTAGCTTATTATAAATTAAATAATAAGAAATTAATATTGAGGTCTTTTCCTCCTGCCTGTAGTCGAGTTCCATAATTTTATCAAAATCTCTTATTAAAATTCTGGAGAACTTAATAAAGTTATTATCTATTTCATAAATATCATTATTAAAATAACTTAAGATGGAGTTAGTGTAAAAGGATACATTATTTAAAAAGTCCCAAAGATTATTAACATCAAACTTCCTATAATCAATTTTACTAGAAATTTCTTGGTGAACTTCTGTTAAAAAATTTTTTGTAGCAGGATTTACATTTCCATTACCACATAAGGTAAAGTTTCTAACTAAATCAAAAGCAATTCTTTTATCTTCTTTTGCCCCAATAGCATATTTACCATCGCTATTAAAAAAATTAATAGTAGATATAGCAAAATGAAATAAAGCAATAATTGCTAAATAGGAATATTCAACAAAGATTATTCCTATCAAAAATAGGGTAGTAAAAGCTATAAGGTCAAATATTGGACCTGCAAATAAATATATTCTTAATTTTTTTATAAGGTTATTATAACTTTCTTTATTTGTAATATTTAGAGAATCAAAATGCAGTTCACTAGTTATTTTATGATTAAAAAATTTAACTAATGAAATTCTAATTTTTCCTTTATCTTTATAAATTTTAAAAGGAATAATATAAATATAAGTGCATTTTAATTTTAAGAATAATGATGCAATAAAATGAGTTAATTCATGTAGAATAATAAGGATATATTCAATAAATAAAATTGTAAGGATCATCATTAAATAATTCAAATTCATCATCCTTTATTATTTGTATTCATTATTAATATAGAAATATAAAAGGAAATTTGTGACGGATGAATTTAGAATGTGTTAATATAAATATATTAAATAAAATATAAAGATACTACTTAAGGAGGATATATGAATATACAGATATTTGGAAGAAAGAAATCCTTTGATACAAAAAAAGCAGAAAGGTACTTTAAAGAAAGAAAAATAAAATTTCAATTTATAAATTTAGATGAAAAGGGGATAAGCAAAGGGGAGCTAAATTCAATAAAACAAAAAATAAAAATTAATGATTTAATTAATGAATCTTCAAAGGAATATAAAAAACTTAATTTAGACAAAATTAGAAGTGCTGAAATGAAAGAAGAAATTTTATTAAAAAATCCAGGAGTTATTAATGCTCCAATTGTAAGAAATGGTAAGGAAGCAACTTTAGGATATCAAAAGGAAATTTGGGATACTTGGCTTGAAAAATAGATGTAGGTGAAACAAATGATTAAATTTAAATTACAAAAGGATAAGTCAAAGGGCATTATATTTAAAATAAATATTAAGGAAGAAGATAAACTTAAATATCCCTTTCTAAAAAGACCAATTATGGAGGGGAAGGGGATTAAGGGCTTATATAATTACCAAATACCCTTAAGGTTCTTAATTCCAATAATAAATAATATTAAAACAAAGGATCTAAAGCTAGATAATAAAAGTATTAACGAATTTCTAGAATTTTATGATGAATTTGAAGAAAAGCATTATTATAGTATTAATGCAACCCCTAAATTTATGAAAGTATGGAGAGAAGAAAACTGTCCTAATATTTTTAAAATAAAAATTGATAGAGAATCCCTTGAAATAAAAAAAGAAGTTGCCTTTAAAAAGCTAAATATAGGTTTAAATAATACAAAACATTAGCTGTGCTTAAAAATTAAGCACAGCTAACTTTTTATTTAATGAAGGAGATGAATTTATATGGCGTAGCTCTTAAGCTATAGTTAGTTTAATAATATGCTTATAGAGCTATTTTTGTTACAAATTAATCATCTATTTCTTCTAAAGACACATCTTTGCTGCTAACAATATTTTTATTATTCTCCTTATTAACAAAATTATTTAATGTTTCAGACAAATCTATTCCTGTTAGATCCTTTAGCACTTCAAAGCCATTTGCAGCTACATCTGTTACTATTTTAGATACCTTTGATGCTCCTTGAGCTCCTCCGTTATCTATTACAGTTAATTTATCTATTTGTCCCATTGGTTTTGAAACTTCATTCATTACTTCAGGTAATTTATTTACTATCATTTCAACTATAGCTGCTTCACCGTACTTAGCCATTGCTTCTGCTAATTTATCCTTTGCTTCCGCCTCTGCAATACCCTTTGCCTTTATAGCTTCCGCTTCAGCTAAACCCTTTGCTCTTATTGCTTCTGCATCTGCCTGAGCTTGTATCTTTTTAGCATCTGCTTCCGCTATGGCCCTTACCCTTATAGCCTCTGCTTCAGCTTCAGCCTTTTTAATAGACTCAATCTTATGTGCTTCAGCAGCTACTTCAACTTCATATTTTCTAGCGTCAGCAGGTTTTTTTACTTCAGCAATTAATCTCTTTTCTACAACTAAGGCTTCTTTTTCAGCCAGCTCAGCCTGTTGTTCAGCTAAGATTGCATTATTTTCAACTTCTTGCAATTTATAAGCTACGTCTGCATTTGCTTTTGCCTTATCTTTTTCTGCCCTATAAACTTCAAGCTTTAGAGCCTTATCTCTTTCGCTTTGAGCTATTTCTGTTTCTGCTTGTAACTTTGCCTTTTGTCCCTCTCTTATAGCACTTGCAGTTTTAATTTCAGTATCTCTTTTCCTTTCAGCTTCTGCTATGTCTGCTTCAGATTTTGCAGCAGCTATTTGAGGTTTTGCTCTGTTTTCTAAGTAGCCACCTTGAGTACTTATTTTTAGAATTGTATAAGATATTAGTATTAATCCCATTGATTCTAATTCGTTTCTTATATCATCTTCAATTCTTTGCTCAAAGGAAGCTCTGTCTTCATTAATTTGTTCTACAGTTAATGTTGATATTATTCCTCTTAATTTACCTTCTAAAATTTGCTCAACTATTGTTCTTATTACTGTTACAGTATTTTTATCTCCACCACTACAGAATTGTTCAACTGCTTTTAAAATACTTTCAGTATCATTTTTAACTTTAACTACAGCAGTACCAACAATGTTTACAAATATACCTTGCTTTGCAGGTGCTTCATTTACATCTGTTGTCATAGATATATTTTCTAAAGAAATAGTACAGGATGTTTCTAGTAAAGGAATCATTAATCCGCCTTTGCCAGATAAAACTCTCTTTTTTAAACCTGTAATTACTATAGCCTTATCTGCTGGTACCCTTCTCCAGAAAGATAAAAATAATATAATTACTAGTATTACAGGGATTATTATAGGTAGTTTATCTAGGATAAGATCAAATATTGTATCCATTATACTTCCCCCTTTTATAATATTTTGTAAAAAAATTAAATACATGAATATTTTACCACTAGGTACAAATAATTAAAACTGTATTTTTTCCTAAATAATATTATTCTAAATTAAATTTGGTATAATTAAGCTAAATAACCTTTTGATTATGCAATTATAAATTGATAAAATAGTTGTATTAAAGGGTTCATAAGTAGAAATATATTTTAGGGGTTATTTTATAAAGAGGAGAATTAATAAATGAATGGAATAATCTTAGCAGCTGGTTTTAGTAGAAGAATGGGAGATAATAAATTATTAATGGAATATAAGGGAAAAACAATAATAGAATCTGTTATAGAAACTATTAAAAAAAGCAAGGTTACTAATTTAATCTTAGTTGCAAAGGATGATAAAATTATTGAAATAGGCAAGAAATTAAATATTAAAACTGTAAAGAACCATAAGGCGGAAATTGGACAAAGCCAATCAATTAAACTAGGAATAACCCATGGAAATTTAAATTATGATTATATGTTTTTTTGTGGAGATCAACCTTTTATAAATGAGTTCACAATAAATAAATTAATTGATTATTCAAAAGAAAATAAGGAAAGGATAATCATTCCAAAGTTTAGGGGGAAGGTTGGAAATCCAGTTATTTTCCCAAAAGCTTATAAGGAAGAATTATTAAATATTTCAGGGGATACTGGAGGCAGGGTTATAATTAAAAGTAAGAAAGAAAAAGTTCTTTATGTTGAAGTTGAGGATCCTCTTTTCATTCAAGATATTGATAATTTAGAAGAGTATAATAAATATATTAAAAAAAATAATTAATAGGATCAGTAAAGTGCAAAAAGAAGATTGTTCCCAATCTTCTTTTTTTGCAACTGCATCTTAAAAATACTTTTCGATTCTTCTTTTCCTAACATTAGCAAGATATCTATATCCCTCAGTCCAAAAACTAAGTAATTCTGGTTTATAATCAAGAAGGTGTTTTAAAAAATCATCAAAAACTTTTGCTTTAATTAGAATTTCTATAATATCTTTAGGGTAAGGAGTAATTTTAGTAAAAGGTTTTCTAGGATCAATAACCTTTATTTCACAATTCTTATTAACAAATATATGAGAATTTCTAATATTCAACCTTTTAAATTTTAATCTTTTAAAGTCTTCTATTAAATCAATTATTTCCTTAGATAATTTATAAGATATTCCATTATTCATTATATATTCATATAAATTCTCACCTTCAACATATTCTCTAATAATAATATTACTTGCTCTTACAATACATTTAGGAAAAAAAGGACTATCTTTAGTAACCTTAAGTATTTCTTCTTCAGCAATGGCGTTTTTTATTTTTCTAAAAGCTTTTACAGCCAATCCATCCTTAGTTAAGTACACAGAGCCTTCAGCTCCTGCTCCAAGAAACTTACATTCCTGAATTTCAATTTGATGCTTTCGTTTCATATACACCAACTTTTCACAGTGCTTTTAAATATTATATGCTATTAGAATTTTTATGTTAATAAGGCATATTAATATAATAGTATAAAATTATAGCTTTATAAAATAATAAGCAATAACAGTAGGATTCTTAAACTATTAATAGAAAAAATATTATGTTACAATGTTAAATATGGAAGGGAAGGGATTTGTATGAAAAGCTTATCAGATACTTATGAATTATCTAACAAAGTCAAAATACCTTGTATTGGCTTTGGTACATGGCAAACTCCAGATGGTGATGTGGCAATTTCATCAGTGGAAGAGGCATTAAAAGCAGGCTATAGACATATAGATACAGCAGCTGTTTATGGTAATGAAGAAAGCGTAGGAATTGCTATTAAAAATAGCAAAATTGCAAGAGAAGATATTTTTGTTACAAGTAAGGTTTGGAATACAGACCAAGGCTATGAAAGCACCTTAAAAGCCTTTGATGAATCATTAAAAAAATTAGATTTAGAATATCTAGACCTTTATTTAATTCATTGGCCAGTGCCTAAAATTTTCAAGGATAATTGGGAAAAAATAAGTATAGAAACTTGGAGAGCCTTTGAAAAATTATATAAGGATGGAAAGGTTAGAGCAATTGGGGTAAGTAACTTTAAAGCTCATCATATTCAAAACTTAATAGATAACTGCGAAATAGTTCCAATGGTAAATCAAATTCAATTACACCCAGGATTAAATCAGGGAGAAACAGTTAAGTATTGCAAGGAAAATAATATCTTAATAGAGGCTTATAGCCCCCTTGGAACAGGTAATATATTTGATATTAATGACTTAGACCACTTAGCAGAAAAATATAATAAAACTGTAGCTCAAATTTCCTTAAGATGGTCATTGCAAAAAGGAAATTTACCACTTCCAAAATCAGTTACTCCAAGCAGAATATTAGAAAATACTAAGATATTTGACTTTGAGTTAGATGAGGAAGATATTAAGTTTATTGATAATTTAGAGAATAAGGTTAAAAAAGCAAAGGACCCAGATAATATAAATTTCTAAAAGTACGAATAAAATGGCTACGATAAATAGGATATGCTCCATAAGCTAATAGCTGTGTAGGCATTGAACACTTAGTGAAGTTTATCGCAGATATAACTGAACTTAGTGTGAAAGTCCATCTATCGAAGCTTGTCTGAGATAGATGTTCATATATATATTTCGAAAAAACTACTAGGCCAAGAGTTTTGGTAAAACTCGCTGCGCTCAAACAAACCAACAACTCTAAGGCCTAGTAGTTTTTTCTTTAACTGAGAATCTAAATCTTTGATTTAGTTATACGAAGTTACTCATACGAATGCATAGGAGTAGGAGCTTCCTAAAACTACTTCTAAATGCTCGCTATATACTTATTTTACATATCCTATTTATCTTCGCTAAGTTATATTCATGATTTATAAATTTATATAGGATAATATAACATGAAAGGTAAAAGGATGATAAATGGAATATAAGATAAGAACTTTTGATGAATTAAGCAATA
>JAAYOT010000001.1 GCA_012520205.1 Clostridiales bacterium
AATAAATAAATATAATAGCAATTATTCTACAAATGATAGTATAATAATACATAAGAATATATAATAAAATATGACAAAATATTGAATTGAAATTTAAAATTTTTACGGGGAGAGAATTCTATGTATATAAACAATAATGATAGTACATATAAAATTTTGAAATTAGGTTTAGATGCCTCATCTTTAAGGGGAAAAGTTATAGCTAACAACATGGCAAATATTAATACTAAAAATTTTAAAAAGTCTTATGTTACTTTCGAAGAAAATTTAACTAATGAAAAAAATAAAATTTCATTAAAAAAGACAAATGTTGAACATATAAGTGGAAAAAATGGGGATTCGCTAATTTCTATTAAGCAAGATAATAGTACAAGCATGCGTCAAGATGGAAATAATGTGGATTTAGATTTAGAAAAAGTTAATCAAGCAGCAAATACTATGATGTTTAATGCTTTAGTTACTCAAGCAAATTCCAAATTAAGCATGACAAAAAGCGTAATATCAGGAGGTAATTAATATTTATGGGATTATTTAATACAATGAGAATTAGTGCCAGTGGACTTTCTGCGGAAAGATTAAGAATGGATACAATTACATCAAACATAGCAAACGCAACTACAACAAGGGGAGAAAATGGTGAACCTTATGTTAGAAAGATTGCAGTTTTTCAAGAAAATTTAGATAAGAAATTAGGATTAAATGGAGTAAAAGCAGTAGGTATTGTTGAAGATGATTCACCACTTCAAGAAGTTTATGATCCTACCCATCCAGATGCAGATGAAAATGGATATGTAACAATGCCTAATGTAAACATACTAAATGAAATGGCAGATATGATTGCAGCTTCAAGGTCTTATGAAGCAAATGCTGATACTTTAAATGCTACTAAAAGTATGTTTATGAAAACTTTAGAGATTGGGAGATAGGGGGATAGGTTTAGGTGAGAATAAATAATTTTATTCCTTCACAGGAAATATTTAATAATGGTATTGAAGGCTTAGAAAAAAAAGTCAATAAAGGAAATGACAAAAGCTTTGAAAGTGTTTTGAAAAATAGCTTAGATAAACTAAACGAAAAACAAATTGAAGTAGATAATATAACTAATGAATTTATTGTAGGTGGGGATGTAGAAGTGCATGAAATGATGCTTAGTATGGAAGAAGCAAAAATGTCACTTCAACTAGCAATACAGGTAAGAAATAAAATTGTGGATGCTGTAAAAGAGTTGACCAACATGCAATTGTAAGGGTAAGGAGTGCTATTGATGAATAAGCTTAAAGAAATGTTCAATAAGCTATTGGAAAAATATAAAGGGTTTAGTAAGGGAGTAAGAATTGCAATAGTGGTTGCTATAATTGCTTTGCTTATTGCTATAGCTTCATTGTTTTTTTACAATTCAGCTAATAAATACAAGGTATTATTTTCAAATTTAGATCCAACTGATGCTCAGCTTATTATGGCACAGTTAACTGATTTAGGTGTGGACATGAAGGTAGAGGGGGAGACTATTTTAGTTCCAAGAAAGAAAGTTGACCAACTTAGACTGGAATTAGCACCAAATTTATCCGGTGGAAGCGACGGATATGAACTTTTAGACAATAGTGGTTCCTTTGGAATGACTGAAGATGAATTTAATTTGAAAAAATTAAGAGCTCATCAAGGAGAATTAGAAAAGACTATAAAAAGTTTTCCGCAAGTTGAAACAGTAAGAGTACATATAACACCTGCCAAGGATTCTGTTTTTGTTGAGGATAAGGAACCAGGCAAGGCGGCAGTTTACATAAAATTAGCTGCAGGTAACAACTTAACTAAAGATCAAGTTAAGTCTATTGTTGCATTAGTATCAGCTAGTTCATCAAATATTCCAGAGGAAAATGTACAAGTTATAGATAATAATATGAATTTATTAACTGAAGGACTAGATACTGAAGATGGAATAGAGGTTAGTTCAGAAGCTATTCAGGGACTTTTTGATTTAGAAAAGAAATATGAAAAAGAATTGGAAGATTCAATTGTTAAGCTATTAGAACCTGTTATTGGAAAAAATAAAGTAACAAGTTCTGTTAATGTGGATTTAGATTTTGATTCAAAGCAAAAAACTGAAACAATAATAGATCCTAATAAGGTTATAGTAAGTCAACAAACTATAAAGGAAGAAAATACTTCTTCAGATAAGGTTAATAGTGGAAGCCCAGTAGATGAAAGTATGCAAAATACTATAGCTGAAAATACTGAGGAAAACTCATCTTCAAGAGAAGAAGTAACTACTAATTATGAAACTGGAAGAACAGAAATTCAAACTATAAGTGCTCCAGGAGAAGTTAAAAGATTAACTGCAACTGTATTTGTTGATGGTAATTTAGATCAAAATGTACAAACTGCTATTGAAAATGCAGTGGCAAATGCAATAGGCCTTAATGCTGAAAGAGGAGATTCTATTTCTGTTACAGGAATGCAGTTTGATGCTTTAGGTAGAGAAGGTAATCAAGATGATATTGATGCAATTAATGAATTATTAGAACAAGAAAGAACTAAGAAACTTCTAATATACGGTGGACTGGGAATAGCTGCGCTTATTGCTCTAATTATAGTTATTATAATTAGAGTAAGAAAATCTAGAAGAAACGACGAAGAAGAAAAAGAAAATCTATTAGATGTAGTTATTGATGATACAACAGAAAGAACTCAAGAAATGCCGAAATTAGATCTGGATATTGTTAGTCCAAAAAACCATATAGAAAATGAAATAAAGAAATATGCTACAGAAAAGCCAGAACAAGTAGCTGAAATTATTAAGTCTTGGTTAAATGAAAATGATAGGTAGGTGATGTTATGGCAAAGGAGTTAAACAACAAATTAAATGGAATACAAAAGGCTGCCATATTATTTATAACATTAGGGCCTGAAGCATCATCATCTATTTTAAAAAGACTTCCTGAAAGTGATATACAAAAGATTACTTATGAAATTGCTAATATTACAACAGTAAGTTCAGAACAAAGGCAAGAAATACTAGATGAATTTTTAGAGATGAATAAGGCTCAAGATTATATAGTTGAAGGTGGTCTTGAATATGCAAGAACCATATTATCAAAGGCATTGGGAAGCCAAAGGGCGGCTGAAATATTAGAAAAGATAACTGAGGCGACACAACAATATAGGCCTTTTGCTATTGCAAGGAAGGCTGATGCTCATCAATTATTAAATGTAATTATGTATGAGCATCCCCAAACTATAGCTTTAATTTTATGTTACCTTCAACCAGACAGAGCAGCACAGGTTTTAGCAGAATTACCTGAAGATACTCAAAGTGATGTAGCATATAGAATTGCAACAATGAGTAATACTTCACCTATGGTAATTAAGGAAATAGAAAAGGTACTTGAAAATAAGTTAAGTAGCGTAGTAAGAAGCGAAATGACTTCCTTAGGAGGAGTTGAATCCTTAGTAGATATATTAAATCAAGTAGATAGAACTACTGAAAAGAATATTACTGAAAGCTTAGAAAGAGAAGATGCTGAACTAGCAGACTTAATTAAGAGCTCAATGTTTGTATTTGAAGATATTGTTACTCTTGATGATGTATCAATTCAAAGAGTTCTTAGAGAAGTTGATGGAAAAGAACTTGCTCTTGCACTTAAAGGATGTTCTGATGAAGTTGCTAATGCAATTTATAGAAATCAATCTAAGAGAGCTGCAGCAGCCCTTAAGGAAGATATGGAATTCTTAGGACCTGTTAGATTAATGGATGTTGAAAAGGCTCAACAAAAAATTGTTTCTATAATTAGAAGATTAGATGAGGCTCAAGAAATAATTATTTCAAGAGGTGGCGAAGATGCAATTATCTTATAACCTTATTAAAAATAAATCTGCAGTTAGTAGTAGGGAAAAGCAAATTGAAACTAATTACGTAAGAAAACCAAGATTAGATGAGGTTGCATTAGATTCAGACAAATCAACAAAATTTGATATTAAAGCAAGCTATGAAAAGCTTGGAGCAGATATAATAAGAAAAGCTAAATCAGAAGCGGAAGCAATAATAATGGGAAGCAGGCAAAATGCTGTATTAATAGAAAAAGAAGCTTATGAAAAGGGCTATGCTCAGGGAAAACAAAATGGTTATGAAGATGGCTTTGATAAAGGCTATAAAGAAAGCATTGAAAGAGTAAAACAAGAAACCAAAGATAAGGTTAAAGAGAAAATTGAAATTGCTGAAAGAATATTAGCATCAGCAAACACAGAATATCTTGACTATATAAATACAAAAGAAAAAGAAATAGTTGCTTTGGCCTTTGAAATGGCCAAGGCTATAGCTGGAAGAGAACTAAAAAAAGATGAAGGTATTATGCCATTAGTTGAAGATATACTAAATGAATCTAAAAATGAAGAAAATATTATTATCAGATGCAATAAGGTTCATATAAAGCCTATAGAAGAAAAAATTGAATACTATAAAAAAGCTTATTCAATTAAAGGAGAAATCTTTATTTTAGAAGACCCATTGATGGAAGAAGGAAATGCTATAGTTGAAAAAAATTCTGGAAAAGCAATTGTAGGAATGGATGTAGCTTTAGAAAAATTAGAAGAAGCATTGTTTAAATGATGTTAGGTGAAGCAATATGAATATAGATTTTGATTCAATAAGAAAAAGAGTGGAAGAGGTATATACAAAATACCAAGAAGGAACAGTTAAACAAGTAATAGGTCTTACTATAGAAGTACAAGGAGTTAAGGCTTTCGTTGGGGAGCTTTGTACAATTTATAACTTAGATAATGAACCTATAGATTGTGAGGTAGTAGGATTTAGAGAAGATGCTGTTTTGCTTATGCCTTTAGGGGAACTAACTGGGGTATCACCAGGATGTAGAGTTGTTCCAGAAAGAAGGCCTCTTGAAGTAAGATGTTCCGATGACTTAATAGGAAAGGTATTAGATGGTCTAGGAAATCCTCTTACCGATGAAGACTTATCTTCTGGCGTAGGTTATCCTCTTGAAAATCAGCCGCCAGATCCTTTAAAAAGAAAGAGAATTAAAGATATTCTACCAACTGGGGTTAGAGCTATAGATGGATTTTTAACTGTTGGTGAAGGTCAAAGAATTGGTATTTTTGCTGGATCAGGGGTAGGTAAAAGTACGACCCTTGGTATGATAGCCAGGGAAGCAGAAGCAGATGTTAACGTAATTTCCCTAATAGGAGAAAGAGGTAGGGAAGTTTTAGAGTTTATTGAAAAAGATTTGGGCCCAGAAGGAATGAAAAAATCAGTCATTGTTTGTGCAACTTCTGATAAGCCAGCCTTAATTAGAATAAAAGGAGCCTTAACAGCAACTGCTATTGCAGAGTATTTTAGAGATCAAGGTAAAAAAGTAATCCTTATGATGGACTCTGTAACAAGATTTGCCATGGCCCAAAGAGAAATTGGACTAGCAATAGGAGAACCTCCAGCTCAAAAGGGATACACACCTTCTGTATTTGCAAAACTACCAAAGCTCATGGAAAGACCAGGTACATCAGATAAGGGATCCATAACTGCCTTTTATACAGTTTTAGTTGATGGTGATGATTTTAACGAACCAATAGCAGATGCTGTTAGAGGGATTTTAGATGGGCATATTGTTTTATCTAGAGCCTTAGCCCATAAAAACCATTATCCAGCTATTGATATTTTAAATAGCGTTAGTAGACTTATGTCAAATATAGCAGAAGAGAATCATAAGGCTTCAGCTTCTTATGCAAGAGATTTACTTGCTACATATAAGGATGCAGAAGATTTAATAAATTTAGGTGCTTATGTAAAAGGAAGCAACAAAAAAATAGATTTAGCAATTAAATATAATGAAAGTATAAATAAATTCTTAAAGCAGGGAATAGAAGAAAGAAGTGATTTTGATACTTCTATCAATAATCTTATTTCAATCTTTAATAATTAAAAGGTGATAAATAATGGCACAGAAATTTAAATTCAGTTTAGAAAAACTTCTTGATATAAGAAAAGAAAAAGAAGAGGAAAGTAAAAGAAAATTTACTAAAACCCAAAGGGAAAAGCAAAAGACTGAAGAAAAACTAGATGAATTAAAAGAAAATTATGAAAAATACAATGGTATAAGACCAGGAGAAGATATAATTTATCAAAAAATAAAGAAAAATTATTTATTTGCCTTAAATAAAGGGATAGAACAAACAGAAAAAGAACTAGTTGCAAAAACAAAAGAACTAGAAATAAAAAGAAAAGAATTAATACAAAAACAAATAGAAAGAAAAACAGTTGATATTCTAAAAGAAAAAAAACAAATAGCCTATTACAAAGAGCTAGACAGAATAGAACAGCTGCAGCTAGACGAAATGGCCTTGTATGCCCACGTTAGAAGAGTGAATGCCAATTAACAACTGTGCATTGTGCACTTTGAATTGTAAATTGTCAATTGTCTTTAGGAAATTGACTTGAAAGGGGGTGAGAAGATGGTAAGTTTGGACATGTTAAATCAACT
>JAAYOT010000161.1 GCA_012520205.1 Clostridiales bacterium
GCACTAATTCCATCCATACCTGGCATTTGAATATCCATAAGAACCATATCTACAGGATTGTTTTTGCAAAAGAAAATATTAATACAACAAAGGTTTGTAGAAAACTTACTATTATGCCTGAAAATAATATTGATAAAACAATCTTTACAGGGTTAGCTGGTGTTGCTAATAATCTATTACGCATTGGCGATAGAAAATCCTGGCCTAAAGTTTCAAAGCTAAGGGCTGAACCATATATTTGAAAGGTTAAGGCAAAACCAATAGTTAGTAATGGTGTTACAGCAGCTATGTTGTATCTTGAATAAATATAGCTAAAAAAGCTTATTAATAAAATTGGTAATAGTATTAAAATTATATGGCAGAAAATATCTCTGGCAGATCTTAATGTATAAAATTTAAGCATTAATTCACCTCATCTCTTAATTGTTTTCCTGTTAATGTTAGAAATACATCTTCAAGGGTTGGCTGTTTAGAATTCACATTAACTATTCCTAAAGGAGCTAGAATTGAAACAATTTTATCAATTATTGATATACCTCCTGGTACAATGATGTGATATTGGTTATCCTTTATAACTACTTCTTTTACATCTGTTAGTGCTAAAAGCTCATCTTTTTTATCTTCCCTTGCTATTTTAACATCAACTAATATGTGGGAGTCCCCCTTGATTCTAGCAATTAGTTCTTTTAATGTTCCTGAAGCTATTACATGGCCTTGATCCACAATATATATTCTACTAGCCACAGCTTCAACCTCTTCTATATAGTGGGAAGTATAGATAACAGTTGTTCCTTCAGCAGCTACCTTCTTAACAAAATCTAAAATATAATTTCTAGATTGAGGGTCTATTCCTACAGTTGGTTCATCCATAATTAATAATTCAGGATTATGCAAGATAGAACAGCCAATATTTAAACGTCTTTTCATTCCACCTGAGAAATGACCAGGACGATCATTTAAACGATCTTCTAAACCAATAATTTTAGCTACTTCATTAATTCTATTTTCTAGTTCTGCCTTTTTCAAACCATATAAGCTTCCGAAAAAAGCTAAGTTTTCCTTTGCAGTCATATCTTCATAAATAGTAATTTCCTGTGTTACAAAACCAATTTTTCTTTTTATATCTTGGTTCTTTCCATCCTGCTTCATATTAAAGACAGTTATTTCTCCTTCATCTACAGGAAGTAGTCCTACAATAGAATTTATACATGTGGTTTTTCCTGCTCCATTAGGGCCAAGCAAACCAATAACTTCACCTTTATTCACTTCTAGACTTAAATAGTCTAATGCTAAGTGATTGTTAAAGCGCTTTATTACATTTTCCATTTTTAAAATCATTTTTATCACCTCTAAGGTTATTATAAATAATTAGAAGATTTTTAGTAGTTACATTTGTCATTTTATTATTATACTGACGATAGAATACAATCTAAATTCATGCAGTTTTGTTATAATAATATATAGAAGAGTTAATAACTATTAGAAGAGGGGGAAATTATAATGTATTTAGATGAAAGTTTTTTTGACACATTTCCTAAAGAAGTTAAATATAATCAATATGTTGTTATTGATGCATATGGAACTTTTGCTGAATGTTATATGGGGGCTTATGATTCTGAAATTGAAGCATATAAAATCTATAAAAAAGCATCATCAAAATCCAGAAGATTATTAAAGCTAATGTTACTTTTGTAGAAATAGCAAATAGAAAATGGATGAAAAGTTATGAGGAAGTAAAATAAAAGTTATGTAGTAGCATAGCTTTATTTTTTATATATGAGATAACAGTTGTAAGTATCACATCATCATTACAATCATCAAGAACATCATAATACAACAACTTCCACAACATATTATGTAACCTTTCAATTTAGTAATGGTGAAAGATTAGAATTAAGAAAAGGATGTGCTAAGTATGTACATCCTATTTTTTAGTGAAATAAAAATTATGGGAATATTTTTATCTATGAGTTATAATAAATTATATATGATATAGGCACGAATTCATAAGAAAGGGGGATTAGCAGTGTTTGATAAAATTACTAAAAAGAAAGCTATTCTTGATAGTAAAAGACCTTTTGATAGAGAAATGTTAAACAATTTAAAGAAGTATTTTGACGTAGAATTAACTTACAATTCTAATGCTATTGAGGGAAATACTCTTACAATTACAGAAACAAAGGTTATTTTAGAGGATGGATTAACCATTGGGAAAGGAAAAAGTTTAAGAGAACATTTGGAAGTAATAAATCATAAGGAAGCTATAGATTATATTGAAGATATAGTTAATAAAAATTTTGATATATCTGAAAGAGTAATAAAAAATCTTCATTATATAATATTAAAAAGCATAGATAATAAAAATGCTGGGGAATATAGAAGCTCAAATGTTTTAATTAGTGGTAGTGCCCATAAGCCAGTTGAACATTTTTTAGTATCAGAGAGAATGACAGAATTAGTAGAATGGTATAAGGAAAATAAAGATAAGCTTAATCCAATAGAGTTAGCAGCAGAGTTTCATTTTAGATTTGTATATATTCATCCATTCATTGATGGCAATGGAAGAAGTGCAAGACTTCTTATGAATTTAATACTTATGAGAAATGGTTATCCTATTACCGTAATAAGAAATGAAGATAGAGACGAATATATGAAGGCTCTTGAAAAAGCAAGCACAACAAATCATAAGGATGACTTTATAAATATAGTAGCAAAGGCTGTTGATAGAAGCTTAGATACCTATTTATATATAATTCAATAATATAAAATATAGGGTGTAAGGATTATTTACACCCTATATTTTTGAAGAGAAGATAAAAGATCTTTTTTCATAGATGAAAAAAGGTGTGCATAGCAGGCACACCTTATTCTATTTCAAAAGTATTAAAATCTATTATTAAGTTTTCAAATATATTTACCTTTATTGCATCTTTGAATGTATAAACTTTAGGAGCGCTATATCCATTGTCCTGAAGAATATATACTAAGATGTTTTTCTCCATTGGATTAACAATCCAATACTCTTTAACCCTATATTCCTCATATAAACTTAATTTTTTAATATAATCATATCTGGAGAACCGGAACAACCTTTATCAGTTAATTTATTTTTATCACATATGACAGATATGTCAGGCTGAACAATATTTTTTGAATTCTTTACATCCTCATCATCCCTTTTTAATACTACATCAAAAGGAGCTGTATAAACATCACATGATCCATTATTAGATTTTATATGGTGTTGAAGCGCATAGAATATTTCAGAAATTAGTTTTTGGTGTATTAGTATCCATATAATCACTCCTTATCTTAGTAATTATATGTAGAAAAGCAGGAAACACTTTTCTACAACTCACCATCTTATCATGATTAAAGTATATCATATTTCATCTAAAATATACTATTAATAAATAATACAAACTCATCAAACTTCAATAAATATAAACTTCCTCTTGCCACTGATCTTCCCATCCATCATATACAAACCCTAATTTAAGTAACAGATTCTTCGAAGGAATATTCTCCTTTTCAGTTGTAGCTACAATCTTACAAGAAGGGTAATCTTCTTTAAGCTTTGCTAATAATCCTTTTAAAACTTCGCTTATGTAACCTTTTCTAGAATATATTGGATTAATGGTATAACCAATTGAAATTTCGTCCTCTTCTTTACAAAGGTATATATCTCCTAAAAGACCATCTGTCACCTTATCAACAATAGCAAGCTGTGCTCCCACTTCCAAATCAAAAGGAACTAATAATGATTCCCTATATTCATCTTTTGTTAAATTCTTAAAACCTTGATACTTCATCCACTCATCATTATTTCTATAAGTCATGAATGAGTCTAAATCCTTTTCTTCAAAACATCTTACTATACATCTTTCTGTATTAATCATATAAAAGCCTCCTTAAATTAACATATATTAATATAACACATTAAATCTTATATAACACAGAAGCAATAATGAACTATTTATTAAATAGTTTATTTTACTTAATTATTTTGGTATAATAGCCTAGAGTTGATTTTTATGGAGGAGTTAGATTACTTATGGATAAACAAGAAGTTAAAGATTTAAAATACTTTATTGAAACATGGGGATGCCAGATGAATGAAGAAGATTCAGAGAAACTGTCTGGTATGTTAAAGAATATAGGATACTCTAGAACTGAATCAAGGGATGAAGCTAACATAATTATCTTTAATACATGCTGTGTTAGAGAAAATGCTGAAAATAAGGTCTTTGGTAATTTAGGTGAGTTAAAACACTTAAAAAAGAAAAATCCTAACTTAATAATTGCAATATGTGGTTGCATGATGCAGCAACAAGGAATGGCAGATAAGGTTTTAAAGAAGTTCCCTTATGTTAATATAATCTTTGGAACTCATAATGCATATAAGTTCCCAGAATACTTAAATAGAGTTCAAACTGAAGGAGTACAAGTTAAGGAGATCTTCAATAAAGAAACTAAAATAGTTGAAGGAATTCCAGTAGATAGACAAAGTGATGTAAAAGCCTTTGTTACTATAATGCATGGATGTAATAATTTCTGTACTTACTGTATTGTTCCTTATGTAAGAGGAAGAGAAAGAAGCAGAAAGCCTGAAGATATAATTGCAGAAATTACAGATCTTGTATCAAAGGGATATAAAGAAATAACTTTACTTGGACAAAATGTTAACTCTTATGGTAAGGGCCTTGAAGAAGATATTGATTTTGCAAAGCTTCTTAGAATGGTAAATGAAGTAGAAGGCCTTGAAAGAGTAAGATTTATGACATCTCATCCTAAGGATTTAACTAAAGATGTTATTATGGCTATTAAAGAATGCGATAAGCTATGTGAACAAATACACTTACCAGTTCAAAGCGGTTCAGATAGAATATTAAAAATAATGAATAGACATTACACAAAACAATATTATCTTGATCTTATTGATCTAATTAAAAAGGAAATACCTGAAGTAGGAATAACAACAGACTTAATAGTTGGTTTCCCAGGAGAAACAGAAGAAGACTTTGAAGATACTTTAGACTTAGTTAAAAAAGTTGGATATGACTCTGCTTTCACATTTATATATTCTAGAAGAAACAATACTCCAGCAGATAAAATGGAAGATCAAGTTCCAGATGATGTGAAACATGAGAGATTTGATAGACTAGTTAAAGTTGTAAATGAAAATGTAATAAAGAGCAATAAGGTTTATGAAGGAAGAACAGTTGAAGTTCTTGTTGAAGGAACCAGTAAAAATGATGAATCTAAGTTTACTGGAAGAACAAGAAACGGAAAATTAGTAAACTTTACAGCTGAAAATGTAAAAGCTGGGGATTTAGTTAATGTTAAAATAGTAAGAGCTCAACCATTTTCACTTATTGGGGAATTAGTATAATATAATAAAGTTTTAGAAGTGAATATAGCATTTATATATGCTTATATTCACTTTTTTTAGGTTAAGTTTACTATTTTCGTAGTTTAACCCCTAAATAGAAAATTATAATTTATTGCACAAAGATATTATAAAATGGCATATATTGACAAGTATATAACTGTAAAATATAATATAGCAGGAAATAAAACTAAATATATAGAATCAAATTAATAAAGAAACAAAGGAGAAAGTAATGTTTAAATCACTAAAGTCGAAAATAATAGCTTCAATGATAATGCTTACTTCAATTTGTGCTTTAGCATTTACAGCTATTTCAATTTATGAGATAAAAGCTACAGCAAATAATCAAATGAAGAATGATGGAGCTAACATTGCTATTATTATTAATAGGGAAATTGGACAATATATTTTAGAAGATATAGAAAAGGTTGAAAAAATATTTAAAGAAATTAAGGAAGAAAGTAAAGATAATATAAAATATATATCCCTTGTAGACAAAAACTCAACTATTATTGCTTCAAGCGAAAAGGACACAGATACAGTTTCCTCTGCTAGCAAAGAAACTTCTGTAAATGTTGAAAGTGAAGAAAGATCTAGTAAGGCAATAAACTCTGGAGACGAAGGACAAGCTTCCGGTTACATTTTTGAAACTGAAAAAGGGGAGAAGGTTTACAATGTTTCTACACCTTTTTATAAAAACAATGAATTGGTTGGAACAATTGGAGTTGGTATTTCCTTAAATGAAATGAACAGCATGATTACTGATAGTTTAATAAAAGTTGTTTTTGTTGCAATAATAGTAATGATCATTGCTACTATTATTGGAATTATTATTGCCAGAAATATAACCAATCCAATTAAGGATATTATTAATAAATTAAATTCTTTTTCTAGGGGAGATTTTACAGTTAAATTTTATAGTAATAGAAAAGATGAAACACAAAAATTAACTAATGCTCTTAACAATTCAATAGTTATGTTAAGTAATATGATATTGGAGACAAAAGAGGATGTAGGAAAATTAGTTGATATATCAAATAACATGAAGAAATCTAGTGAAAGTGTAGCAGGAGCTAGTATAAATATATCACAAGCTATTACAGATGTAGCTCAAGGTACCGAAAAAC
>JAAYOT010000162.1 GCA_012520205.1 Clostridiales bacterium
GCTGTTTCTGGAAGAAGACCAGAGGAGATGACCATTCTTATTGAATTATCAATACTTCCATTAATAATTAAATCATCTATATGCTTATCATCGGTACATAAGCAAATTCTTCTGCTATTATAAATTGAAGCGGCTTTAATTAGTTCTTTTAAGTTCTTTGCTACAGAACCTTCTCTCATATGAACATACATGCCTCTTCTTAACCTTTCAACTACTTCATCAGCTGTAATTGATTCATGATCAGTTAAAATATTTGCAGCAGCATAGGTGTTTAACATATCATTAGTAAATCCTGCACAATGGCCATCTATAATATGACCTGTTGACTTTGCATCCCATAATTTATTTATCATATTTTCATCACAGTTTAAAACAGCAGGGAAGTTCATAACCTCAGCGAGGCCCAATACATTTTTTTCTTTATAGAAGGGTAGTAAGTCTTCTCTTTCTAGTACTGCTCCTGAAGTTTCAAAGGATGTTGCTGGAACACAGGAAGGAAGCATAAAATAAAAATCAAAGGGTATATCCTTTGACAAATCCATCATGAGTTTAATTCCTTTTGTACCAAGTACATTAGCAATTTCATGAGGATCAACAATAGCAGATGTAATTCCATGAAGTAATGCAGCTTTCGAATATTCTTTAGGAGTTACTAATGAGGATTCAATATGGGTATGGGCATCTATTAATCCTGGGCATATATATTTGTTTGTTCCATTAATTTCAACAGCCCCCTCATAATCTCCAAATCCAACAATAACCCCATTTTTAATAGCTACATTATCTTTAAAGGAACTGTTTTGAAATACGTCTATAATAGTTATATTTTTAATAACTAAGTCACATACTTCAGCTTTACTTGCAGCTTTAATTTGAGATATAAAATTTTCTTTGTTCATAATCCACCTCTGCGTATATTTAGAAAGATATTTCAATAATTATAATTAATCTGGTACAAATTGTCAAATGCCTAATTCACCATTTCTACCCTAACATAATATAATAAATTTAGAAAAATGTTTTAATTTGGAGAAAATATGAAGAGAAAAATAATATTACTAGGTATGTCAGATGAAATATTAGTTTATTTAATAAAATATTTTAAATTAAATAATTCTGAAATATATCTTGTTCTAAGCAAAGATGAAGAAACTCCATTACTTAATGAAATTGAAAAAGATGTAGTAGTTGTAAAGATAGACAATAATTTAAATCAAATTAAGGTGCTGTTAAAATCGGTAGACCCAGATATAATATATAATTTTTATGGAAGTTGTACCGAGAGCAATAATGAAATTGAAAATTTAGTGGAAAATACTTACTTGCGAACAATATTATTTTTAGAAGTTCTAGCACATTTTAATAGGATAAAGTTTGTTAATTTAATAAATAGGGATATAAAATTTAATGATAAAACCCTATTAGAAATCTATAAAGCAATTGAAAATCTAATAATTGAGAAAAGTGAATATTATAAGAATTATTACAGCACAAATGTAATTACTAAATATAGAAGTGGAGATATTAATGCAGATTTTGAAGGGATTTTAGAAATATAGTAAGGTTCCCTATATGTGTATTTATAATGTTTTTTGCACTTTAATAGATTTTAGTATATATTTTAAGTGTAAGTTACTTAAATTAGGGGTAGGAGCACTAGAATGAAAACATTAGTAAAAAATCAACTAAAAAGAATGGAGTTATTTAAAAACTTAAATCAAGATACTATAGATGCATTAGCTGAAATAGGGGAATGTAGATGTTATTTAAAAGAAAGTCATATTTTTAGAGATAAAGAAAAGATTAATAAAATTTATATAGTTTATAGTGGAAAAGTGGCTTTATATAAATTAAATGAATCAGCTCAAAAGAAAATTATCTTTATTTTAGATAAAAATACTGTTATTAATGCAGTGGTTTTAGATGACTTGCCTGCATCTATAAATTGCGAAGTTTTTGAAGAGGCAGAAATATTATCCTTTGATAAGATGAAGTTTGAAGAGGTTATGAAGAAAGATTTTGAACTTACAAAGATAATTATTTCATCTTTAAGTATAAAAGTGAGAAGGCTATATAGACAGTTAAAAAATTCTACTCCTTTAAAGGTAGAAAAGAAAGTGGCTGCAAAGCTATGGAAGTTATGTAAGGACTATGGTAAGGAAGTTGAAGAAGGTACATTAATAGACTTAAAAATAAGTATAGTTTATTTAGCAGATATGTTTGGAACTTCAAGAGAAACAATGTCTCGAGCCCTAAAGGCTTTACAAGAGAAAGATTTAATTATATACAGAAAAAAGAGAATAATAGTAATAGATAGGGATAAAATAGTTAAGTTTTTTAAAGGACTTAATAGTTAATAGTAGATTTTATATAA
>JAAYOT010000163.1 GCA_012520205.1 Clostridiales bacterium
AATTAATTTCATCATAACATTTTCAATTGTAGTTTTGGCAACTTTAACTCCAACAAATAGTATATTTCCAACTGGTGGCGTAATTGTACCAATACATAAGTTGAAAGTCATCATTATACCAAACTGAATTGGTGACATTCCAAAACTTGTGCAAATTGGCAGGAAGATTGGTGTGAATATAAGTATTGCAGGAGTAATATCCATGAAGGTACCAACTAATAGTAGTATTACATTAATAATTAATAGTATTACTACTGGATTATTACTAATTCCTAATAATGCATTTGAATGTTGGTGCAGTTGCAATATTTATAGTTGCCATATAATCACGGTCGTAACCATCTTTTTCTGCAATAGGTCCTATTATCGTACCCATAGCTGATGCTGCTGCAACTCCTGAACCAGAAGTAGCACCAAACATCATATTAGCTACGGAATTGGTATGTGCCATTGCACCTGACACTCTACCAGATAAAAGTTTTGCAAAATTTATTAATCTAACGGCTATTCCACCCTTATTCATTATGTTACCAGCTAAAACGAAGAAAGGAATTGCAATTAGTGTAAATACAGATATTCTTGAAAAGGTCCTTTGTGCTGCTGTTAAAACTACTGATTCAAAATTTAATGTTGGTAAAATTGCTAATAATGAGGATACACCTATTGCTACTGATATAGGAATACCAGCAATTAATAAGATAGCTAAAACAACAAATATTATTAGTCCTGAAAGTAATGCTATGCTCATATTATTTTTCCTCTCTTCCTATAGATTTTTCTACTTTATCTTGTGAAAGTAATTCTGTTATATTAATAATGTTGTAAGTTACTATTAAAACTCCAGTTACAGGTATTACGCTATATATGTATGACATAGGAACTCCTAAAGAGGCAGTCACTTGTGAACTTGTAAGCTTTGTAATTTCAATTCCACCATAAACAAGCACTAAGGCTGCAGCTAATAATGCCATCCATGTAAATGAAAAAGTTAATAATTCTTCTGATACTGTACTTGGAGCATTAAATACATATCTAGTAATTATTTGATATAATCCTATAATTGTAATAAAAGCAAAAATAGCAATACATACTACTTCTAAAATCTTATTTAATACTTTTTTAAGGCTTTTCATATTACTCTGCCTCCTTGACTTCTTTATTTACTTGTTGAATTTTTTCATAAATAGGTTTTAATTTTGAATTTTGTAACAACAACTCTTCATGCAGTGGTAATACCTTTTCCTTAAATGTTTGCACATCAGTTTCTATAAATTCAACTCCCATGGCCTTTGCATCTTCAATAGCTATTTTAGTATTTTCCTCCCAAGCTTCACGTTCAACTCTTGTACTCTCTTTAGCTGCTTCATCAAATACCTTTCTTTCCTCTACTGGTAGCTCATTTAAGAATTTAACGTTTCCAACTAATAAATCTGGTACCATTTGATGTTGATTATAAGTATAATACTTAGCAACTTCACCATGTTTATTATTAGTTAATGCTAATTCGTTATTTTCACCACCATCTATAACTCCTGATTGAATTGCTGTATAAACTTCTCCAAAACTCATTGGTGCAGCAGCTACTCCAAATAATTGCATCATTCTTACATTTGTCGGACTTTGTTGTACCCTAATTTTTTTCCCTTTTAAATCTTCAGGTGTTTTAATTGGTGAAGTTGAATAAAAATTCCTTGTTCCTGCTTCATACCATGCCACAGCCTGAAAACCTGACTTTTCTGTAGACTCAAAAATACTGCTCATTAATTCATCATCTTCCATAACTTTGTGATAAACATCTACACTATCAAATAAATATGGAATACTAAAAATTTGATAAACGTTATCAAAAGTTTCAAGATTACCTGTACTGGCAACAGCAAAATCAACTGCAGCAGTTTGAACCAACTCTATAACCTTATTAGAAGGTCCAAGTAATTCATTGGGGAAAATTTGAACATCATACTTATCCCCTAATTTTGATTCAACATATTCTTCAAATGCTAATAATCCTAAATGATCAGGATCTTTCTCTGATTGTCCATGTGCTATACGAATAATTCTTTTTCCCCCACTTATATTCCCACACCCTGCTTAAGAAAATGTGGTAACTAAAGATAACAAAATAATTCCAACTCTTTTTGCAAACTTTGACATATTTTCCCCTCACTTTACTAGTTTTAATGATATTATTTACATAAAAACAAATTAATATTAAATTATATTTAATATTAATTTGCAAAGGATACATACTAGTATACTACAATACTAATATCTTAACCTTTCTATGTCAACGTTAACAATTGCAATTTATCATTGTAAATATTGGCAAGAAACAACTTACTCTTTAAATTATTATTTTTTTTAGATTAACCAAAAAAACTAAGAGCCTACTGATTTTTCAGTAGGCTCTTATTGTATTAAATTTAGAATTTCACTCCCTGAAATTCATCCAAAACTGTGCATTTTGAATTTTGAATTATGAATTGTTATTTGTATCCTCTTTCTCTTGCTAATGCTTCTTCCCTAATTTCACTTCTAAGCCCTTCTAATGTTTTTTCTCTTCTTTTATTTTTTTCTTTTAATGTTTCTTTCATTTTTTCATCTGATGTCTTTTCAATCATTTCTTCAGCACGATGCATATTTTCAATAGTATTACTAATATTTACTTGAAGTTTTTCAACATTATCTCTTCTGTCATCTGGATTAGGTTTCATAATAAATTTTTCTCCTTTCAGGTAAGATTTTATTTGGCAATTTTTATTAGATGATGCCTAGTAGACAACCATCTTCCTTATTATTTTGTATTAAAAAATATATATTATTCAGCAAAATTTTATGGAAACCTTTACCTAAAAGGAGGATTTATTCCCTTAGAATTTAAAATTAAGTTGTTTATTTGCTTCTTCTACTTTAGCTGGCAAAACTGATATAATTTCCTGTAAATCTTCCTTTGTAAGACCTAATTCATCTATTACTTTTTCATTAAGCATATTTTTAGTGTTAATAGCTAATAAATTTTCATAATAAATATTACTTATTGCATCTGCCACACTCATTATGTAAACTTCTTCTTTATATTCTGTAGCAAGTAGAGGTCTATGATGATATTCTACTATAGCTTTAATATCATCAGGTAGTTCAAATCTAATACATTACCACCCTCCAGCATCCTCATGAGTAAAACCATTCATAACCATTCTTTCAGCTATTATTTGATGCAACAGAAGTTCCTAAAGAATGTTTCCAATACTTCTCTCTATCTAACTGTTTAGACTGTCCAAGATTATCTGGAATTATTGTTTTAACAAGATGAGCAATTACTAATTTTTCAACAGTTTTTAACCCTAAAAATTTAACAGCATCTGATAAGGTTTCTATTTTTCTAGATAATCTAAAATATCCTGAATTAATATTAGCTAATATTGCTTCTTTTAAATTTAAACAATTACAAATTTTATCTGAAAACTTCTCTATATCTAAGGTATCAGAGTTTTTAAGCATGACTATTACTTCTGTGATTTCCTTATCAATGTTAGGAAGCTTTTCATTTCTTTCTAAGATACTAATAATTTCTGTAGACTTCATATTAATCTCCCCTTTTCAAGTTCTTTATATTAAAATATTACATTTATCTCATTAATTATTCAACATAAAGTACAAATATTATGCATATTATTCTCGGTAACTATTCCCATAGCTCATTAGGAATAGTTTTCTTCCTAATGTAAAAACTAAAATGAATTTTATTATAAAAGGAGTGCATTAAATATGAAAAAATATTCATTATCCTTCATTGGATTATTATTGCTAAGCTTTTTAATTATTCCCTTTAAAGCTACTGCTATTGAAAACAATAGTGATGATGATATGACTAACATTACTAAAGCATGTGATTTTATATTCAATGAGAGAAGGCTTTGGGTTGACCATACCCTATGGAGTAGAAGTTTTATTATTAGCGATGTAGATTCTCTTGGTGATAAGGATGCTGTACTACAAAGATTACTAAAAAACCAAGATGATATAGGAAACTCTATCAAACCTTATTATGGAGAAGAAGCTGGAAATAAATTAGCTGCTCTTTTAAGGGAACATATTGAACTTGCAGGTAAAGTAATTGAGGCTGCAAAATCTAATAATAAAACAGACTTAGATAAATACAATAAATTATGGCACACCAATGCAGATGAAATTGCTAAATTTCTAGCCAGCATAAACCCAAATTTATCTGAATCTGAACTTAAAGATATGCTATATATCCATCTTGGATACCTTACAAAACAAACTACTTATAGATTAAATAAAGATTGGGATAAAGAGATAGCTGATTTTGATAAAAATGAAGATCATATGATTCACTTTGCAGATATCATTAGCAAAGGAACTATTAAAGAATTTCCAGAAAAATTTAAATAATTAAATTTACATAAAAAGGTGGTTTAATGTTAAAAAAATTAAGCATTTTTATAATGTGTTTTATAGTAACTTGCAATATATCCATTAAGGTAAAAGCGGCTACAAATAAGGATTATGAAACGGAAATGAAACAAGATATTTTAATTCTTATGTTAGCTTATCCTGACCATATTGTTAATGTAGAAAAAAATAGCGATAAAATCTATTGTGTTACAAAGTCTGGAAGAAAGCTTCTTTATGATGATAAAGAAGAAAAGAGCTATGAAGGCAAACTAGCTAATCCAGATCTCCAAGATATGCTTGAACAAGATTACCCTCTTGAAAAAAATAATACCTTAATGGAGAAAAATTTCGATCCAGGCAGGATTAGGCACTATGGACTTTTAAATGAAGTTTACGGAAGTACTAGAAGTGAAATTGAAAAGAACTTAACTAGCCTAAAATATGGATATACTAATTATCAATTTAATAGCCAAAATAATGCTAATACCTCTTTAGAAGCAGCCTTAAAAGAAGTTATGCCCTTATCTAAAACTAGAGGTGATATAGGAAGTATTCTTTATCCTGCTAGTGGAACCTACAATTATAGGGTTATAGCTGGAACTGGCCGATTAAGCGCCCACTCCTATGGCATTGCTATTGATTTAAAATCTGATAAGAAAGATTACTGGAAATGGAGTTCTGAAGAACAAGGTGAAAAAAGATTATCAGAGTATCCAAAGGAATTAGTGGAAGCCTTTGAAAAAAACAATTTTATTTGGGGTGGCAAGTGGAACCACTTTGATATTTTGCATTTTGAATACAGGCCAGAAATAATTTTAAAGGCTAGATATTTTAGTGATTGGAGCAATGATAAAAAATGGTTTGAATCTTCTTCTTTAAAGGAAGAAGATATAAAAAATTATATTGAAATAATAGAGACAGAGCTAAATTAAATAGTTATCTAAAGAAAGGGTGAAAATTTAATGGCAATTATAGGAATCTTAATAATTATTATTGGTTTTGCTTTAAAACTTAACACAATAGCCGTTGTTATAACTTCAGGTATTGTAACTGGTTTAGTTTCAGGCATGAGCTTAGGAGATGTACTAAGCACCTTAGGTGAAACCTTCGTAAATCAAAGAGCAATGACACTTTTCCTACTTACCTTACCTATTATAGGCATTTGTGAAAGATATGGCTTAAAAGAAAAAGCTATAATGATGATAAGAAATGCAAAAGGCTTATCTACTGGAAAATTATTAAGTGGATACCTAATAATAAGGGAAATATCAGCAGCTGCATCTGTTAGATTAGGTGGGCATCCTCAATTTGTGCGACCATTAATTAACCCAATGGCCCAAGGAGCAGCTATTGCTAAACATGGAAAAATAGATGAAGAAGATGAAGACAGAATAAAAGGCTATTCTTCAGCCGCAGATAACTTTGGTAATTTCTTTGGTCAAAATGTATTTTTAGGTAATTCAGGAGTACTACTTATTGCAGGTACCTTAGAGAGTTTAGGATATGGTGTGGATACATTAAATATTGCTAAGTCATCTATCCCAATTGCAGTAATAGCAGCTATCTTAGGACTTATCCAAAACTACCTTTTGGATAAAAGTTTAGAAAGAAAATATAACAATAAATAAAGGAGGTAAAATACATGGATATGAAGGCATTTTCAAATCTTTTGCTTGAAGTCTTCTTTGTAATGACAGGCTTACTTATGGCTCTTACAATGATATATACACTTAAAGATGAAAATCATAAAACTAGAATGGGTACAGCAACCTTCTGGGGAATTCTTGCAGTAATATTTATATTCGGTAAGATTATTCCTTCTATGGTAGTTGGAATATTAATTGTAGTAATAGGAATTTTATCTGCATTAAAGCAAGTAAACATAGGAAACTTAAAGCAATTAGATGAAAACTTTGCAAGAGTAAA
>JAAYOT010000164.1 GCA_012520205.1 Clostridiales bacterium
TCATAAAATTTTATTGAGCGGATTGGAAATCTGTCCAGGTTATCTAGCAACATTAATACTATCCCAGGTGTAAATGTACTTCCTCCACCAGCTACTGTAATTGAATACTTTTTATTTTCCATTTTAACTCCCCCTATATGCTTTAGTTTTTTATTTTTTCTGTCTATGGTTACATATTACACTGACCTAAAAACCATTACAACAGGTTGAGAGCTTTTAGGAAATATGTCTAAACAACTGTTTCTTTTAACATTTTCTGTGACTTTTCACACCATAATAAAAATGCTACGATAAATAGGATATATGAAATAAGCATATCCAATTTATCGTAGCCTTGTTATTTTAAATATTAATTCTCATCATAGCAAAGGAGCATATACTAGCTAAAGCAATAATAAAAACACTGCCTGAAATGGTCATGAGAAACCCTTTTGTTAACTTCTTTTTGAAACTATTAATAATGGTTACCCTAAATGTTTTTAAGGTTTTATATAATATAAAGGCAAATAGAGCAACATATAATATATTCTGTAATAGTAACTCTGCTATTAGGAACATAAGTAAATTTACTACTGCATATTCAACATCATTATTATTAATTCTTTTCTGCATAAACTTCAATAAATAAGCCATAAAAGGATTTATCATAGAGACTAAAAACATTACACCTAACTCTGGATTAGCTTTAAATGCATCAGCTATTGGTAAGCCAAGGCTTGTTGCTTTCATTGATAAATACATAAGACTTATAAAGGGTGACAGTAAAAGTACTATCTTGGTAATATCATAGTATTTATTTAATGTTTTTATCTCTTTTTCATTTGATTTCTGCATTGTTTTTACTTTACTCATTATTCTATCTCCCTAAATTAATACTTCTGATTAACTATTAAGTAGCCTTTCAAAATCATCTCTTACTTGAGGTACTTTTAATCCAATAATTACTTGGAATGACTTACCGTTAACTGAGCAGCCGTGTGCACCAATTGATTTAAAGTAGGCATCATTCTTACATAAACTTTGATCTTTTACATTTACTCTTAAACGAGTTGCACAATTTGTTACATCTACGATGTTATCTTTTCCGCCTAACCCCTCTAAGATCAGCTTAACAAACTCTAATTTATCATCTTCATTCTTAGAATTTTTCTTTTCCCTATATTCTGCCTTAGAGCGGAATTTAATATCCTCATCATCTTCTCTACCTGGAGTCTTAACATCAAATTTTTCTATTAAGAATTTAAATACAACAAACCAAATTCCTGTAAATACTAATCCTATTACAAGCATTAGCAAATACTCTTTCCAGTGATTTCCCATTAATGGTATCCAGTTTAGTGATGCCATTTCTATTACTCCACCAGCATGAATACCTACAATACCCGCAATATACATAACAGTTGAAAGAGTTGCTGCAAGCAGAGAATGTACAGCAAATAACCATGGTGCAACGAATAAGAAGGTAAATTCAATAGGTTCAGTAACACCACAGAAAATAGAAGTTAAGGTAATTGGTATTAAAAGACCTAGTACTTTCTTTCTCTTTTCTGGTTTTGCTGTTGCATAGAAAGCAAGAGCTATACCTGGAACCCCAAAGATTTTTGAAAATCCTGTTGATGAAAATCCTGCTTCTGGTACTAAGGATTTTAAAGAAGCTGTAGATGCTGCTAGTTCTGGCAAGCTATTTGCCCAGTAAGAATATAAACCACCAGTAACTACTACATTGTCATACCAGAATGGTGAATATAAAATGTGGTGTAATCCAAATGGTATTAAAATACGTTCTAAGAATACAAACACCCAAACTCCAAAGGCTCCTGCACCCTTAACAAAACCTTGGAAAACTGCCATTCCTAATTGGATTTTAGGCCATATTAAAGCTGTTATAAGAGCAACAGGGATCATTACAAAGAAACCTATCATGAATATAAAGGTTGATCCACTAAATGTACCTAACCATTCAGGTAATTCTGTGTCAAAGTAGCGATTATGAAGATAAATAACAATTCCTGAAATAAGTAATGCCCCTATCATTCCCATATCCAGGGTTTTTATATTAGCTATCATTGTAAGACCGCTTGTCCCACCAACTTCAGCAGCAAAATCAACACCAAATACATGTCCCCATTGACCAAGGATCGTACTTAAGAAATAGTGGAAGGCCAAATATAAAACCAGTGCTTCCATTGCACATCTTGCATTTTGTTTCTTAGCCATTCCAATAGGTAATCCAACTACAAATAAAAGCGGTAATTGATTAAATACGGTCCAACCACCTTGTAATACTACGTTCCAACATTGATACCAAAAGCTATCTGGGTGTGCCAATGATCCCATAATTGCTTCAGTTGTAAATAGCGTTCCAACTCCAATTATAGTACCTGCAAAGGCAAATAATAAGACTGGTGTGAACATTGCACCTCCAAACTTTTGAATTTTTTGCATCATAACTATCCTCTCCCCTTCTTTTAGTTTTAATAATAGTAACAGATAATAACTTTATCAAATATATTTGATAGGTAAATGTTATCAAACTTCTTTTTTTCTCTCAATACGTTTTCATACTTTAGGAAGGGGGCATCTCCTTCTATTAAATTGAACATTTTGTGAGATTTCTCACAATAAAAATAAGTCCCATCAAAGGGAGGTAATTCCCCCTCCCTTTTACGAGATATATTAGAGGCTGTATCAGGATAAATCTGATACAGCCCCTTAAATTAAAATATACTAAAATTTAAAATTAATGTTCCAAATACTATTGCAACCATGGACATAAGCTTTATTAATATATTTATTGCTGGGCCTGTAGTATCTTTAAATGGATCTCCAACAGTATCACCAACTACTGCTGCCTTATGACACTCAGAACCCTTTCCACCTAAAACCCCTGATTCAATATATTTTTTTGCATTATCCCAGGCTCCTCCTGCATTGGACATTAAAACTGCAACTGAAAAGCCAGTTACTGTAGAACCTGCAAGTAAGCCTGCTACTCCATTTGGACCTAATATTAATCCAACTATAAGAGGAGTCAAAATTGCTATTATACCAATTGGGATAAGTTCTTTTTGAGATGATTTTGTACAAATATCAACACAAGAAGCATAATCTGCCTCTGCCTTTCCTTCCATAAGACCTGGAATTTCTTTAAATTGCCTTCTAACTTCAAAAACAATTTTAGAGGCAGCTCGCCCAACTGCATCCATGGTTTTTGATGAAAATACGAATATTACCATTGCACCAATAAATAATCCAATAAGAACTTGTGGATTCAATATTGATAAATCAAATTCAAATTTATGAGCCCCAGTCTTAACTATATTTTCAATTGAATCCTTATAAGAGGCAATAAATGCAAGGGCTGTTAAAGCTGCTGAACCTATGGCAAAGCCCTTACCTGTTGCTGCTGTTGTATTTCCTAAAGAGTCTAGGGCATCTGTTCTTTTTCTAACTTCAGGAGGCTGATTTGACATTTCTGCAATTCCACCTGCATTATCAGCAATTGGACCATAAGCATCTGTTGCCAGTGTTATGCCTAAAGTTGAAAGCATTCCAACTGCTGAAATTGCAATGCCATATAAGCCTAAATTAAAGTCCCTTGCCCCTCCAGACAAGGTGAAGCTTATTAAAACTGATATAGACACAATAATTACTGGAATTGCTGTGGATACCATTCCTAAGGATAAGCCTCCAATTATTAAGGTTCCTGCACCTGTCTTAGTTGTTTCAGCTAATTTTTGGGTTGGACTATAAGTATCTGATGTATAGTATTCTGTAAAAAATCCTATTAATATACCAGCAATAAGTCCTGATAATATACTAAAATAAACTCCTATATTTTCCATTCCCAAAACTGCTCTTACTATAAAAAATGAACCTACTGCTACAATTATTCCTGATATATATGTTCCCTTTCTTAAGGCTTTTAAAAGTCCCTTTTGACTTGCATCTTCCTTTACCTTTACAAAGAAGGTGGAAAATATTGATGCTAATATTCCTAAAACTGCAACAAATAAAGGTACTGCAAATCCACTTGTAGATAAACCTCCTGATACTGCTAAAGCACATGAGGAAATTATAGAGCCCACATAAGATTCATAAAGATCAGCTCCCATTCCTGCAACATCTCCAACATTATCCCCCACATTATCTGCTATTACTGCTGGATTTCTTGGATCATCTTCAGGAATGCCAGCTTCTACCTTACCAACTAAATCAGCCCCAACATCAGCTGCCTTGGTAAATATTCCTCCTCCAACTCTAGCAAATAAGGCCATGGAAGAAGCACCTATGCCAAAGGTTAGCATGTTGCTTGAAATTTGAACTATACGCTCTGCCTCTAGCAAATCCCTATAATACCAGGACAAGGCTAAGTAACCTAGACCAATATAGAGTAAACCTAATGAAACAACAACAATACCAATTACAGAACCACTTTTAAAGGAAACTCTTAAGGCATCATTTAAGCTCTTTTTAGCTGCACTTGCAGTTCTGCCATTAGCATTTGTTGCAACCTTCATTCCAATAAAACCAGTAAGTCCTGATAAAAGTCCACCAATAACAAAAGAAAAAGGTAAAAATATTGAAACATATCCAAAAGAACTTAAGACTAAAAATATAACAAACATTATTATAAAAAATTTCGAAACACCTTGGTATTGCCTCTTTAAATATGCATCTGCTCCTTTTCTAATTTTGCTAGAAATGCTTTTTATCTTTTCATCCTCTTCCCTTTCTTTTAGAACAGAGTTTATCTGATAAGCCGCAAAAATCAACCCTAAAACAGCTCCAAGCAA
>JAAYOT010000165.1 GCA_012520205.1 Clostridiales bacterium
CAAAAGAATATTATATCAACTATTAACAATTCCTTAGAAAGAGATAATTTAAATAAAAATGGAGGGGTTTTTCTTCATAATAAATCAACAATGCCAAGGGAAATAAGAGATTTTCTAATAGGTATAGCAAACTTATACATAAATTCAAAGGATGGAAGCTTAGTAAAACAACTAAAGACTGAAAATAGCTATAAAATTGAAGAAGACTTATCCTACATAGAAAGAATGAGAGAAAGCATAAGAAAGTCTAATTACTTTAGAAGCCTTGCCTTAGATGAAGAAATTACTGAATTTGCTATTAAAAAAAGAGATAAGAACTATGAAAATAATAGTTCCTATGAATCAGAACATTTAAATTTAGACTTCTTCAATGGTTATGGAGGTTTTAATAAAGAAAATAATAGCTATGTAATAAAGCTTAAAAATTATGAAAGCACTCCAGCTCCCTGGATAAATGTAATATCTAATGATAAGTTTGGCTTTCATATATCAGAGGTTGGTTCTTCCTACAATTGGTGTGAAAACAGCAGAGAAAATAAAATAACTCCTTGGTCTAATGACTGGGTAGTAGATCCAATAAATGAAGCCCTATACATAACAGATAAGGAATTAGGTGAAGCCTTTACCATAACTCCAATGCCAATTAGAGACGGCGGAGAATATATAATTGAACATGGCTTTGGCTATTCAACCTTTAACCATACTGCCTATTCAATAAAAGGGGAAATGACTGTTTTTTCTCCCTTAAATGAAAAATTAAAGCTCTGCAAGGTTAAGCTAAAAAACCTATCTGAAAAAGATAGAGAACTATCAGTAACTTATTATGCTCAGCTTGTTTTAGGAGTTTATAATTATCAAAGCTCTAAATATATAACAACTGAAATAAAAGATAACTATATACTAGGTAGAAATCCTTATAGTAAATATTTTGGTAAATTAAAAGCTTATTTATCTATAAATGGCTTTAAAAATCAAAGCTTTACCGGAGATAGAAAGTCCTTTATAGGTATTGGTGGAGATATAGAATATCCAATGGGAATATATGAAGATAAATTAAATAATGAAGCAGGAAGTATATATGATCCTTGCCTAGCCTCCAAGGTAAATCTAACTATAAAGGCTAATGAAGAAATAGAATTTGTAGTAATTTTTGGCCAAGAGGAAGAAGAAAGATTAATAGAAGAAAAGATAGAAAAATATGGAGGTTTAGAGCAGGTTAAGGCAGAAATTCAAAAAGTTAAAGATTATTGGTCACATTTCCTGGGAAATATACAAGTAAAGACACCAGATTTATCTATGGATTATATGCTTAATGGCTGGCTTTTATATCAAACCTTGGCTTGCAGATACTTAGCAAGAACAGCCTTTTACCAATCTGGAGGAGCCTATGGTTTTAGAGATCAGCTTCAAGATTCCCTAGCCTTAGGAATAGTAGATTCTAAAATAACAAGGGATCAAATAATAAGAAGTGCCTCCAGGCAGTATATAGAAGGAGATGTTCAGCACTGGTGGCACCCTATAGTTAATTCAGGAATAAGAACAAGGTTCTCAGATGATTTATTATGGTTACCTTTTGTAACTGCAGAATACATTAAAGCAACAGGGGACTATAGTGTTTTAGATGAAAAAGCAACTTATCTTGAAGATGAGCCATTAAAAGAAGGTGAAGACGAAAGATATAAAGTAGTTCCGCCATCAAAAGTGGAAGGTACTATTTACGAGCATTGCATAAAAGCTATAGATAAAGGACTTAAATTTGGTCCTCACAATATTCCCCTTATGGGAAGTGGAGACTGGAATGATGGAATGAGTACCGTTGGTAATAAAGGTACTGGTGAGAGTGTATGGCTTGGCTGGTTCCTATATTCAATTTTAGATAACTTTAAAGAGATCTGTGAATATAAGAGGGATAAAAGTAAGGCAGAAGAATATAAAAAATATCAAAACTTTATAAAAGAAAACCTAGAAGAAAATGCCTGGGATGGAAAGTGGTATAAAAGAGCTTACTTTGACAATGGAGAGCCCCTAGGCTCAAAAGAAAATCCAGAATGTAAAATTGATTCAATAGCTCAAAGCTGGTCTGTGATTTCAAAGGCTGGAAGTCCTGACCGTCAATTAGAAGCTATGAATTCAGTGGATAAATACTTAGTAGATAAAGACAATGGTTTAATAAAACTTCTATCACCACCCTTTGATACATCAAATTTAGAACCAGGTTATATAAAAGGCTACCTTCCAGGAGTTAGGGAAAATGGAGGCCAATACACCCATGCAGCAATTTGGGTAATTTTAGCTCTAACCAAACTAGGCCTTGGAGACAAAGCAGTAAATTACTATAACATGATAAACCCAATTAACCATTCAAAAAGCGAAAGAGATGCAAGACGCTACAAACTAGAACCCTATGTGATAGCTGCAGATGTATATATAAAAGAACCCCACGGTGGAAGAGGAGGCTGGAGCTGGTACACAGGCTCCTCAGGCTGGATGTACAGCGTAGGAATACAAAACATTTTAGGCTTAAAAACAATAGAAGGAAAATACTATAAAGTAGAGCCCTGCATTCCAAAGGACTGGGCAGAGTACGAAATAAAAATAAACAATGAAAAAGAACAGTACAATATAAAAGTAATAAGAGGAGAAAATAAAGGAACAAGAGTTAATGGAAAGTTA
>JAAYOT010000166.1 GCA_012520205.1 Clostridiales bacterium
AAGGATTATAGGAAACTCCTTCTCCCTTACCTTAAATCCTTAACTCCAGTTTCTAATATTTCCATTTGTAGAAGTATTTCTTCATCAGTAATTTTTTTATCTTTTCCATTTATAATTGCTTGGTATAGGTCATCATATACTCTGCCATAATCCCCTTTTACTGATTCTACTTTTTCTTCATGAATCTTACCTTCATCATCTACATAAGTTAAGGTTCCATAATGTTCAAATTTATCAAGGCCAAAATCCTTATTATGTGGCATATAGAACATTTTCAAATGATTTTCTTGAAGGTCTTTAGCTTGTTTTACAAAGCATCCCCTTTTGCCATAAACTATAAAGCTTGGTCTTTCTTTAATTCTAAAGTAACTTGATTTTACAGATACCTTTAGTTTTCCATAGTATAAATCTAAATCAAAGTAATCATTCATTCTACCAGGTCCAAGAAGCTGTCTTACATCATAATGAATATGGTCTGGCTTACCAAAATAGCTTATAACTTGGTCTAATGTATGGCATGCATGTCCATATAAAAATGATTCATTAACATCATACTTTGTAGCTGATTCTGGCACTTCTGGCCTAAAGTAATCAAAATGCATTTCTAATTCTAGTAATTCTCCTAATTTTCCTTCTTTAATAACTTTTTGAACTGTTAAGAAATCACTATCAAATCTTCTATTTTGATAGGCTTGAACTATTAATCCTTTTTCCTTTGCTAACTGAAAAATCTCTTTTGCCTGCTCTGATGTTTCCATAAAAGGCTTTTCAACTAAACAATGTTTATTGTTTTCTAAAACCATTTTTGCATAATCATAATGGCTGTCATGTCTTGTACAAATCACTATAAGCTGAATTTCCTCATCCTTTAGCAGCTCATCTAAATTAGAAGTATACTTTACTCCCTTAATTCTATCCCAGCTTTCATTCTTGGGGTTTCTTTGATAAATAGTTTTTATCTTAATATTTTCTCTTTGCAGCACAAATGGAATATGATATCTATTAGTACTTTTTCCATTTCCTATATAACCAATTGTAAGCATAATGCCCCTCCTTAGAACTTTTTTCTAATAATGATTAAATATACCTATATTGTACAATAAAATTCAAAGGAATAATATAACATTACCTTTGAAATTCTAGGATTTTGAAACTTAAAAAGAACTGCCTTTTGGCAGTTCTTTTATGTAAAATATATTTTTATTTATTTAAGCTTTGGCAATATTCATCCATAGTATCAGCAACTACTTTTGCATGGGCCACTACATCTACAACTAGTCCTGGTCCAGTAACTACATCTCCAGAAGCAAAGGTTCCCTTTTTAGTTGTATTCCCCTTATCATCTGTTATAAGTAGTCCCCATTTATTTGTATTTAACTCTGTAGTTGTTGAAACTATATTGTTTTTTGGATTTTGACTTACTGCAATTATTACTGAATCACATTCAAAGAATTCCTCTTCTCCTGTAATAACAGTTTTAATTTTACCTTCCTCATCAGTAATATTTTCAGTGCATGCCAATTTTATTCCTTCTTCAGTAACTTCAATAGGTGCCTTAAATAGATTGAAGTTTACCCCTTCTTCCTTACCTTCTTCTATTTCCTTTTTGCTTGCTGACATCTGTTCAAAGCCTTTTCTATATATAATTGTAACATCAGCACCATTTCTTTTAGCTGTTATTGCTGCATCAAAGGCAACATTTCCTGCACCTATAACTGCAACCTTTTTACCTAATCTATAAGTTTCAGGTGACTTTAAATAATCTATTGCATAATGTACATTACCTAAAGTTTCTCCCTTAATATGTAATGTTCTAGGATTCCACACTCCTGTTCCTATAAATACTGCATTATATCCATCTTCAAATAATCTATCTAATGTAACAACAGGCCCTATTAAGGTATTTGGCCTAATTTTAACTCCTAAGTCAACTAATCTTTCCTCTATAGTATCAATTATTGATTTAGGTAGTCTATATTCTGGAATTCCATATCTTAATACTCCACCTATTTTGCTGTGAGCTTCAAATATTGTAACTTTATAACCTCTTCTAGCTAATATAAAAGCTATTGTAATTCCTGCTGGACCACCACCAACTATAGCTATTCTGCCTTTAGTTTTAGGAAGATCCTCAAAACGAACTTCTTCTATATATTTTTTTGATATTTCATATTCCATATCATGAAATCTTATAGGCTCTCCCTTAATTCCCCTAATACAGTTTCCCTTACATTGGTCTTCATGAACACATACTAAAGCGCACACTACTGAAAGAGGGTTATTTTCAAATAAAATTTCTCCTGCTTCTTTGATCTTTCCTTCTTTATATAAGGAAATTACCTTTGGTATTGCTGTATTAATTGGACAATTAGTTTGGCACCTTGGATTTTTACATAATAAACATCTATCTGCTTCATTAATTAACAACATTTAAACATCTCCTATTTTATCCTATGTCAAAATTAAAATATTCATTTAATTTATACTAAATACTATTATATAAAATTTTCTTGAGATATGGTAGTTTTTTATTAATAGTAATTTTAAACAAAAGAAACTATTATATATTGAACAATCTTGCTATAATATCTTTTGAGGTGGTATTTTTTTATGAATAATAAATTAACTGCAGAAAATATGAGAAAATTGCAAGAAGAATTAGAATATAGAATGACTGTAAAAAGAGCAGAAATAGCAAAGGAAAAAATGGAAGCAGCTGCCCATGGTGATAGGTCAGAAAATGCAGAGTATAAGGAAGCTTGTAGAAACTATAGAGAAAATGATAATAGAATTCAATACTTATTAACTATGATTTCTACTGCAACTATTGTAGATGAGGATGAAACTGACAAATCTGTATTAGGAATTAATAGCAAGGCCAGGGTTAGATTTATTGAAGATGATTTTGAAACTATTCTATCCTTAGTAACAACTATGGATTTAGATCCAGAAAATATGTGCATAAGTATAGAATCTGATTTAGGAAAGGCCTTATCAGGAAAAAAAGCTGGCGATATAGTTGAAGTTAATGCCCCAGGTGAAAAGTATTCAGTGGAAGTATTAGAAATATTATAGTAATAAAAATAAGGGCAGATATCTTTTTTTGTAAGGTATCCGCCCTTATTTATTTTCTAAAGTAATTTAAAATGCTCTAGTGCTTTTAATATTCCATCATTATCAACATCATCAGTTATATAATCTGCAACCTTTTTAGTTTCTTCCCTAGCATTTCCCATTGCAACGCCAATAGAAACATATTCTAGCATTTCTATATCATTTACTCCATCTCCAAAGGCCATGGTATTTTCCAGGGGAATATTATAATATTCTAAAACCTTTTCTATTCCTTCTCTTTTACTTACACTATCAGATAAAATATCAATAGCATAAGGATTCCAGCGGGTTGCCTTTGAATGTTTTATAACGCTTAAGGGATAAACCTTTGCTTTTTCCTCATCCACATAGGGAATTACCTGATATATTGGATTTTCCAAAGCTCTTTTTATATCCATAACAGGAGGTAATGATGAATAAATTGCCTTTTGTACATCTTTAACTCGCTGATTTATAAAGTTAATATATCTTTTATTTTTTTCAACAAATAAACAAGGATATGGATTCGTTTCAAGCTGCTTAACAATACTTTTTATATCTTCCTTGTCTATATGTTTTTCAAATATTACTTCCTTTTCGTTATAACAATAGTGACCATTTAAGGTAACATATCCATCGAAGGATAAACCCTCTATTAATTTTTCTTCTTCAATTTCTAAGACATGTCTCCCAGTAGCTATAAATACAAGAATCCCCTTTTTGCGAAGCTTCTCCAATGCATTTTTTGTGGATTCAAGGTAAGTTTTAGTTTTTTCTGATACTAAGGTTCCATCAATATCGAAAAATATAGCTTGTACCAAAGAGATTCCCCCCCTCTAAAATAACTTTAACTAAAGCTACAATCATTAATATTTATTCTATTAAAATTTAGAATTTTGAATTTCAATACCTGCTTGTTTTCTAGCCTCATCTAGTATTTTCATAACATTTAGAGAATGTTTAAGCTGCTTTAAATTTTTCTCAAAATCCTTATTTAATACTATATCCTTAAAAGCAACTAGTTCATCATATAATCTTTCCTTATTAGTGTTTAAATTAAATTCTTCTTCTTTTCCTAAATTGCTTCCATAAGTGAAGGTTGATAATACATTAGCTGGACAATCACTGTGAATGTATCCCTTATCTCCTTGAATATTAATACTTGTAGGAGCCTTACAGTCTTTTGCGCCAACAGCAACGCATTTAAAAGTTGGATAATTAAGAACTAAAATTCCTGAAGTATCAATTCCTCTTTCTATATTTGCAAAATAATTAATACTTTTTGGTTCTCCAAATAAGCCTAGTACAAAATGAATATTATATACATTTAAATCCATTAAGGCCCCGCCAGATTTTTTAGGATCAAAAACAGGCAATACATTTCCCTTTTTGAACTTGTCGTATCTACTAGAATATTGAGAATAATTAAGCTGAACTATTTTTACATCCCCCAGTTCTGGCAATAGCTCTTTTATTTTTAAATAGTTTGGAAAATATTGATTTGTTATTGCTTCAAATAAATATAAGCCTTTTTCTTCTGCTAGCTCTGCCAATTCTTTAGCTTCATCATAATTTGAAGTAAAAGGTTTTTCTAAAATAATATTTTTATTTTTTAATAAGGCTTTCTTTGTAAAACTATAATGTAATGAATTAGGAACTGCCACATAAATAACATCTATATCTTCATTATCAAGCATTTCATCATAATTTGTATAAATATGCTTAATACCATAATCTTTAGACAACTTCTCCATTCTTTCTTTAGATCTTTCTGTTGCACAAATTCCGTGAAAATTATATTCCTTTATTTTAGATGCTGCTTCTAAAAAATCAGGAACTATTAAACCTGAACCTAGTATGCCTATGTTCATTCTTACACCTCCTGTTTAATATTCTTTTATTATGAACATTATTTTTTACGAGTTAAGAGGCAAAATTAAATACTGAAATTAAGCCTTTTACTCACTATTAATTATATGTTATACCTTTACATTATCCAATAGAAACTTTATTTTATTCATCTATAAAGGCTAAAGTCTTTGTTATTCTATCTTCACCAAGGATAGTATTTTCAAAAATTCTTCTTGCATTTTCAATAAACTCTTGCGGATTATTCATAGCTGGACTAAAATGTGTTAATAAAAGTTCCTTAACCTTTCCCTTCCTTGCTAGTTCTGCTGCTTCTGAAAAGGTCATATGTTTATTTTTTATTGCCTTTTCTATATCCCTATCCTCCCCATAAGTTCCTTCACAAATAAATAAATCACTTTCTTTTATAAAATCAGTTATTTCATCCATTGGTCTTGTATCTGTTATTAAGCTGAATTTTATTCCCCTTCTCTCTTTTCCAAGGACCATATTAGGCTCATACTCTCTTCCTTCATGAATTATATTTTCTCCCTTTTGGAGCTTATTCCATAAAATTTTAGGCACATTGTTAGTCATTGCTGCTTCTAGATCAAACCTTGGCTTTCTTTTAATGTAAAAACTATAACCTAAACAAGGGGCTGAATGATCTAATTC
>JAAYOT010000167.1 GCA_012520205.1 Clostridiales bacterium
CCTACAAAAATCAATGGCATTATGTTGGAAATATTAATTTAGATGCTCAAGGTTTAGAGGCATACACAGATTACGTTATTAAATCAATGGAAAGTGGAAATTTTAATTACTTAGCTCACCCAGAGCTTTTTGGAATAGGGTACACAAATTGGGATGAAAATTCAATTAGAACTTCAAGAAGAATATTAGAAACAGCAGAAAAATTAGACATGCCTCTTGAAATTAATATTAATGGCATAAGAAGGCCTATAGTTAGATATAACTTAGGAGAAAGATATGCCTATCCCATAAAAGAATTTTGGGAATTATCTAAGGAGTATAATGTTAGAAGAATAATAGGAATAGATGCCCATGATCCGCTACATCTTAAAAATATGAATTGGGGAATAAATTTTGCTAAAGAAATTAAACTAGATATAACAGATAAATTAAATTTGTAAAAAATATGATATAATTTCTAAAGTGTAACTTTTGTTACAGAATTACTGATTTATTTGTGGTATTCTAAATACACATTAAAAATAAGAAATGAAAGAAATATGGAGGCGAATTATGAGTTTATTCTTAGGCAAAATACATTATTGGATGTTTAACAAAATAATATGGTTTCAAAATTTAGAAGTAGAATTAGAAAAACTTGCTAAAGGTGAAGGATTAAATACAGAAGAAATCTTAAAGAACTTAGATAAAAAATATGGTGAAAAAGTTGAAGATAAACCCTTAGAAGAAATTATAGATCAAGGAAATATTCACGGCTGGTTACAAGAAAGAATAACAATAGCAGAAAACAGACTTTCAGCACTAACTGCGGAATTATTAAAAGTTGAAGGTATAAATGAAAAAATAGAAGAGGTTTATAAGAATCAAGGTCATATTGCAGCAGAAGAAGTTAAGGAAAATAATCAAGAAGCAGAAGATGCAATAGCAATCTATAATTTAATAAATGATTATCTTTTAGATGGAATGCCTTGTGATAGAGTTAACTTAGTAGTAGAACAAGAAGAAGAAAAAGTTTTATGGGAAAGAAGAGTTTGTGTTCATAAAGACATTTGGGCAGATAAAAATATAGATGTAAATTACTTCTACGGATTAAGAGACTTATGGATAAAGACTTTCGTTGAAGAAGTAAATGGAAACTTCCAATACAAAAAATTATCAGATACTGAAATGGTAATAGAAAGAGTAAAGTAGGTGAATTTAATGGATGCTATTGAATTAATGGTTGAAGAGCATAAAAATATTAAGCTTATGCTAAAAATAGTTAGAAAAATTTCTGCTAACATAATAAATGGTGCAGAAGTAGATTTTGATGAGTTTGAAAAAGTTATTGATTTTATAAGAAATTATGCTGATAAACATCACCACAAAAAGGAAGAAGACTACTTATTTAATAAAATGGTTGAAGAAATTGGACCAACTGCAGAAAAAGTAGTTAATCAAGGCATGCTTGTTGAACATGACTGGGGAAGACTATTTATAAGAAGACTAGATGAAGCATTAAAAGAATTAAAAGGTGGAAATGAAGAAGCAAAATTAGATATAATTGCAAATGCAGTAGGATATGCAACACACCTAGGAGATCATATTCACAAAGAAGATAATGTAATATATAACTTTGCAAGAAGACAATTAAAACCTGAAACAATGGAAGAAATAAATAAAGAATGTGCTTCATTTGAAAAAGAAGCAACAGGAGAAGCAAAAAAATATTTAGATATATTAAATGAATTAGCAAAAAAATATGAAATTGAAATGGAGGAAATATAGATGATAACAAAGGATATGACAATAGGAGAAGTTTTAAGAGTAAAAGAAGATGCTGATAGAGTATTAATGAGTTTCGGAATGGGATGCATTGGCTGCCCATCATCACAAGCAGAAACAATTGAAGATGCAGCACAAGTTCACGGATTAAACTTAGATGAACTATTAGAAGCTTTAAATAGATAATAAAAAATCCAACAATTTATTTGTTGGATTTTTTTATTATTATATCTAAATTGATTAATTCCAAAAAACATGATAAATAAATCTAATTGTCTATTAATTAATAATACAAATATCCTAAGTAAAGAAAGAGTTGCTAATGAAAATATTAATTTTTAACCCCAATTATTAATTTTATATGTAAAAATAATTTCTATCATAAACTTCTATTTATAGGTTAGTCTAATAAGTAACTAACTTGCAATTTATAACAATCACTCCTACTTAAGTATAAAGAATTAATATAAAAATTACAAATATTGCGCAGCAATCTTTTAAGTTCACAGTTCACAGTCCACAGTGCACTGATAAAAGTGTTTCGCACTTTTTTACATAAACAAATTAATGAATGCAAATAATAAGCACAGTTATAACAATGTATGTAACATAGTCACATAAAAAAATTAATATTTGCTATAAGATAATAGTATAGAAATGGTAAAAGTAGGAGTGAAGGAAATGTTTAGGTTGTTTAAGAAAGAGGTAAACAAAGTTATAAATGTAAATGATATTGATAAGTTAATTGGAAAGGTAGATTTAATAGATATTAGGGAAAATTTTGAGTACAATAGGGGAAGTATAAAGACTGCTAAAAATATTCCAATGGATGAGCTTTTGAAAAATACAGATGAGTATTTAGAAAAAAACAAAGAATATTATATTGTTTGTCAATCAGGAGGAAGAAGCTCTAGAGCCTGTAGCAGCTTAAGAAGTAAGGGTTATAATGTTGTAAATGTTTCAGGTGGAGTTGGATCCTACCTGGGGAAATATAGAGAATAAAAAATACTATTAAGGTTAAGGAGGATTAGATATGAAAAAGAGAATTTTAATTGTTGGGGGAGTAGCAGGTGGAGCATCTGCAGCAGCAAGATTAAGAAGACTTAGTGAGGAAGATGAAATTATAATGTTTGAAAAAGGGCCTCATGTTTCCTTTTCAAATTGTTCTCTTCCTTATCATTTAAGTGGAGTTATTGATGAGGCAGATAAACTTGTACTTATGAGTGCAGAAAAATTTAAGGTTCAATATAATATTGAAGCTAGAGTTTATTCAGAAGTGCTATCAATAGATAGAAAAAATAAGGAAGTTGAAGTCAAAGATTATATAAAAAATGAAATATATAGAGAAAAGTATGATAAATTGATTTTATCTCCTGGGGCTAAACCAATAGTTCCCAGAATAGAAGGAATTGATAAGGTAAATGTATTTACCATTAGAAATGTGGTTGATATAGATAAATTAAATAAGTTTGTAAAGAACCTAGATACAAAAGATGTTGCAGTAATAGGAGGGGGCTTTATAGGAGTTGAAGCTGCTGAAAATTTAAGAGAAGGTGGATACAATGTTACCCTAGTTGAAGGTTCAGAACAAATATTAAAACCTTTTGATTATGACATGGTTCAAATACTTCATAAAGAAATTTATGACAATAAGGTTAATTTAATAGTTAATGATAAGGTTAAGACCTTTGATACAAATAAAGTTATACTTGAATCAGGTAAGGAAATTAATACTAAAGCAGTAGTTTTAGCCATTGGAGTAGCACCAGAAACAAGATTATCTAAGGATGCAGGCCTTGAAATAGGAAAAACTGGGGCTATAAAGGTAGATAGAAATTATAGAACTAGTGATAAAGATATTTATGCAATTGGAGATGCAATTGAGGTTTATAATGCCTTAACTCATGACTATACAAAACTTTCCTTAGCAGGTCCAGCATTAAAACAGGCAAGAGCAGTTGCTGATCATATTAATGGAAGAAAAGTTTTAAACAAGGGATATATAGGATCTTCTGCTATTAAAGTATTTAGCTTAAATGCTGCCTCTACTGGATTAAATGAAAGTGCAATAAAAGCACTAAATATGAATATAAATTATGATATTGTAAGGCTTATTACTAATGATAAGGTTGGAATTATGCCAGGTGCGGCGCCAATGCATTTTAAGCTTTTATATGAGGTTGAAACTGGGAAAGTTTTAGGTGCACAAGCAATTGGAAAAGGGGATGCACCAAAAAGAATTGATGTAATAGCAACATTAATTAAAATGGGTGGAACCATTGAAGACTTACAGGACTTAGAACTTTCTTATGCTCCACCATATAGTACAGCAAAAGATGTTGTAAATTATGCAGGTTATATAGCTGGTAATATTTCAAATGGAGACTTTAAGCAAATTAATGTGGATAAAGTGAGAGAACTAGTAGAAAATAAGGCTTTAATAGTTGATATAAGAGAAAGAAGAGAATATGAGAATGGCCATATAAAGGGTACAGTAAATATTCCTTTAAGTGAATTAAGAGAAAGATATAAGGAAATTCCAAAGGATAAACCAGTTTATCTTCATTGTAGAACAGGCCAAAGAAGTTATAATGCAGCAGTTGCTTTAAAGAACTTAGGTTTTGATAATGTTACAAATATAACTGGAAGCTTTTTAGGATTATCTTATTATGAGTATTTTAATGATAAAGTATTAAATAGGGAGCCTATAGTTACAAAGTATAATTTCAAATAATAATTTTCATTTTATTAAAGTAAAATGGGAAAAAAGGGAGATTGTTTGCAATCTTCTTTTTTTATAGCATCTCTCTTTACTTTAAAGAAGTATGATATAAATTATTTAATATGGTAAAATATTAATGTTGACAAATATAGAATGGAGATGAAAAAGTGAAAAAAGTTGAAGAAAGATTTTTAGAATATGTAAAAATAAATACAAAGTCTGATGAAACTACAGGAACTACACCAAGTACAAAGGAACAGTTAGTTTTAGCAGAAAAGCTTTACAAGGAGTTAAAGGAATTAGGCCTTAAGGATGCTAGAATAAGTGAACATGGATATGTTTATGCAACCTTAGAAAGTAATATAGATAAAGATGTACCAGTTATAGGTTTTATAGCTCATATGGATACAGCTCCAGATTATTATGGAGAAAATGTAAAACCACAAATAATAAAAAAATATGATGGTGGGGACATTAAATTAAATGATGTTGATGTCTTATCACCAACTTTCTCAAAAGAATTAAAGAATTATATTGGTCAAACATTAATTACAACTGATGGAAGAACACTTTTAGGTGCAGATGATAAAGCTGGAATTGCTGAAATTATGACTGCAGTAGAATATTTAGTTAAAAATCCAGATATAAAACATGGAACAATAAAAATAGGCTTTACCCCAGATGAAGAAATTGGAGAAGGGGCAGATCATTTCGATGTAGAAGGTTTTGGAGCTGACTTTGCTTTTACTATGGATGGTGGAACTGTTGGAGAACTTGAATATGAAAACTTTAATGCTGCATCAGCTAAGGTTGTAATCAATGGAGTTAATGTTCACCCAGGCTATGCTAAGAATAAAATGATTAATTCAATTATGGTTGCTAATGAATTTATTAATGCCTTACCTCTTGAAGAAGTTCCGGAAAAAACAGAAGGACTTGAAGGTTTTAACCACTTAACAGATATTAATGGAACAATAGAAAAAACTACCCTAAATTATATAATAAGAGATTTTACAACTGAAGGTTTTGAAGAAAGAATTAAGGATTTTGAATATATAGCTAGAAGTTTAAATAAGGTTTATGGTGAAGGAACAGTTGAACTTACTATAAAAGAATCCTATAGAAATATGAAAGAAAAAATAGAACCTGTTATTCATATAGTAGAAACTGCCAAACAAGCAATGATAGCTGCAGGGATAAGTCCAAAAATAACTGCAGTTAGAGGAGGTACTGATGGAGCTAGACTATCCTTTATGGGCCTTCCAACCCCTAATATATTTGCTGGTGGAGAGAACTTCCATGGAAAATATGAATATATCCCTATTGAATCAATGGAAAAGGCAGTAGAAGTAATAATAAATATTATAAAAGCTTATGCAAATAAGTAGCATAAATAGCCCCTATTATGGGGCTTTTTTTATATTTAATAAAAAGTTAATTGTAAAATATGTTAAAACATGTTTTAAAAGTTTATAATAACAATATAATTCTATTTTAAAAGGGAGAAGAAAATGAGTGAACGAATTCTA
>JAAYOT010000168.1 GCA_012520205.1 Clostridiales bacterium
ATCCATGATTCCTATTTTTCCTTAGCTATAATATATAAATTTTATTGCTAATAATTTAGAAGTAATTTTAGAAATTTGGACTCAAGGTTTATACTTTGAGTCTTTTTATATGTATTTATAAATAAGTTTTCAATGAAAATCAAACTGTTTGAAAACTTCAGGACCATTTTCTCTAAATAAGCCTTTTAAATACTTCACATCTTTGGTAAGAAGTAAAAATTAGGGCTTATTTTTTATTTTTAAAAATTATTAAATATTGGAGGAAATAAAATGATAGAATTATCTTTAAATAAATTACAAAAATATTATGGTGCAAATATGGTTTTAGAAGATATAACCTTTGATGTCCAAACATCTGAAAAGGTAGGCATAGTAGGTGGAAATGGTTGTGGAAAAAGTACCTTATTAAAAGTAATTATGGGTCTTGAAGAATATGAAAAGGGTAACTTATCAATAAAAAGGGGCGCAACCTTAGGTTATCTTGAGCAGATGCCAATATATCCACAAAACTTTAAGGTGATAGATGTATTAAGTACAGCCTTTGAAAAGGTTGATAAGGTCTTTAAGGAATTAGAAATGTTAGAAAAACAAATTTCAGAAGCTAGTGAAGAAGATATGGCGAAACTCTTAAATAAGTATGCTGAAAAGCAAGCCCTTTACGAAACCCTAGGAGGTTATGAAAAGGAAGAAAAGTTAAATAAGGTTTGTTCTGGACTTAAAATAGATGATAAATTTAAAGAAAAGTTATTTTCTCAATTAAGTGGTGGAGAAAAAACTACAATAATTCTTGGTAAGATACTACTTCAAAATCCTGATATATTACTTCTTGATGAGCCATCAAACCATCTAGATTTAGACACAATGGAGTGGCTTGAAGCTTACCTTAAAGAATATAAAGGCATAGTGATAATAGTGTCTCATGATAGATACTTTTTAGATAATGTAGTTACAAAAATAATTGAAATTGAGAATATGAAATCAAAAACTTATAAAGGCAACTACTCAGCGTATATAGAAGAAAAGGAAAAATTTCTACAGCTTCAAATGGAAGAATTTTTAAATCAGCAGAAAAAAATTAAGTCTATGGAAAAGTCTATTGCTCAGCTAAGAGATTGGGGAGAAAGAGGAGATAATGGAAAGTTCTTTAGAAGAGCAGCTAGTATGGAAAAGCTTCTTAGTAAAATTGAAAGAATAGATAAACCTATATTAGAGAAAAATAAAATTAATATTAGTGGAAAAACTGCAGAAAGATCAGGAAATGAAGTTATAATAGTCAAGGATTTATGCAAAAGATATGGCGACAAGATTCTTTTAGATAAGGCTCAAATGTTAGTAAGGCATGGGGAGTCTGTTGCATTAATAGGAGATAATGGTTGTGGAAAATCAACTATGATAAAAATTCTCCTTGAAATGGATAAGGCCGATTCTGGAACTGCATCTTTAGGAAGTTCTATAAAGTTAGGGTATCTTCCGCAAAATATTATTTTTAATAATGAGAACAATACAATATTAGAAACCTTTAGGGAAAATATAGTTATAACTGAAGGAAAAGCAAGAGAATATTTAGCAAAATATATGTTTTTTGGTGAAGATGTGTTTAAAAAAGTTGGAAGTCTTTCAGGAGGAGAAAGAAGTAGGTTGAAGTTAGCTATGCTAATGTATAATGATCTGAATTTACTTATTTTAGATGAACCTACAAATCACCTAGATATAGATTCAAGAGAAGAATTAGAAATTTTCCTAAAGAACTTTGAAGGAACGCTATTATTTGTATCTCATGATAGATATTTCATAAATAACTTAGCCAGCAGAGTAGTAGAATTAGCAAAGGGGTCCCTTGTTTCTTATGAAGGTAATTACGAATACTACAAGGAAAAATGTGAAGAGTTAAAAAAATCATTAGTTAAAAAGCCTTCTAATAATAGTGATGTACTTAAGAAAAAAAGTAAGTCTAAAGATTTAAATAAAAATAATAATACTAATAAAAATAATAATTCTGATAGGTCTATTAACAAGTGGAAGGTAGCTAAACTAGAAAGTGAAATAGAAAAACTAGAAGACAGTTTAAATAATATAGAAGAGGAAATAAATAAATTCAGTAATGATTATGAAAAGGTAAATGAATTGTACAACGAAAAATTAAGAATAGAAAATGAATTAGAAAAACTAATGGAAGAATATTTTAAATTTACATCATAAAATTAAATTTTGTTGGGGATGACCCTAGCAAATGGAAATTAAAGAATGCAATATTTATGAACTAGAAGGGCTGTCCTACGGCAGCTCCTTTTGGCATTCAACATAAAATACATAAGATAAAAATAGGAGAGAAAAATAATGAATACACAAAAGATAACTGTACTATTAGTGCTAATATTAGCGCTAATAGTAATTTTGATTGCAAAAAGAAAAAGAAAAATTGAAATGAACAAAGGAGAAATGGAAGTAAATGATGTTTTAGAAAAAATAACAGGATATAGGCTTTTAAGTAATGTAATGATAAAAAGGCAAAATGGAACAAGTCAAATTGATCATATTTTAATAGGAAGAAAAGGAGTATTTGTTATAGAAACAAAGGATTTCAGTGGAAAGATATATGGAGATCAATACTCAAAGTACTGGACCCAAAAACTAAATGGTAGAAAAAACACCTTCTATAATCCTATAAGACAAAACTATGGCCATGTAAAAGCTTTAGAAGAAATTTTAAA
>JAAYOT010000169.1 GCA_012520205.1 Clostridiales bacterium
AAAAATTGAAAAAATAACTATAATTCAATTCCACACTCCACACTCCGCACTCCAAATTGCTATCCGTTAATTTCTTTTTTGTTTTTTAAGTAAAATAATATAGTTTGAAAAATAAATAAAAGACTTAATCCGCCAAAAAGAGGATATAGTGTCTTTATTAGGTTGGAAAATCCTATGGTTGATATAGGAAATGCAATTAGTATTACTAGGAAAATTGCATTATTAAATTTTATCTTAAATATTCTATTTAAGGTTTTACTTATTGAATAAACATCTGAAACTTCTGTTGAGAACATTTCTAGTAATATTACTGTAAGAAGTAGGGCTTGGATTATTGTACCGAATCTTTGGGCTACTAATAATAGAGGTATTTCGTATTCATAGACATAGGGTTGATTAATCATTAATAAAAGGTTAACTACAAAACTTAAAGCCGCTAGTCCAATAGCACCCAGAAATACACCTAAAATCATGATTTTAGGTTTTTTAATTTGGTTGCTTAAAGGAACTATTACGCCACAGGAAGAAGTGGCATTATAAGCTGTATATAAAAGAGTTGATAGAACTATACCAGTTTTCCTTGGTTCGAATTTTGTTATAAAATCAAAGGAAAGCATATCTTTACAAAATAAAAAATATAAAGCTGTAATTATTGTTACAGTAAATATAAGTATAGGAACAATAAAGGAGTTAACTTCTATCAAACCATCAGTATCCCTTAACAAAAAGAAAATTGAAAAGCCCATCATAATAAGAGAGCCAATAATTTTTGGGATACCAAAAAATTGATTAAGTAAAGCCCCACTTCCCGCTAAAATTATTGAGGCGCTAGACAACATAAATAAGGTTGTGATAACACCTGTTAATTTACCTAGTATGTTAGGACTAACAATATTCATTAGTTCAGCATAGGAATTTAAATTATACTTAATACTTATTTTAGAAGCTATAATGCCGATAACTATATAAAAGAAACCGCAAAAAATAATTCCTATAAAACTATATAAACCATAAGACGTGAAAAAATTTAATATTTCTTGGCCAGAAGCTAAACCAGCACCAACTATTGTTCCAATAAAAACAAAGGCTATTTGAAAAATCTTTGATAAATCCTTCCTCATTTCCTATCCCCCTAAAGCTTGTATATTAACAAATATATATTCTTAACAGAGTTTTTATTCTAGAAATCAGAAAAAACATATATGGAAAATTTTGATTTAGCCAAAAGTTTTAATATATTTTAAATTTGTAGTAAAATAAAAGGTACAAACTATAAATTTGTACTTGTACTTTATGGAGGAAAATATGAAAGAATGGAATGGTAAGAGATATCATAGTTTTAACTATTATCTTAGAAATAAATTTAATGAAAAAGTATATAAAATAGCCTTAGATGGAGGTTTTACTTGCCCAAATAGAGATGGAAAAGCAGGGGTAGGAGGATGTACTTTTTGTAGTTCCAGGGGATCTGGAGACTTTGCAGGAAGTAGAAAACTAGATATAAGAAGACAATTTGAAGATAGAAGAGAAATGATGGAAAAGAAGTGGCATAGTCAAAAACTAATTGCTTATTTCCAAGCTTATACTAATACATATGCTCCAGTGGAGGAGCTTAGAGAAAAGTACTATGAAGCATTAAATCAAGAGAATGTTGTAGCTATATCTATAGCAACTAGGCCAGACTGCATTGATGATGATGTATTAGATTTATTAACAGAAATAAATGAAAAGACCTATTTAATAGTAGAACTAGGGCTGCAAACAGTAAATGATGAGGTAGCAAGAAACTTTAACAGAGGTTACGATTTTGAGGTTTTTGATAATACTTTAAAAAGATTATTGGCTAGAAATATAGAAGTTGTAGTTCACTCTATATTTGGACTTCCAGGTGAAAGTGAAGAAGATATGATGAAGACTGTAGATTACATAGCTCACTCAGGAGCTAAGGGGATAAAGTTCCACCTGCTTCACCTAATGGAAAAAACAAAGATGGCAGAGCAATATAGAAATGGTGAATTTAAGCTTTTAGAACAAGATGAATATATTGATTTAATTTGCAAGGCAGTATCAAGAATACCAGAAGATATGGTAGTGCATAGATTGACAGGAGATGCTCCAAGGGAACTACTAATAGGGCCTATGTGGAGTTTAAAAAAATGGGAAGTACTAAATGCAATAGATAAGGCTCTAGTGGATAATGATATATGGCAAGGCAAGAACTTTAAATAGTTCACAGCGCACAGTTCACAGTTTTGGATGAAACTACTACGTAGTTTCTATAATGTTTATGCTATTTCAAATATTTTCACATTGATAATAGCAATTAGAAGACAACTGTGAATTGTGAACTGTAAACTGTAAACTGATGAAGGGGGGGTGTTATGTGAATATAGATGTTGTTATATCAGCAAATCATATTAATGAGGAATATTTAAAAGATAAAATTGTAGTTGTAATAGATATATTGAGGGCCACATCAGTTATAACCACAGCTATAAATAATGGAGCCAGAGAGGTTATACCAATTTTAACAGTTGAAGAGGCCTTTAGGAAGAAGGAGGAATTGAGTGCTATAGGTGTTGAAGCATTACTTGGTGGAGAAAGAAATGCTTTAAAAATTGATGGCTTTGATTTTACTAATTCTCCTTTAGAATATACTAAAGAAAAAGTCAATGGAAAGACAATAATATTAACAACAACAAATGGGACAAGGGCTATAAATTTAAGTAAAAAGGCAAAGAAAATTCTAATTGGCTCAATGCTTAATGCTCAGGCTCTTGTAGATGAACTAAAGAATGAAAAAGAAGATATCATATTTGTTAATTCAGGTACTAATGGTGAATTTTCCATGGATGATTATATTTGTTCTGGATATATGATAAGTTTACTTTCAAAAGAGATTTCTTGTAATTTATCAGATATTTCAAGAATGGCTAAATTAATATATGAAGATAATTCTAATATTATAGACTTTATAAAAGAGGCAAAACATTATAATATATTAAAAAGTCTTAATTTAGAAAAAGATTTATATTATTGTATTAAAAAGGACATAATAAAGATAGTTCCTTATTTTAATAAATTAAAAAGTTCTATTGAAAAATAAACTTATAAAAATTACAAAATTCCCAATATTTTTATTGACAAATAAAACAAAAACATATAATATAATACTATAATGATAATCAATATCAATTAAGGAACTAAGTTATTATTAAAAGTCCACAATTTTAATAATACGCATATAAACAAACTCCTATAAATAAGAATTTATTTCGTTAAAAGGTAACTGGTGCTTAAGCACCAGTTACCTTTTAATTTTTAAATGCTAGTTACAAGCCATAAAGGGATTAGGTAATAAATAAATATTATACAAATATAATATAGTAAGACTTTATATAGAAAGGAGAAACTATATGATATTTAAGGCTATTTTATTACCAACACCTAGAAGAATAAGAAGATACATAGAATCAATAATTGATGAGGTTAATACTGAAGTTATATACACAAAAGATAAGATTAGAAATGAAGAAGAAAAAGCTGTTAAAATTCCTGATAATAATATGAAAAATTATGGAATAAGTTTTAGAATTTATTAAATGAAAAACCACCTGCTTCTTACAGGTGGTTTTAGGGGAGATATAATCTATGCGCTAATATAGTTTGGGGGAACTATATTAGCTATTTTTCAGATGTTCGTCTATTAAAACTTGAATTTTTGGAATACATCTGTATCCTTTGCAGCCACCTGTGCCAGCTCCTGTTACTTTAGAAACTTCCTCAACAGTGTGGGCTCCAGCTTTAATAGCATCCTTTATTTTGGATCTTGGTATTGCCTTACAAATACAAACTTTTGTTAGTTTATCAAGGACTTGTTGGTTTAAATTATTTTCCATTTAGTTTTCCTCCTAAAGATTTAAGAAATTACTAAGGAAAATAAAGGGGATAAAAAACAAATTTAATGTTTATTTTTTATAATTAGATTATATAACTGTTAAGAATAAAAGTCAATACTAATTAATAAAAATTATTAATTAACATTAATAAAGTATTAGAATAATAATTTCATCATTAGTATTATAAAATTATTAATTACAAGGTTATTATTAGATAAATTTATTAAAAATATTCTTAAGAGTGGACTTTAATATTAAGTTGGTTTATGATATTATATGAATATTAAATATTATTTAGATTTTAATAGGAATTTAAAGACTATGAATAGGAAAAGTATTTAGCTGTATACTTTAAGAGAGTGATTGGTTGGTGTGAAATCACAGTTAAGGCTAAAGAAAATCACCTAGGAGTTTGAGGCTGAAAGAGTTTTCGATTAAGCTTATCACGTTATTCCGCGTTAAGGAATAGAGTATTATTGTACTCGAAACTAAAGTTTTTATTTAAAAACTTATATCCTTGGGTGGTATACGCGATTCTTCGTCCTTTAGGCGGAGATTTTTTTATTTTAAATATAATTATTAACAATATACTCTATATGTTGACATCCTTAGTTTGTTAAGACTGAATATTTAAGTTTCTATGGTTAATAATGAAAAATATAACCAAATGAAAATCCATAAGTGTAATATTTATAGTAAAATCTTTTAATATCATTATCTAATAGAAGGGAGCTTATATATGTATAAAAAGGTTGAACTACCAAAGGGCTTTGTAGGTATGGAAAACAATATAGCAAAACTTTGGGAAGAAAAAGACATTATAAAAAAGAATCTTAATGCAAATCAAGATGGGGAGTATTTTACTTTCTATGATGGTCCTCCAACTGCAAATGGAAAACCTCACGTTGGTCATATTATAACAAGAGTAATTAAAGATACTATCCCAAGATATAAAGTAATGAAGGGATATAAGGTTTCTAGAAAAGCAGGTTGGGATACCCATGGACTTCCAGTTGAGCTTGAAATAGAAAAGAAATTAGGTATTTCTGGAAAAGAACAAATTGAAGAATATGGAGTTGAAAACTTCATTCATGAATGTAAAGAATCTGTGTTTACTTATGTTAGCATGTGGGAAAAAATGACTAAGCAAATAGGTTATTGGGTAGACATGGATGAACCTTATGTTACATATCATAACTCTTATATAGAATCTGAATGGTGGGCTTTAAAGACAATGTGGGAAAAAGGTCTTTTATATAAGGGACATAAGGTTATGCCATATTGCCCAAGATGTGGAACAGCATTATCCTCTCACGAAGTTTCACAAGGATATAAAGATGTTAAGGACCTAACTGCAATAGCTAAATTTAAGGTTGAAGGAGAAGATAATAAGTATATATTAGCTTGGACAACAACTCCTTGGACATTACCTTCAAACTTAGCTTTATGTATTAATAAGGCTTATGATTATGTGGAAGCTAAAATTGGTGATTCTGATGAAGTATATATCTTAGCAAAAGAATTAGCTTCAAAAGTATTAGGAGAAGATCATGAAATAATTAAAGAGTTTAAAGGCTCTGAATTATTAGGAACTAAATATGAAAGATTACTTCCATTTGGAAAGGTTGAAGGAAAGGCCTTTGAAGTTATACATGGAGATTATGTAACTTTATCAGATGGTACAGGAATAGTTCATATAGCTCCTGCCTACGGAGAAGACGATAGCCTTGTTGCTAAGAAAAATGGAATAACATTTATAAACTTAGTTGATCCTAGTGGTAACTTCGTAGAAGAAGTAACTCCATGGGCTGGAAAATTCGTTAAAAAGTGCGATGATGATATAGTTAAATACCTAGAAGAAGAAAATAAATTATTTAAAGCTGAAAAGCATACTCACTCATATCCTCATTGTTGGAGATGTGACACACCACTTCTTTACTATCCGAAGGAAAGCTGGTTTGTTGCAATGACTAAGCTTAGAGATAATTTATTAAGAAATAACAATAAAATAAACTGGTATCCAGATAATATAAGAACAGGTAGATTTGGTAAGTTCTTAGAAAATGTAATTGACTGGGGTATATCAAGAGATAGATATTGGGGAACACCACTTCCAATTTGGGAATGTGAATGTGGCCATAGGGATTGTATTGGAAGCATAGCAGAACTTAAGGAAAGAGGTCATAATGTTCCTGATGATATAGAGCTTCATAAGCCATATATAGACAATATTCATTTAGATTGTCCTAAGTGTGGAAAGAAAATGACTAGAACTCCTGAAGTTATTGACTGCTGGTTCGATTCAGGATCAATGCCTTTTGCACAATTACACTATCCGTTTGAAAATAAAGAAGAATTTGAAAAGAGATTCCCAGCACAATTTATTTCAGAAGCAGTTGACCAAACAAGAGGATGGTTCTATACATTATTAGCTATATCAACAGCTTTATTTGATACTAACTCCTTTGAAAACTGTATAGTTCTGGGTCACGTATTAGATAAAAAGGGATTAAAAATGTCAAAATCAAAGGGAAATGTTGTAGATCCATTTGATGTATTAGATTCTCAAGGTGCAGATGCTACTAGATGGCATTTCTACACTGCAAGTGCACCATGGCTTCCAACAAGATTCTCAATAGATGATGTTGCTGAAGCTCAAAGAAAATTCCTAAGTACTTTATGGAATGTTTATTCATTCTATGTTTTATATGCAGACTTAGATAAATTTAACCCATTAGAATATAAAGATTTCAAATCAGAAAATGTAATGGATAAATGGATATTATCAAAGCTTAACACATTAATTGAAGATGTTGCTAAGAACTTAGATGAATATCAAATTACACCAGCAGCTCTTGCTATTGAAAAGTTTACAGATGAGTTATCTAACTGGTATGTAAGAAGAAATAGATCAAGATTCTGGTCAGCGGAATTAACAGAAGATAAAATAGGTGCTTATGTTACTTTATATAGAGTTTTAACTACTTTAGTAAAGGTTACTTCCCCATTTGTACCATTTATATCTGAAGAAATTTATCAAAACTTAGTTGTTAACTTAGATAAAGATGCTATTGAAAGTATACACTTATGCCTATGGCCAGAAATAAATGAAAATGAAATAGATAAAGATCTTGAAAAAGATATGGATCTAGCTTATACAATAGTTCAACTTGGTAGAAGTGCAAGAAATGGCGCTAATATTAAAAATAGACAGCCACTTTCAAAAATGCAACTTTCAACAAATTCTCTTCCAAAATATTATGGAGACATTATAAAAGATGAGCTTAATATTAAAGAAGTTGAATTTGGAGCTGATTTATCAGAACATGTTAACTTTGAAATAAAACCTAACCTACCTGTATTAGGAAAGGCATATGGTAAGTTAATTCCAGGAATAAGAAAAGAAATAGCTTCAAGAGATCAAATGGAACTAGCTCAAAAAATTAATAATGGAGAAACTGAAACTATTATAGTTAATGATGTAGAAATAGTTTTAGATAGCAATAACTTATTAGTTACAATGCAAGGTAAGGAAGGATATGCCTTTGCTGGAGAAGGTACTATTGGAGTTGTTCTTGATACTCATATTACAGATGAATTAAGAGAAGAAGGTCATTTAAGAGAAGTGATTTCTAAGATTCAAAATATGAGAAAAGAAAGTGGATTTGAAGTTGCTGATAAAATTAAGCTTTATGTTGCAAATAACGATATGTTAATAGATATTATCAACAGAAATAAGGAAGTTATAAAAGGTGAAACTTTAACAGAAGAAATACTTGTAAATGTTGAAGCTGATTATAAAGAAGTTGTTGTAAATGGCGAAAGCTTAAACATGACAGTTGAAGTGATTAAATAATTATTAAAAAGGCTGTTGCAAAAAAAGAAGATTGCGAACAATCTTCTTTTTTTGCAATTCATAATTTAAAATTTATTTAATTCTGTAGTAGTATCATTTTTTCTGAATTTATGGAAAAATTTTGTGTATAAATTAGAATATTGTTTTAACTATTTACAAATAGTATAATTATACTTAAAATGTAATAAAGAAATTGAATAAAATGGAGTGATGAAAGAATGGCTACTTCTATAAAAGACGTTGCTAAAGAAGCAGGGGTTTCTATTGCTACTGTATCTAGAGTTCTAAATGACATAGATGTTGTAAACGAAGATACTAAAAAGAAAGTATTAGATGCGATAAAAAAACTTGGATATAGACCTAATATTGTAGCAAGAAGTCTTAAGACTCAAAGGACTAAGACTATAGGGATACTTGTACCAGATATTTCCAGTGGATTCTATCCTGAAATAGTTAGAGGAGCTGAAGACGTATCCAATATTTATGACTATAACGTAATATTATGTAATTCAGACTTTGACGATGAAAAGGAAAAAGAATACTTAAGAGTACTAAGAGAAAAGATGGTTGATGGAGTTATTTATATGAGTTCTTCCTTACAACCAGAGATACTAGATTTAATTAATGAACTAAATATAAAAACAGTTTTAGTTGAAACAAAGGATAAGGAAGAGAGACTACCAAGTGTAACTATAGATAATATAAAAGCTTCAGAAGAAATTACAAACTATCTTATAAATAAGGGTAGAAAAAATATTGCCTTTGTAGGGGCTAAGAAGGAAAGTTTAAATGCTTGGGTAGATAGGTTTATTGGTTATGAAAAGGCCTTGAAAAATAAGGGATTAAAGATTGATGAAGACCTTGTATTCACAAAGGGATTAAAGGTAAAGTCAGGTTATGATGCTGTTGAATATTTTGAAAATAGCAAAAAGCCTTATGATGCAGTAGTTTGTGCTTCAGATGAACTAGCTGTTGGGGTAATAAATGCCTTAAGAGATGGTGGTAAAAAGGTTCCGGAAGACGTTAGCGTTGTAGGCTTTAATAATAATGAAATAGCAGAACTTTTCTATCCTAAAATAACAACAATAAAGCAACCAAGTTATGATATGGGATCTGTTGCTATGAGAATGTTAATAAAGTTGTTAAGTAAAAAAGGATTAGATGAATCACAATTTGTTCTTGATTATGAACTTATTGAAAGAGAAAGTGCGAAATAACGGTGAATAATAGTTCACAGTTCAATAAAAAACTCCTGTTGTCCATACAGGAGTTTTTTATTTATATATATTTCCATCTTGCTAAAAATATGCCGAAATTTTTAGTCCGTAACTGTGAATTACTAATTGTTAATAATTGTTTTGGAAGTTTTTTATTGTAATTTAAATTAA
>JAAYOT010000170.1 GCA_012520205.1 Clostridiales bacterium
AAAACTGAAAAATGAAAACTGAAAAGTGGGGTGTAGTTATGGAAAGAGTAGAAAGTTTTGAATTAGATCATAGAATAGTAAAGGCACCATATATAAGAAAGTGCTGTGTACTAAATGGAGAAAAAGGGGACAAAGTTACTAAGTTTGATATTAGATTTTTACAACCTAATAAGGAAGCTTTTGGAACAGCAGCAATGCATGGATTAGAACACCTATTAGCAAATTTCCTAAGAGAAAGTTTAAATGGAATTATAGATTTATCTCCAATGGGCTGTAGAACAGGATTCTATTTAAGCATATGGGGAGATAGGGAAGCTTCAGAAATAAAGGTGGCAGTTGAAGAAGCACTAAAGAAAGTATTAGATGCTAGAGAAATTCCAGCAGCAAATGAAATTCAATGTGGAAATTATAGAGATTTATCTTTGTTTGGAGCAAAGGAATATTCCAAATTAGTATTAGATAAAGGTTTTTCATTAAATATATATGCAGATAAATAACAATAAAAAATAAAAAATAAAAAATAGAGAAGGTTTTATTAAGGGTCGTATCTAAGATACGACCCTTATTTTATAAAAAATGTGTAAAATTGTAAAAAAAACTATAGGAAAATTTAGTTTTATATGGTATAATATTACAAAAGGGAGATTATGTAAATAAAATTTATTAAAAATATTTAAATGAAAGGGTAGAAAGATGTTAGAAACTATAATAATATCCTTGCTTTTCTGTAAAATTAAAGGATATAAAGTGAAAGGTCTTTTTAAGCATTGGACAATATATCCTATATTAATTTTGGAAAGTATTTATATAATTGCTCAGATTAGTATTTTTATGAATAATTATTTTATGCTTGACTACGCTGCTATATTAAAAGTTATTTATTTATGCTCTTATTTACCATTAATTTTCTATTATGGGAGATACATACAAGCTATTATGGGATCACTATTTGTATTAGTTGGAGGCCTATTAAATGATATAGCTATAAAAGCAAACAATGGATTTATGCCAGTTTTTCCAACCATATCTGATTCCATAGGTTTATTAAATAAGAATGATCTTGGAAAAGTAGATAATTTGCATATTTTGGGAACTGAATCAACTAAGTTAAAGTTTTTAACGGATATATTTGATATTGGCTATTGTGTACTTAGCTTAGGAGATATTTTTATAAGAGTATATGTTTTTCTAATTATATATAGCGTAATAAAAGAAATTAATACAAAGGAAAATCAGAAAGGTATATGTTATAGTTAAAAGTTTAGACCTTAATGTTTATATTATAAAGTATTTTCAAGGAGAGGGTTTTAGCTATGTATAATCTTGATAAAGCATCTAATGATATAGCAATTAAATTAAAAAATGAATTAAATTTAGATAATGATAATTATGAAATTGTAAAATATGGACTTTATGCTTTTTTTCATATGATATTATCAATAATTATTATAGGAATATTTGGTGCAATATTTGGTGTGTTCCTTGAATCACTCATAATATCCTTTGCAGTAGCGATTTTAAGGAAATCATCAGGTGGTGTACATGCTAGTACAGAATTAAATTGTATTATAGTAGGAGTTATGATTTCAGTAATACCATCACTTATTTTAGTTAATATTGAGGTTAATGTAATAAATACAGTTATATTTTGTGCTCTAGCATTTTCTATAGTTACATTATTAATTTATAAATTAGCACCAGTGGATACTCCTAATAAACCTATAAAAAGTCAAAAAAAAATTAAAAGGTTAAGAAGAGTATCATTTATTACATTAGGTATATATACTATTTTAGTTTTTGTAAGTCTTTATTTGGGTATTAAAATGGAAAGTCAAAATTTACTCAAATATAGTCTATGTATTTCCTTTGGAAGCTTATGGCAGGGACTTACTCTTACTAAATTAGGTAATATAGTACTTAATATAATGGACTCTTTATTAATAAATATATTAAAAATGGGGGGGAAACTAGAATGAAAAAGTTAAATAACAAAGTTTTAATGGCGGTTGCTGCATTTGCTACAGTTATAGCTTCAGTAGTTTCTACATCTGCTTGCTGGTGGCTTGTATATCAACCAGAAGAACCAAAAGCTTTAAGAGATGAATAGAGTTTAAATAAAGATCGGGTAACCGATCTTTATTTATGTATGAAAGTAGGTTATAAAATGAAAAAAATAAAAGACTTTAGAATGAAACGAATATATGATATGGTTTCAATTATTAAATTAATTTCCCTTATATTAGCAAGTATTGTTTTTATTCAAGGGCTATTTGCTGAAAAACTTTTATTAGAATATATGCTCAATAGTAATTCAGATATATTTGAAGGACTTATGGCAATATATGTTTTACTTTTGATATATTTAATTTTGGTATTCTCTAGAGATATTAAATACGGTAAAAAAAATGATAAGTCTGGAAATCTAGTGGAAAATACATTCTTTGTAATTAATTTTTTTATTGGAATTTTAATTTCTGGTGGATATGAGAGTCCCTATAAGATCTTATTTTTATTTATAATATGCAGTTCCACAATTGAAGAAGGACTTAAAACAGGGATAACTATAGCTGGTATAAGCTCAGCTTTAATATTATCACTTGCTTCTATTTCCTTATCTAGTAATGATGCAAGTATATACCTTCAAAACGATATAATTCTATCTGGAATATTTATCTTGACAGCTTGGACTTTAGGTTTTTATGTAAAGATAGAAGGAGAACATATTACATGCCTAGAAGAATTGCTTAATAAAGATGCTTTAACTGGATTGTATAATCATAGATATTTCCAGGAAGAATTAAAAGAAAAAATATTATTAGCAAAAAAAACTAAAAAACCAGTGTCCCTAATATTTCTTGATATAGATTATTTTAAACATTACAATGATATAAATGGCCATCAAAAAGGAGACGAGGTCTTAAAAAATATTGGAAGAATTATTAGGGAAAATATTAGAAAAGGTGATATTGCTGCTCGATATGGGGGAGAAGAATTCACCATACTTTTACCAGATACTAATGAAGAAAAAGCTACTGAAATATCAAATAAAATAAGGGAAGCTGTTGAAAAGGAAAACTTTTATGGTGAGGAAAACCAGCCAAAGGGAATGCTGACAATTTCAGCAGGAGTATCTGTTTTCCCAGACAAAGCTAAAGATGAAATGCAGTTATTAAAAAGTTCTGATGATGCACTATATAGGGCAAAATTCTTTAATAAAAACAAAGTTGAAACATATAAATCTATATTGGTAGATTTAGAAAGAGATATAATAGAAGCTAAAGACATAGAATTAGTAACTTCAGTAAAAACTCTAATTAGTATTATAAATGCTAAGGATAGATATACATATGCCCATTCAGAAAGAGTTGTTCTATATAGCCGT
>JAAYOT010000171.1 GCA_012520205.1 Clostridiales bacterium
AATAACACATTATGATAAGGTTTTCAAACCCATTTCAGGCTATTTTGGGTAGTTTTTGAGAGTATATCTTTATTTTTCTCAAAATTGCTATATATTTATATAAATTTTAAATAACTTTTCCAATAATTTATTGACAAATTATTGTTTATATATATAATTTAATTATAGACGTGTTACTGTTTAATCAGGCATGAGTCCATTAAATAACTTTTTTAGGACTTGTGCCTTTTGTTTTTTAAGTTATCACTTCAATTATAGTATTTATTTTTTTATAATATAAATACTATAATTAGCACTATAAAAATTTGTACTAGAAAGGATGTGGATTCCTGAGTATATTCAGGATGTGTTATGTTTGGTTTTTTAAAGAAAATTTTTAAAACAGAATCTGAAACAACTAATGAAGTTGTAGCTAATCCTAATACACTTTTAGCTCCTGTTTCTGGTAAAGCTATTCCTTTATCAGAAGTTCCAGATCCAGTTTTTGCTGAAAAACTAGCAGGTGATGGAATGGCTATAGTTGCAGAAGGAGACACTGTTGTGGCACCAGCTGATGGAGAACTTACTTTAGTTTTCAAAACTAAACATGCTTTTGCTATGACATTAGACAATGGATTAGAATTACTAGTTCACATTGGATTAGAAACTGTTTCTCTTGAAGGAGAAGGTTTTGAACAATTAGCTGAACAAGGAACAAAAGTTAAAGCTGGAACACCAATTATGAAAATTGATACAGAACTTATCAAGAGCAAAGGATTATCTTTAGCTACTCCAGTTTTAATAACTAATGTTGATGCAGCAAAATCAATAACTCCTGTTGAAAGCGGAGATGTTGTTGCTGGTAAAACAGAAGTAATAAACTTTGAAGTTTAATAAAACATAAAAAAATCAGCCTAAATTAAGGCTGATTTTTTATTTGCTTATTGAAACTTTAAATCTTTCTATATGCATTGCCAAGTAAGCTACCTCATCTTCAGAAATATTATCTATTTCTAATACCTTACAAATTATTTTACCTACTTCTGTTGCTATTTTATATGATATTCTATATCTTTTCTTTATAACATCTATTAAATCATTTCTTATTAGAGAACTTGTCATAATTCTTTCAATAGTAAATCTTATATGGGTTAGAAATCTTGCATAATCTAAAGATTTTTTATTTATTTTTACCTTTAATCTTTTTTCTACATGCTGAACTATGGCATTACTTAAATAGCTTGACTTAATGGTAGTTGATAATTGGCCATTATTTCTAGCTGAATGAATATGAAGTGTAATAAATCCCTTTTCTCCTTCAGGTATATCTATTTGTAACTCTTTCCTTATTCTATCGGCAATTTTTTGAGAAAGTTGAAATTCTCTAGGATATAAGGTTTGTATCTCTACTAAAAATGGATTTTGTATTTCTTCCTTATTTTTTAACCTTTTTATTGCATAATATAGGTGGTCAACTAAACCTATATGAATATTTTCACTAAGTTCTTCCCCTAATTCATCTACTATTTCTGCAATTACTTCTTCCACTATAACTATTAAATCATTATCTACTCTATTTACTATTTCATTAAAATTTCTTTGATTATCTTCACCTTCAATAATGAATATCTTTTCTACTGCAGTACCCTTTTTTATTATTTCACCAGGTTTTTTACCAAAGCCTATGCCCTTTTGAAATAATATTTTTTCCTTTTCATCTTCTTTTACCAGCACAATATTATTATTAAAAGATTTTATAACTTTTGAATCACTATTTAAAAAAATCTCCTTCATATTTCCTTCCCCGCGTAAATATTATTTACTCTCTAATATTTTATAAAATGTTAAATGATCTCTCCAAGCTCCATTAATAAATAAGTATTTTTCATTTAAGCCTATCTCCTTAAAACCACACCCTATTAAGACACCTTTTGATCTATCATTATCAACTAATACAGAGGCCTCTATTCTGTGTAAGTCTAATTCTTCCTTTGCATATTTTAAAACAAGCATCACTGCTTCCTTCATATAACCCTTTCCCTGAAAATCCTTATCTATTGAATATCCTATAATTCCACTTTTAAAAACACCACTTACTATATTTGATAGCTTTATTTTACCTATTAAATAATCATCTTTATAAATTCCAAAATCATAAGAGGATCCATTCATCAATTGTTTGTAACTTTCCAATAATATAGACCTTTGAGTTTCATAAGTGTAGAAATTTTTATCTCTTGTAGGTTCATAGGGACTTAAATGTTCTTCATTCCTTATATAATAATCTAATAAATCCTTAGCAGAATCTGGTGTGAAGTTTCTTACATTTATATTTTTTCCTTTTAAATCAATTAGAAATCTCCTATTTATATCATTATATTCAATTCTAGTTATTCCAAAACTTAATTCATCTAAAAATATTCCATTTACAAAAAGATTTTCTGTAAATATTCCTTCCAGAGTAAATCCTAAATCTAGAAATGCTTTATAGTTTATATTCTCATTTACATATATATTAACTTTATATATATCATTATCCTTAAATATGGCTTTTAAAATGCTTTCTATAGTTTCTCTTAATAAATCATATTTATTTTCTCTATAAAACTTAAATTTAACTGTACACTTTTTGTTATCCTTATCAAACTCTATTATTGTAAACCTGCCTATAAATATATTGTTAGCATCCTTTACAATATAATCCCTTAAAGTTCCCTTAACTAGGTCTATATTCACTGTTTTTATATCATTCATATGTTCTTCTCCTAAGAATATAATTATAAAACTATTATACATATAATTTATGCCCTATTACAATATTACACATTATTTAAAAATAACCTTCATATAATTAATAAAAACTCTATGAGGTGATTTACTATATTGTTGAAATTGCATAAAGTAAAAAAATTTTTTAGAAAATTAATCTTTCTAACTATTACTATGTTATTACTTTTTATATTAATAAATTCATTTTTTCAAAGTAACTTTAAAAAATATAGGGCAGATACTCCTGCATTTAATAGTATAACTTATATTTCTGAAGAAAGTTTAATAAAAAAAATAAATGGAGTTAATAAATTGATAACTTTGGAATTAGAACTTTCTCAAATGGCAATAATAGATAAAAGCCTTGGAGATTTGGATTTTCTTAAAAAATATAAGAGAATAAAATTTTTTGCTGATTGTTCCTATCATATAGATTTATCTAAAATAGGCGAAGAAGATATTACAATAAATCCAGAAGAAAAAACTTTATCTATAACTGTTCCAAAACCAGATATATATAATATTTCAATTAATGAAGATAAAACTATATTTGAAGAATCCCAAAATGGTTTTCTTAGATTTGGAGAGGTTAAGTTATCTACAGAGGAATTTAATTCCCTTCAAAATGAAGTTCTTACTAACTTTGAAGAAAAGCTTAAAAGGGATGAAATATATGAAGAAGCATTGAATAAAAGCAAGATATCAATTGAAGAATTATTATCAAGTTTAATAAAAGAAGAAGTTGAAATAAAGATATATTTTAAATAAACATTTACTTAATAATTTTTAAAAGTATAATATATTTAAATCATTTTATATGCACATTTAAAGGAGATGATCAAATGAAAAAGATAGTTTTAGCCGGTGGCTGTTTTTGGGGAGTTGAAGAATTTTTATCAAGAATTCCTGGTGTTATAGAAACAGAAGTAGGCTATTCTAATGGAAGAACAAAGGATCCCACTTACGAAGAAGTTTGTAATAACAATACATATTTTGCTGAGACCTGTTTAGTAAGTTATGATGAAAATAAGGTTTCCCTTGAGAAAATTCTTGAAGAATATTGGTCAATTATAGATCCAACTGTATTAAACAGACAGGGAAATGATGTTGGAAGTCAATATAGAACAGGGATTTATTACTTGGATGAGGATGATTTAGACATTATACTAAAAAGCAAAGAGGAAGAGCAGAAAAAATACGAAAAAAGAATTGTAACTGAAGTTAAGCCTCTTGTTAATTATTATAAGGCCGAAGAATATCATCAAAAATATTTGAAGAAAAATCCTAATGGCTACTGCCATATTAAACTATAAAAAGTCCACGGGATTTTTAAGATTAATTTTTAGCGAACTGAAAA
>JAAYOT010000346.1 GCA_012520205.1 Clostridiales bacterium
CTACAATACCTAGTACCCAACCAATAGGTCCTGACCATGCTCCCAACTTAGCACTTATTGCTGCCCATCCAGCTGTAATTATGGCAGCCACTTTCCACACTCCTAATCCTATTAGTGTTGCTCCAACAGGGTTGATTCCTACTGCTACAAAAGTTGCTTTGCAAAAAGTCCGAAGGTCAGAATTTGAAATATAAATTCCTCCATCAACATATTAGTTAGTTGTGCAACAGCCCCTTGCTCCTCTACCTATTTTGCTTCTTATTGCTACATAAAATACTAACTAGATACCGGAAAGCTATTAGCTCTCCAACAATAAGAAAAAACATCGGAAACACAATTGAAAAATTATACTTTAATGATAAAGCTATTATTAAAATTGAAGCTAACAATATTAAAGTCTGCATTATTATGTAACTTATCAGGCTAATTTTTTTTTCCATGAATATCTCCTCTAAAATACCAAACTTAACGCAGCGGCTACAAGTCCTGATGAAATAGTAAGGGAACCTGCAACAATTGCAGATGCTACCAAGGCCTTCTGCCACCATGTATACCCTCCATCTATATATTCCATTTCATCGCTGTCAATATCTACGTAGCTGTTTGGTAATTGTAATGTATACTCTCTTTTTAATACAAATGCACTCATTTTCTAATCCTCCTTAAATTATACCTTATATTTGTATTTATATCAAAGGTATCTCGAGCTACCTCTAATAACTACCTTGTAGGATTACAATACATATGTTACACCAGCAAAAAATAAAAGCGAGAATAGCTCTCTTGTGTTATATTTGAATCACCACAAACAAAAAAACATAAAGGAGCATCCTCGCATGGCAAGTATAACACAAGATATGAGATTTCGTAAAGCTTTAATTAATTATGCAGAAAAACATGGCGTTTCTGCGGCTGCACGCCGCTATAAGGCCAATAGGCAGTATATCTATCGATGGAAACGTAGATACGATGGTTCCTGGGATTCTCTTAGAGAACGCTCACGCAGACCACACCATCATCCTAATCAGCATACAGAATCCGAAGTCAAGCTCATTAATGATATGAGACGTCGTAATCCTGCTGCTGGTTTGGTTGTATTCTGGGTAAAACTTATGCAACGTGGCTATAAGCGTTCTATTCCCGGTCCTTATCGTTTCCTGCGCAAGCAGAACCTCATGGCCGCTAAGCCACCTAACCCAAAGTATATTCCTAAGCCATATGAGCAGATGACATATCCAGGCCAGAGAATACAAATAGATGTAAAATACGTGCCTGCTGCATGCCTTGTTGGTGATGTTAAAGGCCAGAAGTTTTATCAGTATACTGCTATTGATGAATTCTCTAGATGGCGTTATGTTGAGGCATTTGAAGAACATAGCACCTATTCTTCCAAGGTTTTTCTACAACATTTAATAAAGGCTTTTCCTATGCCTATTGAATGTGTACAGACTGATAATGGATTTGAATTCACAAAACAGTATGGCAGAACTAAATCAGATGATGATCTTACTATCTTTCAGCTATGCCTCAAGTAGCACAACATAGTTCATAAACAGATAAGGCCGTTTACACCAAGACATAACGGAAAGGTCGAAAGAAGTCACCGTAAGGATAATGAGCGTTTTTATGCTACCCATACCTTTTTCTCATTTACTGATTTTAGTATGCAATTAAAAAAATATAACAGTAGGGACTATAACAACTTTCCAATGAGGCCTTTAAAGTGGGAATCACCTAGCAATGTTCTACGTGATTTCATTAAGTTTGGTGTAACATATGTTTGACAAACCAACAATAATTAATTTTTTATATTCTTTAACAGATATATCTGCGTAGTTGTCCATCCCTGTTCTATTTGGATTATCTTTAGCTAAATTTTTAAAAATTTTTCTAACTCTTAAGAACTCAATAAAAATATTA
>JAAYOT010000172.1 GCA_012520205.1 Clostridiales bacterium
TAGAGGTTGAATCACCAGAAGATAAAAATTTAATTAAGGATCTTATTGAGGAAAACTAGGGGGAGAATAATATGAAGTCCTTTTTAAAGGTTCCTAATATGAAAGATAATAAAGATATTATTACTATTAGGGAAAATATAGCTAAAAATATAGGGGTAATAGCTTGTGAAATAGTACTATCTAAAAAGGAAGTTACTATAATTTATGATGATTCAAGTATAACTTTAGAGGATTTAATATCTTCAATAGAAGATATTGGTTATACAGTAATTTGATTTAAATATAAAACTTAACTCTTTAAAATTTATAAGGCCTATGTTAGAATAGTAATGAAATAAATTCTTATTTTAGGAGGTGCTTTTTATGGCATATAAAATTGAAGATTCATGCATAAGCTGTGGTGCATGTGCTGCAGAATGTCCAGTTGATGCTATAACTCAAGGAGATACTATCTTCGTTATTGATGAGGATACTTGCATAGATTGTGGAAACTGTGCAAATGTTTGTCCAGTAGGAGCTCCTGTAGAAGCTTAATCTACATAAAGAACCGCTATACTAGCGGTTCTTTATTTTTTTGGTTTGATAATATTATAATGGAGCAAGATTCATCAAATAATAGATCATCAGTATGTATTAAATCTTTTTCAATTAAAGAAGTTCTCTTCATAGATGATAAAAACTTATGTGGTCCATCAAGAAAAAAATATTCTGAGGAAGTTTTATAAGCCATTGGTATTACATATTTAGGATTAACATCCTTAGACAGCTTAGCGGCCTCTAAGCCATCTAGACAAAAGTGCCCGCCAATAGGAACAAATAAAAAATCACATCCATATATTTTAGATAACAAGTCAGGATCTAAACAATGTCCCAGTGAACCTAAATGACATAATTTATAATCATCAATATTGAAGTAATAAATAATATTTTCCCCTCTTTTATATCCATTTAAGTCATCTCTATAGCTTTTATAACCTTCAATAGATATAAATTCATTAGTAAAGTTGCAGGGAGAGGTTATAAGGGTAGAGTTCTTATTAGTAAAATCACTAATAATTTCATTATTATGTAAATGACTAAAAGTAATTATATCTGGATTAAAATCATACTTTTCTATTAAGGGGTGAATTTGTATAGGATCCAAAAGAATTTTTTTGCCATGGGAAGTTTTTATTAAGAAACTTGTATTACCAATCCATCTAATCTCCATATTTGATCACCTCATATTATAGTCTTGACAGAATTTATAGAATTAATAAATAGACATTTTAAAATCAATAATATATAATAAAAGTCAAAGAAGGTCAATAAAATTAGAGGTTTAAGAAGGTGAAAAAATGGCAAGAATTTCTGATGTGATAGAAAATTTTATAAAAGATATGATAAGTGAGGAAGAGGAAAGTATAGTTTCTATTCGTAGAAACGAATTAGCAGATAAGTTTTCCTGTGCACCATCTCAAATAAATTACGTTTTATCAACAAGATTTACTTATGAAAAGGGTTATGTTATAGAAAGTAAAAGGGGTGGAGGTGGATGCATAGTTATAAAAAGAATTAATTACCATAACAATAGGGAAAAGCTAAAGTTAATGGTAGATTCAATTGGGAATAGTATTACTTATAGTGGGGCTCTGTCAATATTAAATCATTTAGAGGAAATAAATTTAATAACTGAAAGGGAATATGAAATTATAAAAATAACCATAAATGACAGAACAATAGCCTCCTCAGACTATAAAAATGAACTTAGGGCTGATATTCTCAAAGGAATTTTAACTGTCATCCTATCATAAATTTATAAAATTAAAAATGCAATATAAATAATGTGATTTGGAGGTATAGAATATGGGTTTTGGGAATTTAACAGAGAGAACTCAGCAAGTATTAGTGGAAGCGCAAAGGGAATCACAATTTTTTAAACACGGGTATATAGGAACAGAGCATATTCTTTTAGGAATTTTAAAGGAAGGTGGGTATGCAAGGGAAGTTCTTTATAGTAATAAAATAACAATTGATGAGGTTAGAAGGGTAATAGAAGACTATTTGGGGTTTGGAGATATTGATATTTCTATTGGAGAGATGCTTTTAAATCCCAAAACAAGAAAAATTTTTGATGATAGTTTAGTAAAAGCTAAAGCTTTCAATCACAATTATATAAATCCAGAGCACATCCTATTATCATTATTAGATGATAAAGAGGGAGTAGCTTACTATATTTTAGAAACCTTAAAACTTAATTTTAATTTAACAAAAAATAAATTAAAAA
>JAAYOT010000173.1 GCA_012520205.1 Clostridiales bacterium
ATGGGGGAATGAAATTATGAAAAAATATATTATTGCATTAGATCAAGGAACAACAAGTTCAAGAGCTATAGTTTTTGATAGAGAGCAAAATATTTTAGGTGTAGCACAAAAGGAATTTACACAAATCTATCCAAATCAAGGATGGGTTGAGCACAATCCAATGGAAATATGGTCAAGTCAATATGGTGTCCTGCAGGAAGCTATTGCAAAAGCAAATATTAAATGTGAAGAAATTGCTGCCTTAGGTATTACCAATCAAAGGGAAACTACAATAGTATGGGATAAAAATACTGGGGAGCCTGTATATAATGCAATAGTTTGGCAATGCAGGAGAAGTTCTTATCTGGTAGATCAATTAGTTGCAGAAGGTCATGGCGATTATATAAGAGAAGCTACTGGGTTAGTTCCAGATGCTTATTTCTCAGGAACAAAAATTAAATGGATTTTAGATAATGTAGAAGGAGCTAGAGAAAAAGCAGATAAGGGAGACTTATTATTTGGTACGGTAGATAGCTGGTTAGTTTGGAAATTAACTGAAGGAAAAGTTCACGTTACCGATTATACAAATGCTTCTAGAACAATGATTTATAACATAAAAGATTTATGCTGGGATGAAAAGCTTTTAGGCATATTAGACATTCCAAAATCAATGCTTCCAAAGGTTAGAAATTCATCAGAAGTTTATGGACACGCTAATTTAGGAGGAGTATTGGTTCCAATTGCTGGTATGGCTGGAGACCAACAAGCAGCTCTATTTGGTCAAGCTTGCTTTAATAAGGGGGAAGCTAAGAACACTTATGGAACAGGAAACTTCCTTCTTATGAACACAGGTGATGAATTAGTAAGAAGTAAAAATGGACTAGTTACCACTATTGCAGTAGGAATAGATAATAAAGTTCAATATGCCCTAGAAGGTTCTGTATTCGTTGGTGGAGCAGTAGTTCAATGGATTAGGGATGAATTAAAGCTTGTAAATGATGCTGCTGATACTGAATACTTTGCTAAAAAGGTAGATGATAATGGAGGAGTTTATATAGTTCCTGCCTTTACAGGCCTTGGAGCACCACACTGGGATCAATATGCTAGGGGAGCTATCTTAGGCTTAACTAGGGGAGCTAATAGAAATCATATAATCCGTGCTGCATTAGAATCTATTGCTTACCAATCTAAGGATGTTTTAGATACTATGGAAAAGGATTCTGGAACAAAACTTACTAGCTTAAAGGTTGATGGAGGAGCAAGCAGAAATAGTTTCTTAATGCAATTCCAAGCTGACATAATAGATGCAGAAATCAGAAGACCGATAATTACAGAAACAACTGCCCTTGGTGCTGCATATTTAGCAGGTTTAGCTGTATGCTTCTGGGAAAGCAAAGAAGAATTAGCAAAGAATTGGTGCGAAGGAGAAAGATTTGCTCCTAAGATGGATGCAGATAGAAGAAGGAAACTTTGCTTAGGCTGGGAAAAAGCAGTTAAAAGAAGTTTAAATTGGGAAGAAAAATAAGCATTTTATGATATAATTGAAATAACAAAATAATACAAGTGCTTAAAGAGTATTAGAGTCAAGCACAAAATAAAGGTTTTTTACCTTTATTTTGTCTTGGCTTTTTTTATTAAAATAAATTTTAAGGTAATAATATTACTAAAGCTTTTATAAAAAGAATTTATGGGGGTATAGTTTTATGTATGATGTAGTAATAATTGGAGCTGGTGTAATTGGAACATCTATTTTTAGAGAATTAACTAAGTACAAGGTAAAAGTAGCTATAGTTGAAAAGGAAAATGATGTTTCCATGGGAACTACAAAAGCAAATTCTGCCATAATCCATGCTGGATATGACCCTAAAGAAGGAACATTAATGGCAAAGCTAAATGTTAAAGGAAGTGAAATGTTTGAAGACCTATGTAAGGAATTAGATGTCCCCTTTAAGAGAAATGGGTCCTTAGTTTTAGCCTTTAATGAAGAAGATTTAGAAACTGTTAAAAAGCTTTATGAAAATGGAAATAAAATTGGGGTAAGGGGATTAAAAATCCTTAGCAAAGAAGAGGTTTTAGAAAAAGAACCCAATGTATCAGATAAAGTTCTTGGAGCCTTATATGCACCTACTGGAGGAATAGTTGGTCCTATGGAATATACTATTGCCCTAGCTGAAAATGGTGTAAAAAATGGTGGAGAAATATTTTTAAATTCTGAAGTTACAAAAATAGAAAAGGATGAAAACTTTAAAATAACTACTAGCAGTAATAAGGTTATAGAAACTAGATTTATTGTAAATGCGGCAGGAGTTTATGCTGATAAGGTGCATAATCTAATATGTCCTGAAAGCTACAAAATAACTCCAAGAAGAGGACAATATTTTGTTATGGATAAATCTCAAGGAAATTTATTTAATAGTACAATATTCCAATGTCCGTCAACTCTTGGAAAGGGAATTTTAGTTACTCCAACTGTTCATGGAAATCTTATTCTTGGGCCAGATGCAGAAGACATAGAAGATAAGGAAGCTATAAATACAACTTCTGAAGGTCTTGATTATGTAAGAGAAACTACTTTAAAAACAACTGAAAGAGTAAATTTCAGGGAAACTATAAGAAACTTTGCAGGACTAAGAGCTCAACCTGATAGAGG
>JAAYOT010000174.1 GCA_012520205.1 Clostridiales bacterium
AATCCTAAGGCATTTAAATTTTCACCAAAATAATAAACTGACATAGCTTGGTTAACTAACATACCAAACATCATACCTAAAGATGCAATAGATAAGGCAATAAAAGGTTTATTTTTAGCTAGTTGTCTAAAAGAACTCTTAAGACTTACTTTTTCATCTTCTTTAGTTTCTTGTATTTTTTGTTCAACATTTTCTTCAACAGTAAAATAACAAATAATATAAGAAACAAAGGCTATAATACCAAATAAAATCATTGCAATTAGATAACCTTTTGCTAAATCTTCTGCAAACTGAACTAAAACTAAAGGAACTAGAATTCTAGGTAAAACATTGGCAATCATTGCTCCTACTCCACGAGCAACTGATAAACCTGAACGTTCTATAGGATCTTGTGTCATAACAGATGATAAGGAGCCATATGGTATATTTATGAAAGCATATGCAGTTCCATAAATTGTATAAGTTATATATGCCCAAATTAAGTTCTGTGTGACACTAAATTCCTTTGGTGCATAAAACATCAAAATAGATGCTGCAACTACTGGCCAGCTTCCCTTTAAAAGAAAAGGTCTGAATTTCTCAATCTTTTTGTTTTTTAATTGTTTCGGAAGTTATAGTTATAATTTTTGATATTATAGATAATCATTTAACATGGTTAAACATAGTACTTATCAAGAATTATAAATATACTATCGAAATAATTTCATATTTGCTTGATAAATTTATATCATTCTTTTAAAGATAGTATAATGCTTATTTTATAAAAAAACTCATACTATATTGATTTTTTTAGCATAATTATTGCTTAGAAAACGTTTTAGTAATATTATATTATTATTAATTATGAAAGGTGAGGTTTATTACAGAAAAACACAAATTGGTTATGAAAGATATTTTAAAGTTATGCAAATACTTAAATAATGTAACAAAAATGGATATTAAATTTATAGATAAATATGGAAATGAACTTATAAACTTGTGCAAACACAATATTCCAGAAATATTGTATAACTATGAGAATGATTACGCTTCCATTAATAAATCCCTTTCTAATAATAATCATAAGAGTTACTACTATTATATTAACTCTTATAATCTTGAATATATTGCTTCTGGCCTTTGGGAAAAAGATTCTTACAAAGGTTTTATAATAATCGGTCCCTTTATTTCAAATACCCTCTCTATGGATTTTATAAGTGATATTATATACAAGAATAAGTTTCCAATTACCGAAAGGGATAAGCTTCAAGAATTTTATGAATCATTAATAATTATAAATAGCTCTTATCCTGAAAGCCTAGGAAGTTTACTTACAAACCTATGCTCACATAAATTTGAGCCTTCAAATCTAATTACTTCTTATGTAATAAAACCTAGCATAGACAAGGAAGAATTAAGATATAATATTGAAGAAAACAAAGATACTATTGAATCAAGATATAAATTAGAAAAAAACTTTTTCCATGCAATAGCAAGCGGAAATAAAAATGAGGTTATTAACTTTTTTAATGATAGTAATAATCCTCTATATATTCTAGATAGAATACCAGAAAGCCCCATAAGATCTTTGAAAAACTTACTATTTGTTTTAAATACAATCTGTAGGTTAGCAGCAGAAAGTGGTGGCCTTCACCCTATTTATATTAATAGCCTATCAGAAAAATTTGCAATTATGATAGAAAGGGCTCCTAATTTACCTTATCTGAAAAAATTAGCTTATACATTAGCTAATGAATATTGTGATGCTGTAAATGCTCTCTCTAATAATAAATACAGTTCAATAGTAAGAAAAGCTATTGAATATATTAATTTAAACTTAGAAAAAAACTTTACAGTTAAAGATATTGCAGATTCAATACCTGTAAACCTATCACATCTTTCTAGGAAATTTAAAAAAGAAACAAGCATGACCATAACAGATTATATAAACAAAAATAGAATAAAAGAAGCAAAATTATATCTTCAGGGTGATAATGTTTCAATTACAGAAGTTTCTTTAATGGTAGGATTTAATGATTTAAATTACTTTTGCAGAGTCTTTAAAAAATTCACTTCAATGACACCATCACAATATATTAAAAACATAAAACTTCACACAAAGTATTTTGAAAATAATGATATAAAGCTATAATAAAAATGGTTATAAAAAAAGGACTGGTGCATTAAATTAGTGCACAGTCCCATATTTTCATCAGATTTTCTGTAAATCTACACTTATTTTCAACTATAGAATCATCAACTATTTCAATAAACTTTTCTTTAAATAATTCTGTTAAAACACCTAAAATTGATCCTACTGCAACTGCTGCTACAATTGTTCCTTCCCTAACTCCCTTTAATTCTCCAAAATAAATAAAGGATATAATAATAGTAATAATAACCATAGAACAATCAACCATTATCTTTGCTTTTGAAAATTTTATTCCAGTTTTATGAGCTATTGCTCCCATAATTCCTTCTGCTGGTAGTGGCATTATATCTGAATTGATATATAAAAATATTCCGCTTGCAAGTAATATCATACTTATTACAAGATATATTATTTGTATAACATAATTGTCTGGTTGTGATAAGTCTGCTAGCAACATATTTCCTGTTGTTACGAAGGCTCCAAATAATAAAGAGCACACTATTTGGAGAATATTAATCCATTGAAAATCCTTTCTTAAAATAGCTATTTGTAATATATAAAACCTGTAAAAATAATTGTAGTACATAGCCCCTGATCTATATCAGCTATTAAACTAATTATATATGGTATAGAACTAATAGGTGATACTCCTAAATTTGATTTTACTGAAAATGCTACTGAAATTCCCATAATAAATAACCCTAAACAATAGGTTATTAATCTTTTTAAAGTTAAATTTAATTTCATAAGCTCGTCCATCCTTTGTAATATTTATTCTCACGGCAAATAAATGCAAAGACTATTGAAATCTTTGGCATATCCTTAAAATTTTATCACCCATAATATTATATCATATTCTTGTCCCTTTTGTATTTTAGTGCTTTCTTCAATTGTACATGGGTTTACAAACAAAAAGGTAGCCAGTTTTTACCGACTACCTTCTTGAGTACTTAATATAAATTTATAATATAGGGTTAAAGGTTTGTACGCTTATATCAGGCTGCTTCTACGCTCTAAAATATTCTTTAGAATTATAATAACAGATATTTTTTATTATTTCACCTAAAATTTCTTTATCATTTGGGTATTGTCCGCTTTCTACTAACTCACCTATGTAATTACATAATATTCTTCTAAAATATTCATGACGAGTATATGATAAAAAGCTTCTTGAGTCTGTTACCATTCCAACAAATTGGCTTATTAATCCAAGTTGAGATAAGGCCATCATTTGTCTTTCCATTCCATCTTTTTGGTCATTAAACCACCAGCCAGATCCAAATTGTATTTTTCCCTTAATAGCTCCACCTTGGAAGTTTCCAATCATTGTACCTATAACTTCATTATCTTTAGGGTTTAAACAATAAAGAATTGTTTTAGGTAAATTATTGTCTTTATCTAGGGCATCTAATAATCTTGATAGTGGATATGCTATTTCCCCATCATCAATACTATCAAAACCAGCATCAGCACCTAGCATATTAAACATTCTAGTATTATTATTTCTTAAAGCACCAATATGAAGCTGCATTACCATGTTTCTTTTTGAATACATTTTTCCTAAAGAAACCATTAATGCTGTTAAATATTTATCTTCTTCTTCACATGAGATTTCTTCTCCATTTAAGCCTTTAATAAATATTGTATTAACTTCATCTGAGCTTGCTTCTTTATATGGAACTCTTCCTAAACTATGATCTGTAATTGTAGACCCGCAATCATACACCAGTTCCACCTGTTACTACAGCAACTTTATCTTTTAAATCGATATTAAATGGTAATTTCATAATTTTGCCTCCTCATCTTTTATACTTGTATACTAGCATACATTACTTGATATTACAATAGTTATTTTTAAACGTTTTAATACTTTTAATAATTTATTAATATCTTTTTATATTCTTTTTCCGTTCTAATTTAACCATTTATGCATTTTTTATACTTTATTTATTAAAAAAGAGCCAGTGTAAAAAAGAAGGCTATTTACAGTCTTCTTTTTTGCACTAGCTCTATAAATGAATAATTTATTTTGTTATTTCTCAAAATCATAGTTAATAATATATTTTTGCATATCAGGCTTACTTTTTATAATTTTATCCCATTTAGTTTCTGGAGATTTTAAGTGTTCCAATATTAGTTCCTCTATTTTATCCTTCTCTTTGTTTTTTATCATATCTATATAGGCTTGATGGTGTTCTACAATTGCATTATTATTATTTTCTTTTTGTTCAATAAGTCTTATTCTCTTATAATGTGTGCTAATAGTGCTTATTGCTTCCCAAACATTTTCTTTGTTAACCCCTTGAAATAGTAGCTTATGAAACTCATTATCTAACTCATGGAATTCTAACAAGGCATCTTTTTTCTTAACTAACATTTTTTGCATATATATATTTTTCTCCATCTCTAAAAGATTTTCTTCCTTAAAGTTAATGCAAGCTTCTTTTAAAACTTCCTTTTCTAAATTATATCTCATAAAAAGTGCCTCTTTTATTAAGTTCCAATCAATATGTGCTACATAGGTCCCTACTTGAGGCCTTACTTGTATAAGTTTTTCAGCCTTAAGCTTCATTAACACTTCCCTTATTGGTGTTCTTGATAGGTTTAGGCTGCTGGCTAATTCTGATTCATTTATTAAATCACCAGGCTTTAAGTTTAATATCATAATATTATTTTTTATTACTCTATAAGCATATCCTTTTGCATTTTCATTTCTTTGCTTTTGAAAAAGTTCTAACATAGTTCCTCCTTATATATTGCCACCTTACATACTAGTATAATATTAACAATAAATTAACTATATTGCTATAAGAAATTTTCTTAAACAAAAAAGACTGCAGTTACCTACAGTCTTAATTTAACTATCTTCTGTTATTTTGAGCTTTTCTTGCTCTTCTGCAATCTAAGCATCTTACTGGATCATTGTCAAATCCTTTTTCTTTGTAGAATTCTTGTTCTCCAACTGTGAATACAAATTCATTACCGCAGTCTTTACAAATTATTTTCTTATCTTCCATTTTAAATCCTCCATTCTAAAGACTAATAAATATCAACTAATCTCTACAATGGAGCAGCTAATTTCTATTTAATCTTTAAACAAATATTATTGGTAATCATACCTAAATACATTTTAACATATAAAGGTTTATATTGCTAGTATTTTTTTTACTTTATTTTATTTATTATTTAAAAAGGCTGTAGTTATAATACTACAGCCTAACAATAACTATCTTCTGTTATTTTGAGCTTTTCTTGCTCTTCTACAATCTAAGCATCTTACAGGTTCGTTATCGAATCCTTTTTCTTTATAGAATTCTTGTTCTCCAACTGTGAATAAAAATTCATTACCACAATCTTTACAAATTATCTTCTTATCTTCCATTTTAAATCCTCCATTCTAAAGACTATAAAGTAACTACAATCTCTACAAGGGAGAATATCATTATCTTTCTAAATCTTTAAATAAATTTTATAGTCCTTTTGACTACTTATCTATAATATCACATATATAATTAAATTGCTACTACTTTTTTAAAAATTTTATTCTTTTACTTTTTTATCTTTTAACATTTCTCCAATAGCAGCTATGCTTCCTAAAGAAGATAAAGTTTCATTTGGAAGTATAAGCTTATTAGCAGGATTATTAGCCATTTCCTTTAATGCCTCAACTTGTTTTAAAGCTATAACTGTTTCATCTGTACCAGACTCTATAATAGCTTTATTTACCTTTCTTATAGCTTCTGCCTCTGCTATAGATATTTGTTCTATAGCCTTTGCCTTACCTTCAGCTTCTAATAACTGAGATTCCTTTAAACCTTCTGCCCTTCTAATATTTGCTTCCTTTTCAGCTTCTGCTGCAAGAATCTTTGCTCTCTTTATCCCTTCAGCTTTTTCAATTTCTGACTGTCTTAAACCTTCTGCCTGAAGAATCATAGCCCTCTTATCTCTTTCAGCCTTCATTTGCTTTTCCATTGCATCTTGAATCTCTGCTGGAGGTATTATATTTTTAATTTCCACTGATAAAATTTTAATACCGTATGCATCTGTTACCTCATCAATTATATTTAATAGATCCTGATTTATTTTATCTCTTCCTGATAAAACTTCATCTAAAGTCATATTACCTATTATATTTCTCATATTAGTTGTAGCTGAATAAATTATACCAGCCTTATAATCTTCTATATTATAAACTGCATCTTTGGCATTAAGTAATTTATAGAAAATAACATTATCAACTGAAATTCTAACATTATCCTTAGTAATAACTGATTGTGGCTGCACGTCTAAAATTTGTTGCTTTGTTGAAACTTTTTTCCTTACAAAGTCAATAAAAGGTATTAGTAAGTGCCAGCCTGGTTCTAAGGTTTTATAATATTGTCCAAACCTCTCCACCACGTATAAGTACCCCGTATTAACGATTTTAACTGAAGATAATATTATTACTAATACTAATAATATTCCAAATCCTAAAATTATTGTTCCAAATATATCCATCTAAATTTCCTCCTCTTTTTTAATAATAAATTTTATTCCTTCTATAGATAATATTTTAAATTTTTCTCCTATCTTTATTTCTTCTCCAATGTTCCTGACTCCCCAATAAATTCCCTCTAGTTTTATTCTTCCTTCTTCTTTTATATCTTCTTCTGCTTTCTTAATTAACCCAATGTACTTTTCTTCCATAAGGGGTAACCTTTCAACTTTCTTCTCAAGGCTTTTTTTAGTTAATGGATATCCTATAGATACTGTTATTAAATTTACAGCTAAAAAGATTAAAATCTGCGTTCCTACACTTACATTAAACATTTCTGCTATCATAGCCCCGAAGGCTCCTACTGCAAAAAAAGAAAATAGGAAATTGCTAGTTGTAATATCAATTATTACTACTAAAGCCGCAATTATAATCCAAATCAATAATGTTACCACAAGCCGACCTCCTTTTTATTACATTATATCATTTTTTTACAAACTTAACATTGTGATTTTCTACACCTCTATTATATCAATTTTCACAACTCTTTACAATATATTTTTTATCTTTTTAAGAGTTTTTTTATACTACTTAATTAACATATGTCTTTATATTAACGTTGATTTTCTAATAAATTACTTTTATTATTAAATTATAATATTTTCTTATTATTTTATAATGAATTTTATTCCTAATAATTGTTATAATAAATTTTATAGGAAATACTAATAAATGATTGGAGAGATTTTTATGGATTTTATAAAGGTTGCTGCTGCATGTCCAGTTACTAAAGTAGCAGATGTAGATTTTAATTTAAGCAATACATTTCTCTGCTTAGATAAGGCAAAAAATGAAGATTCAAAACTAATAATTTTCCCAGAGTTAGCCATTACTTCTTATACTTGTGGAGACTTATTTATGCAATCTTCTTTAATAGACAAGTCCTACGAAGCTATAAAGGAATTAGTTATAAAAAGCTCTAACTATGATATGTTAATTGCTATAGGTGCCCCCCTTCTTTATAATAACTCCTTATATAACTGTGCTTATATCATATTTAATGGTAAAATTCTTGGAATTATTCCTAAATCCTATATTCCAAATTATAGTGAGTTCTACGAAAAACGCTGGTTTACTGAAGGATTTGGGTTAATTGATGAAAGTATAGATTTTGATTATCAAAAGGAAATTCCTTTTGGTACTAATTTAATATTTACTTCTGAAGAATGTAAATTTGCCTTTGAAATTTGCGAAGACCTTTGGGTTACAGTACCACCAAGTTCTTATTTATCTCTTTTAGGAGCTAATATTATAGGTAATCTTTCTGCTTCCAATGAATTAGTAAGTAAAAAGGATTATAGGAATTCTCTTATTTCTAACCAAAGTGCAAGATGCATGTCTTCTTATATATATGCTTCCGCTGGAGTTCATGAATCAACTACAGATGTTTTATTTAGCGGACATCTGCTAATTTCAGAAAATGGAACTATATTAAAAGAAAATGAGAGATTCCAAAGAGATAATGAAATTATTTATTCCATTATAGATGTTTATAAATTAAATAGCGAAAGACTTAAAAATATTAGCTTTAGGGATTCTTCTAAATTTGTTCCTTTTAAAGGAAAGTATATAAATTTCAATTTTAAGGATACTTCTATCAAAAATTTTGATAAATATATAGATAAATCTCCTTTTGTACCTTCTAATAAGAAATTAAGAGATGAAAGATGTAAAGAAATATTTAATATACAAGCTTCTGCCCTTGCAAAAAGATTGGAGCATGTTGGGCTTAAAAAAGCAGTTATAGGTATTTCAGGAGGTTTAGATTCCACCTTAGCTTTATTAGTTATAGTAAAAACTTTTGAATTACTTAAGATAGACAATAAAAATATAATCACTATAACAATGCCAGGCTTTGGAACTACCGATAGGACTTATAACAATGCCTTAAACTTATGTAGGGAACTTGGCTGTGATTTAAGAGAAATTAATATTGTACCAGCTACGCTACAGCATTTTAAGGATATTGGGCACGATAAGGATGTTCATGATGTTACTTATGAAAATGTTCAAGCCAGGGAAAGAACACAAATTTTAATGGATATAGCAAATAAAGAGGGCGGACTGCTTATTGGTACGGGAGATTTATCAGAATTAGCTTTAGGCTGGTGTACTTATAATGGAGATCAAATGAGCATGTATTCTGTTAATCCATCTATTCCTAAAACCCTTGTTAGATATTTAGTTAGATATGTAGCAGAAAAGGAAGCAATGGCTAAGGTTTCCGAAACCCTTTTAGATATTTTAGACACCCCCGTAAGCCCAGAATTACTTCCAAAAAGTAATACAGGAGAAATAGTGCAAAAGACAGAGGATATAGTAGGACCTTACGAACTTCATGATTTCTTCTTATATCACTTTATTAAAAACGGTTCCTCAAAGGAAAGAATTAAATTTTTAGCCCTTCATGCCTTTAAAAACGACTATAGTGAAGAAGAAATTAATAAATGGCTTGATAAATTCATTTATAGATTCTTTACACAACAATTTAAGAGAAGCGCAATGCCTGATGGCCCAAAAGTAGGCTCAATTTCCCTAAGCCCTCGCGGTGATTGGAGAATGCCATCTGATGCTTC
>JAAYOT010000019.1 GCA_012520205.1 Clostridiales bacterium
CTTGAGAAATAACATTAGTTACCCTAAAGGCTTGTCCAACCTTAGCAAGCTTTGAAGCTCTTTCAACTATGAAATCTATAATTTCATTTTTATCTTTTTTCTTATAAATTTTTTTATTGTAATCAGGTGTATATGTTTTTGCTATTTTTATCAAACTTTCTAAATTATAATTTGATAATTCTTTTCTTAAATTTTCAGAGCCAATTTCTCTAATTAAAATGACAGGATTTATTAATTCTTGATTTTTAAGATTATTATTATCTTTTTCAGTTTCAATTTTAATATTTATATTAATGTCTATTTTACTAGATAGGTTTGGTAATCTTTCCAGCAATGATATTATTTCTTTTAATTCATCTATATTATTTTTGCTATTTTTATTATTTGAACTAGTTTTCTTGCTAGGAATATTAATTGTTTTTAATACTTGTCTAATATATTTTCTATTAAATCCCTTCTTTTCAATGCTATCAATATCATAGCCTTCCTTATAAAGCTGAATAATCTGAGATTTTTTCGTAATTTTCATATATACCACCCTTTTATGCTTGAGTTCTCTCTATAAATTCTGCAGTTAAATTTCTATAATCGTTATAGTTACTAGAATATTTCATTTTCATTGTATTAATTACCTGGTCAAAATCAGCAATATTAGAAGAGCTGTCTCTTTGATATATTATAGAGTTAAAAAGTTTTGGAACATAGCTGCTATCATTTCTAGATAAATTTTGCCTATCTTTTAAGTCGCTAAGAGTACGTTTATGCATACCGCTATTTTTAATCATTTTACTAATAATAATTCCTAGCTCTGATAAGTTGCATGATGGATTTAGCATTTTAATTTTTCTTGTGGTTGCATCCATTTTTGTAATCATTTGAGGAATACCATAAGTTGATAATATATCAGGTATTACCGGAATTACATAATAATCACTAACGTAGATTCCATTCAAGGTAATAAGGCCTAAGTTTGGAGGGCAGTCAATTAAAACATAATCATATTCATCTATTAATTCTTGAGTTAAGTGCTTAGATAGTATCGGTATTGATTTATCATTAATTTCGTGATTTTCATCAAGTTCTGATAACCTGTCACTTATATCGATTAAATCAATACTGGAAGGAAGCAAATGAAGATTCTTATTTCCACCCCTAAGATTAGTAGTGTTTTTTATAATAGCATCATTGATATTAAATGCCTTAGTTTTATTTAATTCATCAAAGAACATCTGATAAATAGTTTTATTATTTTCATTTGCATTTTTCCAAGTATCTTGATCAATTAGTAAGATAGTAGCATTAGTTTGGGGATCTAAATCTATTACTAATACTTTTTTTCCAAACTCAAAGGTAAGAAATTCTGCAAGGGCTACTGTTGTAGTGGTCTTACCTACGCCACCTTTTAAATTAATAAAACTTATAACTTTTCCCATAACATCTCCATTTATATTGATACAAAGTATTTATATTATTTAAAAAATATTTTATTCCTTAATCCATATACTAATTTTTAATCTAATTTTAATCTTTCTTATATTTTAGATTAATCTTCCAACCGTATTATAAAACCATGATAAATAATTAAAAAATACATGGAGGTAATCAAATGGAAAGAAATGAAATGATTGAGATTTTAATTGAAAAGGCTAAAATAACTCATGAGGAGGCAACAGAGCTATTAGAAAAGTTTAACTGGAATCTTGTAGATGCTATAATATTCTTAGAGAGAAATGGTAAAATAGAAAATAAGGAAACAACTACAATAATTGAAGTTAAACCAGAAGAACAATATCAAGAAGATACTAAAACTAATAAAGAAAGCTACGGTGGAGTTGGAACAATTCTTGGCAAAATATTTAGATGGGTAGGTAAATTTATTAAAAAGGGAAATGAAAACTTCTTCGAAATCAGAAAGGATAATGAAAATCCAATAAGAATATCCCTAATAATATCAGCCCTTTTATTAATTTTCCTATCTGTACCAACAGTGATACTGTTAATAATTGGATTATTCTGTGGATATAAATATTCACTTAGTGGAAAAAATACGAAGTATGATGAAGTAAACAAGGTATTTAAAAAAGTATCAGAAACAGCAGACAATGTAAAAAAAGATTTTAAAGAAAGCTATGAGAATTAATGTGCAAATATAAAGGCTTAGATAAATAGAAATGCTCCTTAAGGTAATAGCTACGCAAAGAAGTACTAGGCTCGGAATAACTACTAAGCCAAGAGTTTTGGTAAAACTCGCTACGCTCAAACAAACCAACAACTCTAAGGCCTAGTAGTCATTCCTTTAACTGAGAATCTAAATCTTGATTTAATTATTCGAAGTTACTCATACGAATGCATATGAGTAGGAGCTTCCTTAGACTACTTCTAAATGCTTGCTATATCCTTATTTCGCATATTCTATTTATCTTCGCCAGTTATATTCAAAACTTTTTTACAATGAGCAATGTGGAATGAATCAAGAATAATAGGGGTGAA
>JAAYOT010000175.1 GCA_012520205.1 Clostridiales bacterium
TGATAAATATACCAATAATATAGTTCAAAATTATATAAAAAGTGAAGTTATAAGTAAGCCTGAGGATGGCAAAAAAAGAGGATATACAAAATTACACCTTGTACAATTAGTTCTTTTAAGTTATATGAGACCAGTACTAACTACAGAAGAAATTAAAAAGGTTTTTACTATGGCCTTTAACGATATTAATAATAGAGAAGACGATATAATATCATGGGAAAAGGCTTATAGTATATTCTCAGAAACTCAAAGTGAAAGTTTTAAAAAATTATTAGAAAACTCTTCTATAACAGAAGAAAGCATTAATAATGTAATTTCTGAATTAAATCTTAATGATAAAGATAAAAACAGCATAAATACATTTTTAGTAGTTATGTCATTAATAGCTCAAGCAAGTGCTATTAAAAAGTTAGCACAAAAAATTATTAAGGAATTTTATTTAGAATAAACTTAAACAAGCCTAAAAATTCATAGTCGCTGCATATATGAATAATGGGGTGATTTAAAGGATGGAAGAAATAGTTCAACTAATATCAAACTTAGGTTTCCCGATAGCAATTTCTTTATATTTATTAATTAGAATTGAAGGGAAACTAGAAAGTCTGACCATTAGTATTAACAATCTTTCTCAAAGTATAAACTCAATAAGAAAAACTTAAGTTTCATTTTAACAAATAAATTAAGCTATATATAAAAATAGCAGGATTTAGTCCTTTTGTTTTATAATATAGCTTAATTTATTTTTATATACTTATAATTGCCAGCTAATGAGCCTTTTGAATTATAGTCTTATTGGATTATAATATAGTTATATTTAAAGATTGGAAGATTATATTATGAATAAAAAAGCACTTGTTAAAGAATCTGTCAGAGGGATAATTGAATATGTCTTAAAGGAAGGAAGTATAGATGATAGGTACCAGGGGAAAAACAGGGCTATGGAGGGAACCCTTGCCCATCAAAAGCTTCAAAAACTAAATGAGGATATTTATGAAAAATATAATAAAGAAGTTAAGTTGGAAGAAGAATTTATTATAGATGATATAAGTTTAATTATTGAAGGCAGGGCAGATGGGATAATAATAGATGATGACAGAGTTTATATAGAGGAAATTAAATCTACCTTTAGGGATTTAATTTATATAGATGAAGATTATAATGATCTACACTGGGCTCAAGGAAAGTTTTATGCTTATATTTATGCCCTTCAAAATAAACTAAATGAAATATATGTAAAGTTAAGTTATTTTCAAATAGAAACTGAGGAAGCAAAAAGTTTCGACAAAAAATTTCAAATTAAGGAATTAGAAGAGTTTGTTTATAATATTTTAAATGAATATAAAAAAATGATTAATCTAAGTTTAGAGTTAAAGTATGAACGGGATAAGTCAATTAAAAAGCTTAAATTCCCCTTTGAAACCTATAGGAAGGGACAAAAGAAGTTAGCAGTTACCTGTTATAATGCAATAAAGGAAAAGAGCATGCTCTTTGCTCAAGCCCCTACAGGGATAGGAAAGACAATATCAACCATGTTTCCAGCAGTTAAGTCCCTAGGAGAAGGCAAGGGAAGTAGAATAATGTATCTTACAGCAAAGACTATAACAAGAACTGTTGCGGAAGATACTGTTGAGCTTTTAAAAGAAAAGGGCCTTATATGCAGGAATATAACTTTAACTGCCAAGGAAAAGATATGTTTTAAAGAAAAAACAAAATGTAATCCAGAGTATTGTGAATATGCTCTTAACTATTACGATAAAATAAACGAAGTCATATATTCCTTGTTAAAAGAAGAAAATAATTTTTCAAGAAGTAATATAGAAAATTATGCTGAGAAGTATAAGGTATGTCCTTTTGAATTATCTTTAGATTTAAGTTTATGGTGTGATTTAATAATATGTGATTATAACTATGCCTTTGATCCTAAAGCAAGGCTAAAAAGGTTTTTTGAAGAAGATATTAACAGCAATATATTACTTGTTGATGAGGCACATAATCTTATTAATAGAGCCAGGGAAATGTTTAGTTCTGAGCTTTATAAAAAGAAAGTCTTAGATGGAAGTAAAATAGTTAAGGGAAGGGCTAGAAAATTATATAAGGTTTTAAAAGACATTAATTCTTTCTTTATAGGATTAAGGAGAGAGCTTCAGGAAAAAGAAATAAAAAGTTTCTACAAAAAAGAAGAATATAAGGAATTATATAAGCTGTTAAATAAATTTTTAAAAGAATGTGATGAGTACTTAATTACTGCCCAAAATACAGAAGGATATGAGGAAATTAAGGATTTATATTTTGATATAAGAGGTTTTATTTCTATTTCTGAGTTATATGATGATAATTATGTTACCCTAGTTGAAGAAGAAAAAAGTGATATAAAAATAAAGTTATTCTGCATAAATCCATCAAAGAATTTAGGGGAGGTAATAAGAAAAAGTTATTCAAGCATAATTTTTTCAGCTACACTAACCCCTTTAAGTTATTATATAAATTTATTAGGTGGAGATATTAATAGCTATAGAATGCGCCTGCCTTCGCCCTTTGATAAAGAAAATTTAAAGGTATATAAAAATCCTTTAAATATGAGATATAGATATAGAGATAAAAATATAGATAAGCTATGTGAAATAATAAAAAGATTTATTGAAGAGGAAGTAGGAAATTATATGATTTTTCTTCCTTCATACGAATATTTAAAAAAGGTTTATTCAAGATATATAGAATTATATGGAAAAGAAGGAACAATAATTCAGGGAGAATCTTTAACAGAAGCTGAAAAAGAAGAATTTTTAAGCAACTTCTATGAAGGTGCTAATATAAGTGCTTTTTGTGTAATAGGAGGAATGTTTTCTGAGGGGATTGACCTGCCAGGTAAAAAGCTTATAGGCAGTATAATTATAGGTGTAGGTTTTCCTAAAATATCAAATGAAACTAATATCATAAAAGATTATTTTAATGAGGAAGGCTTTGATTATGCCTACGTTTATCCAGGCATAAATAAAGTTATGCAAGCCTTAGGAAGGGTAATAAGAAGAGAAGATGACCAAGGAAGGGTTCTCTTAATAGATGATAGGTATTTTACAAGAAAATATATAAATTTATTGCCAAGGGATTGGCAGGTGATTGAATAGAAGGGGGTAATAATGAGAGTAATTGATTTAAGCCATGAAATAAGTGACAATATGATCACATATACTAAGGATGAAAGGCCAGAAATGTACAATATGGCAACTATTGAAAAGGATGGGTATAATGAAAAGAAGCTAAATATTTGTACCCATATAGGGACACATATGGATGCTCCAAGCCACTTTATAGAAAGAGGAAAGAGCATAGATGAATATGCTGTGGAAAACTTTATTGGATTATCTTTAATTATTGATGTCTCTAATTTGGATAAAATAGCCATAAAGGATTTATTGCCCTACGAAGATGCAATAAATAATTGTGACTTTGTAATATTAAAGACTGGTTGGTATAAGTATTGGAATAAAGAAGAATATTTATATAACTATCCCAGTTTAACTGAAGATGCAGCAAAATGGCTTTGTGAATTTAGTATTAGAGGAATCGGTATAGATGCAATATCTATAGATAAATTTGATAGTATAGAATTTGAAATACATAATACTATCTTATCAAGAGGAAGATTGATTATAGAAAATTTAAATAACCTAGATTTAATAAAATCAAATATATTTACTTTGGTTGCAACACCGTTAAAAATAAAAGGTGGAGACGGATCCCCCATAAGAGCGGTGGCATTAGAAGAGTAGTATCTTATACAATTCAAAATTCAAAGTGCATAATGCAAAATCTGAAGTCTTAAGTAAAAGCGTTGCTGAAATACTATGTTTCAACAACGCTTTTTTATAATTCAGCTTTTGCTGAATTATTTTCTTAATTGTGAATTGTACATTGTTAAAAGCCTTGTTTTTGTGTTATTATATTTTCTTATTATTTTATATGTAGGCTATAACTAGCTTTAAATATTTCGTTGACTTTTAGTCTTTCTATTCCTGGCTTATCTTTAAAGTCCCCATTAAAATCAATGTAATCTGCATGTCCGTACCAAGGTTCAATACATACAAATGGGGCTCCTGTTGCTTTTGTCCATAGAGCTAAATATGGGAAGTTAGTAAAATTCATAGTTAGTGATTTGTTGTTTTTATCTGATTTTAAAGTTATGGAGTTAGATTTTAAAGAATCAAAAATTAAAGCATCATTTTCGAACAGATTAAAACTTAGGTTAATCTTATTTTGGTCCTTTAGAAACTCTTTTCTATCTTTTGTTAAGTATCCAGTGTTTTTGTCAAGAAGCATGATTTCAGCAGTTTCTTTTTGATTAAATTCAAAATAATAGTCTTCAAATTTTTCGTCTTTAAATAAAGGGCACATAAAAGCAGGATGTCCCCCTATTGAAAAGTAGATATCTTTATTATCTAAGTTTTTAACTTCGTATCCCACCTTTACTCCTTCTTCTAAAAGATCATATGAGAGCCTTAAAGAAAATTTATAAGGATATATTCTTAATGTATCTTCATTCCACAATAATTCAAAAACAATTCTAGAATCAGTTTTTTCTATCATCTTGAATTCTCTTAGTCTTGCAAGACCGTGTTGAGGAAGTTCATATTCCTTTCCTTCTACTCTATATTTCCCCTTTAGAACCTTCCCAACTATAGGAAACAAGATAGGAGAATGGTATTTCCAAAAGGCTTCATTTCCATTCCATAAGAATTCAACAGAATCTTCCTTTGTAATTAAATTATTTAGTTCACCACCGTAAGTATTAGCAGTAATTTTTATTTTTTCATTTTCCAGTGTATATATCATAGAAACAAGTCCTTTCTAATATTATTTATGTAAATTATACCATAGTTAATTATTTATATTTGTAGATTAAGTCTTTATTTTTATGAATATATTTAATGCTAAAAAGTGGATATAATGATAAGTGGGTAATAATACTATATATGAGAGATATAATATTAAGGTATTAATAATAAGAAAGGAGAATTTAGTGGGAAGTTTCCTGTTATGGAGGTTCTCATTAAATTATGTCTATGAATGGAAATAATAGAGAAAAGACTTTACTTGAAAAAATAGTATATTTTATAGTAAAAGTTAACAATGATGATGTGTTTGCCTTAGCGTCACAATTAGCTTATAACTTAATATTGTCCTTTTTTCCTTTTTTAATATTTATAATGAATCTTATTGCCTTTAGTCCACTAGATTCTTTAAATATAATAAGTGCCTTAGACACACTTCTACCAGCGAATGTTTTAACGCTGGTAGCCACTACATTAGATGAGATAATAGGAACACATAATGTTGGATTGCTAGGGGTTTCTATAGTTTTAACTATTTGGTCCGCATCCTCTGGCTTTAGAGGTGTAGTTAAGGGGTTAAATAAGGCTTATAACATCCGAGAAAGAAGATCCTTTGTAAAGATGCTAATGGTATCTATGTTTTTTACTTTAGCCCTTTCAATGGTTATTGTATTAGCTCTTGCTGCCTTAGTTTTTGGTAACGTAATTGAAGAATATTTAATGAGGATTCTTCCTTTTGAGTCAGTAGTTAATGTGTTATGGGATTTAATAAGATATATAGTGGTAATAGTTATTATGATCTTTGTTTTCGCCTTATTATATAGATATACTCCAGCAAAAAAGATTCCCTGGAGAGAAGTTATTCCGGGGTCAATATTCAGTAGTTTAGGATGGATAGGGGTATCTTTAATATTTTCATTTTATGTAGATAACTTTGCAAATTATTCAAAGCTTTATGGAAGTCTTGGGGCAGTATTTGCTTTAATGATCTGGTTATATATAACATCATTTATTTTAATTATAGGAGCAGAAATAAATTCAATATTAGCTTTAAGAAGAAAAAAATATTAATTTTACGATTTTAGGTATATAAAAACACCAACTGGATATAATCAAAGAAGAAAGTCAGGAGGTGTATAAAATGAATAAAATAGTATTATTAGGAAAATTAATTAGAGACCCTGAACTAAGAAGTGTTGAAGGTAGCGATAAAATTTTCACTAAATTTATAATTGCAGTAGAAAGAAACTTTAAGTCGGCTGATGGAACAAGAAAATCTGACTTAATACCAGTAACCTTTTGGGGAAGAAAAGCAGAAGTTATTTGCGAATATATGAAAAAAGGTAGCTACATAAGTCTAAGCGGAAGACTTAGAACAGGCAGTTATGAAGACAAAGAAGGCAATAAAAAATATATTGCCGAAGTTATAGGTGAAGACTTCAAATTTGTTAATAGCAGAAGAAGTGAAAAAGACTCCCAGTCAACCGAAAATATAAATAATTTTGCAAATTAGAATAAAAGATCAGCTTGCAGACATTAATGTAAGCTGATCTTTTTTATTTAATTGTCGAATGAAAAATTCGACAAAATATATTTAAAATTGTAAATCATATTTTGTGTCCATATAATTCTTAATGTAGCCAAGATTGGACATATAAAATTAAATCAGTCCTCCATATTTCTTCTGAAAGATTGATAAATTAAATAAAAAAATTTATAAAATTAAAATAATTAAAATAATAAAAATCAATAGAGAAAAAAATGTAAAAAAATAAAGAAATATTTTATGTATCTAGAAAACATAGTTTGACATTGTTTTAATAAAATCTATGTTATCTTAAAGATATGCTAAATAAAAGATGTTTGAATTTATGGGGGGATAATTAATGTATATTGAAAATTACTTAAGTGGAAATGTTATTAAAGAAGAAAATAAAGAAATGAGATATTATTATAGGCTTATCAAAGAAGACTTTATGAATGGACATGCATATGGAATAGAAGCAGAGAGACAAGACTTTATAGAAGATAAACTTGTAAAAATTGAAAGAGAAGAAATTAGAAAAATTTCTAATATTAAAGAGAAAGTAGAAAAATTAATGTATTTATTAAATGATAATTTAGTATCACCAATTCATATGGTTGACATATTAGGCAGCTATGTTGATAAATATGTATCAGATTTTAATTAGAAGTTTTAATTATAATAGATCCTTGAAATTATAGTAAAATATAATTAGAGGTGATTAAATGATATTAGGTATAGGAACAGACATAATTGAAATAGATAGAATACAAAAGGCAGTAGAGAAAAATTCAAATTTCTTAAATAAGGTTTTTACAGAGAAGGAAATAAAGATGTTTAAATCTAAAAATATGAGATATGAAGTTATTGCTGGTAATTTTGCTGGTAAAGAAGCGGTAAGTAAAGCCTTAGGGACAGGAATAAGAGGGTTTGCTTTAAAAGATATAGAAATACTGAGGGATGACCTTGGAAAGCCTGTTGTAATGATTAATGAAAATATAAAGAAGATAATAGGACGAGAACATAAAATTAGTATATCTATATCCCATAATAATAAAGATGCTATATCCTTTGTAATTTTGGAGGCGATATAATGCAATATATAATGTCAGGAAAGGCTTGTAAAAGCTTAGATAAATATGCAATAGAAAATTTAGAGATTCCAAGCATTGTTTTAATGGAAAATGCAGCAAGCGAAATTGTAAACAAAATAAAAGATATATATGATAATTTTATTATTTTTTGTGGCAGCGGTAATAATGGTGGTGACGGATTAGCTATTGCAAGGAAGTTAATATTGCTAAATAAAAGGGTGACAGTAGCTATAATAAGTGAAAAAGACAATTATACAAAGGATTTTTTAGTGAATTTCAAGATATTAGAAAAAATAAATTCAAAAATCATTAATATAAAAACAATAAAAGATCTTAGTAATATATATCCTTTAAAATATGATGTAGCTATAGATTGTATTTTTGGAGTTGGATTAAATAGAAATTTAAAGGATCTTTATTCTAAGGTTGTTGAATTTATTAATTTAAACTTTAAAAACATAATTAGCGTTGATGTTCCTTCAGGAATAAATGCAGATACAGGAAAAGTTATGGGAACAGCTATTAAAGCAAAGACTACATATACTTTTGAAGTAATAAAAAAAGGATATATTAGTTATAGCTCTATAGATTATATTGGAAAACTAGAGGTATTAAGCATAGGAATACCCAAAGAAGCTAAGGAAATAAATTCTGAGGGAGTTTTTATGCTTGATAGTATAGATTATAAAAATATATTAAACAAAAGAAAAATATATAGCCATAAGGGGGACTATGGCAAAATTTCAATAATAGCTGGAAGTGAAGGATACACTGGAGCAGCATACATAACTGCTGAATCTTGTGTTAAATCTGGAGCTGGGCTGACTACCGTAATATCATCTAAATATGTACAAGATATATTAAGTTGTAAGTTAGTAGAGGCTATGACTTTAAATATAAAGGAGGATGATAAAGTTAAGAAAACACTAGAAAATTCAAATGTAATAGCTATAGGTCCTGGATTAACAGAAAGAAGCTATTGTAATATTATCAAGGAAATAGATAATTACAAGAACAAATATTATGTTATTGATGCAGGAGCCTTAGAAGTTTTTTCAAAAGATAAGGAATTAATGAACATAATAAAAGATAGGGGAATCTTTACACCTCATCCAGGAGAAATGGCAAGAATTATTGATAAGCCAATTAGTTTTGTTGAAGAAAATAGGATTGAGGTTGCAAAAAAATATGCAAAAGAAAATAAAATAATAGTTTTATTAAAGGGTTATAAAACTGTTATAACAGATGGGAATTTTGTTTACATAAATAAAACCGGAAATAGTAAAATGGCTTCAGGAGGCATGGGAGATTGTTTAACAGGTATAATAGCATCATTACTTGGGCAAAAGCATTCGCCTATGGAATCAGCCTTGCTTGGAGCTTATGTACATGGATTAGCTGGGGAAGAAGCTAGTAAAGATAAATATAATACTATAGCCTCAGATATAATAGATAATATTTCAAAAGTTATGGAAAATATATCTAGATAAATCCTAAAATAAGAATAAAATCCTTATAAAGCTAATATTGTAATAATAAATAAGAGCTTTAGGAGGATTTATGAAAAGAAATATATTAATAGGAGCCTTGGTTTCCATACCTGTTATTTTTATTATAGTAATAATAATATTTAGATTGACAGCAGAACCAAGTAATGAAGAAATAATAGAATCATTAAAAAATACAAAAAATTATAGCACAAAAGTAGAATATATAATTAAAAATTCAAGGGGAGAAGAGAGGGAAGAAACAATTCAATACTATTGTAGCGAAATAGGTGGCAGAATTGATTTCGGACAAGATAGAACAAAACTCTATAAGGACGACAAAATTTTTGTTAAAGATAATATATCTAATAAAGAATATGAAATTGATAAAGATATGGATAATTTTCATTCTTTAGCCTTTATGAATCAAATGTTAAGTTTACCTATGGTAGATGGAGAAATAAGAGAGGGACAAGAAGAATGGGGAGATACTGAATACCTTGAATTAACTTGTGAATTACCTTTTGAAAATGAGCATTTAGATAAAGTTAGAATCTTTATAGATAAAAATAATGAAATTCCAATTGGAACAATTATTTATGATAAAAAGGGTAAGGATAAAGTGAAAATAATATATAAGGATTTTCAAAAATTAAAAGAAATAGATAAAGAATTGTTTTATTAAATAAAATTAACCAGTTTTATATTTGCAATTATTTGTAAGTGATAAGGAAATAAAGGCGTAAAATACATAAGTATAAATAAATTTTAGGGGAATAATTTTTTTTGCTGAAATAATTAATGTAAAAATTTAAAAATACTTAAAAAATAGCAATTTGATTTTGACAATGTGACATAATTTGCAATATAATTTACTTATACATAGAATTTCTATATGGAGGCAAATTATGTCTAAAAAGTATAAGAAACTTTATTTCAAAAAAAATAATAAAAAAATAAAAAGTGTAAATAAATTTGAAAAAAATAATATAATAAAGTATGAGAATGAAGAAATTAATATAGATTTCTTAGAGATGATGAAAGAAGGCTACAAAGAGATGTCTAAAATTAATTTGGAGTTTTCGCAACTTCCTTTCGAATGCGAACTTGCAGATATTAGGGAATATGAGAACTGGCTTTGCGGAGTGTGATATTCTAATGACCACTATGGTAGTAAAAAGAGGGGACATTTTCTATGCAGATTTAAGTCCTGTAGTCGGATCGGAACAGGGTGGGATAAGACCTGTTATAATAATTCAAAATGATATTGGTAATAAATATAGTCCTACAGTAATAGTTTCAGCTATTACGTCACAAATAAATAAAGCAAAATTGCCTACACATGTAGAAATTTCTTCAGAAGAATATGGTTTAAACAGAGACTCAGTTGTCTTATTAGAACAAATACGAACCTTGGATAAAAGAAGGTTGAAGGAAAAAATAGGACATATGACTGATAGCGATATGAAGAAAGTTAATAAGGCATTATTAATTAGTTTAAACTTAGAAAAAGTTAATTAGAAGCTCAAAAGTATATAAAGTGTATATTTAATAACTTAGAAACCCTTTCCGGGTTTCTTTTGTTTACATAAACAAAGGGGAATGTGATATACAATTAGATAAAAAGAGTAACGCGTATAATGAATAAGGTATGTTTTATAAAATTTAAAGCATATTTAGTATATACAAAAGAAAAAGACTATGATAAAATAGTTTTAGCAAAATAGGGCAATATATTCACAGGTAAATTATAATCTTAGGAGGATGAAAAATGTCAAAAAATATTGAGGAATTAAAAGAAATATCTAAGACCCTTCGTGGTGATATAGTTTCAATGCTAACAGAATCAAAGTCAGGTCACCCTGGTGGTTCATTATCTATAGCAGATATACTTGCTATATTATATTTTAAGGAAATGAATATTGATCCGAAAAATCCTAAAGATGAAAATAGAGATAGGTTTGTTTTATCAAAGGGACATGCAGCGCCTGCCTTATATAGTACATTAGCAAGAAGAGGATATTTTGATCCAAAAGAATTAAATACATTAAGAAAGATTGATTCAAGGTTACAAGGACATCCTAGTATGAAGTCATTACCTGGAATAGATATGTCTACGGGCTCATTAGGTCAAGGAATATCAGCAGCTGTGGGAATGGCTTTAGCTGGTAAACTTGATAAAAAAGATTATAGAGTATACTCAATTTTAGGTGATGGAGAATTAGAAGAGGGAGAAGTTTGGGAAGCAGCTATGTCAGCAGCTCACTATAAATTAGATAATTTAACTGCTTTCGTAGATTTTAATGGACTACAAATAGATGGAGATATAACAAAAGTTATGAATCCATCACCAATAGACAAAAAGTTTGAAGCTTTTGGATGGAATGTTTTAACTATAGATGGTCACAATTATGAAGAGATAATTGATGCTATAGAAAAGGCAAGAAACTGCAAAGGTAAGCCAACAATGATAATTTGTAAAACAATAAAAGGAAAAGGTGTTTCCTTTATGGAAAATGAAGCTGCATGGCACGGAAATGCACCAAGCAAAGAACAATGTGAGCAAGCACTAGCTGAAATCGGAGGTAATAGATAATGAGTAAAAAGATTGCAACAAGAGAAGCTTATGGTAAGGCATTAGCATCATTAGCAAATGTTAATGAAAATATAGTGGTTTTAGATGCAGATCTTTCAAAATCTACAAAAACTGCAGATTTTAAGGCTGTTTGTGAAGAAAGATTCTTTAATATGGGAATAGCAGAAGCCAATATGATGGCTGTTGCAGCTGGTATGTCAACTTGTGGTAAAATTCCTTTTGTAAGTACTTTTGCAATGTTTGCAGCAGGAAGAGCCTTTGAGCAAATTAGAAACTCAATATGCTATCCAAAGTTAAATGTAAAAATATGTGCAACTCATGCTGGGCTGACAGTAGGGGAAGATGGAGCTTCTCACCAAGCTATAGAAGATTTATCATTAATGAGAAGTATACCAAATATGACTGTAATATGTCCTTCAGATGCAGTTGAAGCAGCAGCAGCTATAAAGGCAGTTGCTGAATATGATGGGCCTTGTTATGTTAGACTTGGAAGAGCTGCAGTTAATGTAATAAACGATGAAAATACTTACGAATTTAAAATAGGAAAAGGAGTAACCCTATCAGAAGGAAAGGATGTAACAATAGTTGCAACAGGAATAATGGTAGATGTTGCCCTTGCAGCAAAAGAAGAGCTTGAAAAGGAAGGTATTAATGCAAGAGTTATAAATATACACACATTAAAACCTATAGATAAGGATGTTTTAATTAAAGCAGCAAAAGAAACAGGTGCAATAGTAACAGTTGAAGAACATAATGTTATAGGTGGACTAGGTTCTGCTGTTTCAGAAGTTTTATGTGAAGAATATCCAGTACCTGTGATTAAAGTTGGAGTTAATGATACCTTTGGTGAAAGTGGAACACCAGATCAATTATTAGAAAAGTACGGCTTAACTTCTGCTAATATAGTAGAAAAAGTTAAAAAGTCTATTTCTCTAAAAAAATAATATGTTTACAGGAGAAGGCTGTTGCAAAAAAGAAGATTGCAAGTAGTCTTCTTTTTTTGCACTCTGCAAAGAGTAGGTAACATATTGTAATTGGATGGAAATAGAAATATAATATATCTTTAGATATTGTTAGATATGAGGATATAAAATATAAAGTGTGGAAAAATAATAAAAAAGTCTATTAGGGGGACAAAGATTAATGAAAGATAAATTTAAAGAATATTTAATGATTTTTATTGGTGTTATATTAGTTGCTTTAGCCCTTGAATATTTCTTTATTCCTAATGAAATAGCAGCTGGAGGAGTAACAGGATTAGCTGTAGTAATAACCCAATACATACCGGTAATTTCCACAGGAACCTTAGTATTTATAATGAATATAGTTTTATTTGTTCTAGGATTTGTTTTTCTTGGGAAAGGTTTTGGGCTTAAAACAATAGTATCTAGTTTACTATTATCAGGAATTATGATTTTTATTGAACAGTTTTTTAAGCCCTTTGCATTAACAAATGACTTAATGCTGGCAACTATATTTGGTGCAGCCATAACAGCCTTTGGAATGGGTATAATTTTTAATGTTAATGCTTCTACAGGTGGTACAGATATAATTGCAAAAGTATTAAATAAGTATTTCAATATTGATGTTGGTAAATCATTGTTAGTGGTTGATTTCATTATAACCTTATTGGGAGCTGTAACCTTTGGGTTAGATAAGGGTTTTTATGCAATTCTATCTGTAGTTATGAATGGAATTTTGATAGATAAGGTAATAGAAGGATTTAACAAGTGTAAGGAAGTAGTAATAATAAGTACTGAAAATAAAAAAATATCAAGGTTTATTTTAGAGGATTTAGATAGGGGCTGCACCTATCTAAAGGGAATAGGTGCCTTTAGTGGCGAGGAGACCCGTGTTATATATGCAGTTTTAGGAAGAAGCGAATTTATAAGATTAAAGCAATACATATCAAAGATAGATCCTCAGGCCTTTATAACTGTTGGAGAGGTTCATGAAGTAATGGGAGAAGGTTTTGGGGACTTAGGATAGCATAAATTCACCATAGGAGGAAAACAAAAGATATATGAAAAGAATTAAAGAATATTTTTTATCAACAGTAGGAGTTGCTATTGTGGTAATAGGACTAGAGTACTTTCACTTTCCTAATGGAATAGCTTCTGGAGGTATCTCTGGTTTAGCTTTAGCCATAAATGCCTTTTTGCCAATAAGCCCTAGTATTTTTATGGTTATAGTAAATTTAATACTATTTGGGCTATCATTTATTTTTATAGGAGGATCCTTTGGAGCTAAAAGTATCTATTCAACAATAGTCACATCTGTTTTTATGTGGATTTGCGAGGAAATGCTTCCGCCTATGGTGGTTACGGACAATTTATTTTTAGCTAGTGTTTTTGGTTCGGTAGTAGTAGCCTTTGGTACTGCTATAGTCTTTAATCAAAATGCCTCAACAGGAGGAACATCAATAATAGCAAAGTTTACAAATAAGTTTTTCAATATACCTATAGGACAAGGATTGTTAATTGCAGATTGTACAGTAACAATTTTAGCCATATATTCCTTTGGAGTAGAAAAGGGGTTATTCGGCTTATTAAGTACAATAATAATAGGAAATTTAATAGATAAATTTATTGCAGGAATAAACCCAGTTAAGCAAGTATTTATTATAACTAAAGAAGAAGACTTAATTGTAAATTTTATTAATAATGAAATCGATAGAGGGTGTACAATACTAACAGGAAAAGGTGGATATACAAAATCAGACACGGCAATAATATACTCAGTTTTAAATTCTAAGCAATTTATTACATTAAAACAGTTTATTAGGAAAAATAACCCAGATGCTTTTTTAACTGTTAGTGAATCTACAGAGGCATTAGGAAAGGGATTTGTAGAATATTAAGAAACTATTAAAAAAATCCTTTATTGTCTATAAAATAGGAAAAATAGTTTTTTTACGACCTTGTATTATGTTATAATAACGCTATAAGCTTAAAATATGATTTAAGAAGCTAGGCGAGAGGTGTTTTAAAATGATAAAATTTAAGAACGTATCAATGTTATATGATAATAATGTTAAAGCTTTAGCTGACGTTAATATAAGTATTGATTCAGGAGAATTTGTTTTCTTAGTTGGACCATCTGGTTCAGGTAAGTCAACATTTATAAAGATGTTAATAAAAGAAGTAGATCCAACTGTTGGAGAAGTCTTTGTGGCAGGAACTCAACTTTCTAGTATTACTAGAAAACAAATTCCATATTACAGAAGAAAGATTGGAATGGTTTTTCAAGATTTTAGACTTATACCAACTTTAAATGTTTATGAAAATGTAGCCTTTGCTATGAGAGTTGTAGAAGCATCCCCAAAAGAAATTAGAAAAAGAGTTCCAATGGTACTATCATTAGTTGGATTATCGCATAAATACAAAATGTTTCCTAGCGAATTATCTGGAGGAGAACAACAAAGAGTTGCCTTAGCAAGAGCAATAGTAAATAATCCTTCAGTTTTAATCTGTGATGAGCCAACAGGAAATCTAGATCCAGAAACAGCCAAGGGAATAATGGATTTATTAGAAGATATAAATAGAGGTGGAACTACTATAGTTATGGCAACTCATGCTAAGGATATAGTTGACCATATGAAAAAGAGAGTTATTGCTATAGAAAAGGGATATATAACAAGAGATAATAGAAGGGGGATGTACGAAAATGAAGATTAGTTCAATAAAGTATTTTTTTATAGATGCTTTTAAAAGTCTAAAAAGAAATAGAACACTAAGTATAGCTGCTATTATTACTGTACTTATAACATTCTTTATATTTGGTACATTTGCACTTCTAGGTTTAAACTTTGGTAGAGCGGTAGATGACGTAGCTTCTAAGATAGAAATTAAGGTTTATTTACAGGATGATATAAAACTAGTAGATCAGAGAGAGGTAGAGATAAAACTAGCTGAGCAAGAGGGAGTAGAGGAAGTAATATATGAAACCAAGGAAGAAGCTTTTTTAAATTTTAAAGAAAGTTTTAAAGATAATCCTGGGTTAATACAAGGATATGATTTAGAAAAAAACCCTCTACAAAACTCATATATTGTTAAGTTAGAAGCGCCTGAATATGCTGATTCAATAGAGCAAGCTATAAAAGATATGTCAGGAGTAGATGATATTACTAATCATAGAGATATGATTGAAAAAATTAGTTCCTTTATAAATGCTGTAAGAGTAGTTGGAATGGTATTATTTATAGTATTTATTGGGGTATCAATTTTCTTAATAACTAATACTACAAAAATAACTGTATTTTCAAGAAGAAGAGAAATTGGAATAATGAAATATGTTGGAGCAACAGATTGGTTTATAAGATGGCCATTTATTATAGAAGGTATAGTAATTGGATTAATTGGATCAATATTATCAACTATATTACTATTCTTTGCTTATAGAGCATTATATAACTACATAGTTTCCAATGTATTTATTGCAAATTTAATTACACCAAGCTTTATATTTGGACCTTTAGGACTAGTGTTTATATTAGGAGGAACTATTATTGGTGCAGTTGGAAGTGCCTTTGCATTAAGAAAGTTCTTAGATGTATAAAAAAGTGAAATAAAAGAGAAAATAAATTATATAATATTAAGTGGAGAGAATTCTCCACTTAAAACATATTTAAGGGAAAATTTAATGAAGTTAATTGTGTCTATAATGTTTTTGAAAGGAAGTATGTATTTATATGGAGGAGAAAAATAATCAAGTGAAAAAACGCAGCTTGAAAAAGCCGGTAATAATTACCTCAGTAATTGTTGTGTTCTTATTTTCAAATATATTTTTATTTTACTTAGGTAATGTTCTTGCTATAAATGGAATAACTATCAGAGATATTAGCAAGGACGTAATGAGTGATTTAAGTGATATAAAAGATGTAAAGAAATATGAACTATTATTTCAAGTTAGGAATGCATTGTTAGCAAAATATGATGGAGAAATTGATGATGAAAAATTATTAGAGTCCGCAATAAAGGGAATGACAGATTCTCTTAACGATCCATATACAGTATTTATGAATGCTGAAGAATATAAAGCCTTTATGGAGCAAAGTGAAGGAGAATTCGTTGGGATAGGAGCTCACTTAGGAATCAAGGAAGATAGGGTAACAGTAATTGCCCCTATAGAAGGTTCACCGGCAGAAATTGCAGGTTTACAACCAGGAGATATAATAATAGAAGTAGATGGTAAGGAATTAGTAGATCCTACTTTAGATAATACAGTTGCAATGATAAGAGGAGAAGAAGGTACTGATGTAACCTTGACAGTCCAAAGAAATGATTCAGAAACTCTTGATATAGTAATTACAAGAGATGTGATAAAAGTTGAAGCTGTAAAAGGTGAAATAATAGATGGTAATATAGGTTATCTTCAAATAACTTCTTTTGATGAAGATGTTGCAGATGAATTTAAAAATACAATTATAGAATTAAAAGATAAAGGTATGACAGGAATGATTCTAGATTTAAGAGGAAATCCTGGAGGCTTTTTAAACGAGGCAGTTGAAGTAGCTTCACAATTTATAGATGAGGGAAAAGTTATAACATATACAATTGATAAATATGATAACAAGATAGAATCAAAATCTATAGGTGGGGAAGCAATTGGAATGCCTTTAGTAGTGCTAATTGATGGAGGAAGTGCTTCAGCTTCAGAAGTAGTAACGGGAGCCTTAAGAGACTATGGAGCTGCTACTACAATTGGAGAGAAAAGCTTTGGTAAAGGAATAGTTCAACAATTAATAGAATTTGAAGATGGAAATGCAGGATTAAAGGTAACAACATCAAAGTACTATTCACCAAATGGAGAAAATATACACAAAATAGGAATAACTCCTGATATAGAAGTTTCTATACCAGAAGAAAACCTAAAAATGGAGTATGATAGAAGTATAGATACACAATATTTAAAAGCGATAGAAGTAATAAAGGATAAAATGAAATAGGAGGCTCATATGGACTTAATAATATATACTTTGAGGGCTGTAGCTTATGCCATAATTGAGCCTGTCCATATAATTACTCTCATAATTTTAGGCGTAATATTTTATTTGAAAAATAAAAAAATATCAATGATGCAAAAGTTAACACTAGGGGAAAGTATAAACTCTCCCCTAGAGCTTACACTTTCACAGATATCACTAGGAATAATAGCTGGGGCAGTTGCAAGTATAATTCTCAGTCTGCTAGGAGTTATGTTTCATGAAAATTCAGGAATAGAATTTATATTTTTGATATCAATAGTACTTTTATTTTTTAAGAAAAAATATATGTGCTTTTCTTATTCAGGTTCTATATTGGGTGCTATAAGTGTTTTGGCAAATATTTTTGCAGATATAACCAATACGGAAGTTTATTTAAATATTGATATATTAAGCCTAATGACCTTCGTTGGTGTAATGCATATAATAGAAGGTTTTTTAGTTATGGTAGATGGAAGCAGAGGGGCAATTCCTGTGTTTACCAATAAAGATAATAAAATAATAGGTGGGTTTGCTTATAATAGATTTTGGGCTTTACCTGTTGCATTACTTATAATTTTTTCAGGAGATTCAGCAAGTACAATAACATCAGTGATAGAAACACCAAATTGGTGGCCAATATTAAACAATAAAGAGACATTCTTAATATTAGCTACTACAATAATTTCAGCAATCCCCTTTTATGGGGTTTTAGCTTACAATTCAATAACTTTTACAAAGAAAAAGAAGGAAAAAGCTGTTTATTCAGGAGTTGGAATTTTAATATATGGTTTAATATTATCAATAGTTTCTCAGTTAGCTAACTATGGAATTATTGGACAAATTATAGTTATTATATTTGCGCCAATTGGACATGAATTTATGCTTAGGGTACAAGAGAAATTAGAAAAGAGAGGAAAATACATATATTATACAGATGATAGTGGTGTTTCAGTTTTAGAAGTATCACCCTATTCTTATTTTTATAGAGATGGAATAAGAAGGGGAGACAGAATAATAGAAGTGAATAATGAAAAAGCCCAATCAGAGATGGATGTTATAATGCTCATAAAAAAGGGATTTAAGGAGTTATCCATAAAAGTAAAAAGAATTTCCGGGGAAATAGTCGATTTAAAGATTATTCCGGAGAAAAACAGACTGGGAATATTACTAGTTCCTAGAATGGTGCAAGAAAATAAGATGTATAAAGTAGAAGAAAATAACTTTAAAAAAGTATTAGAAGAAATGAAAAGAAAGAAGTAGTATATAAATTAGAAAAAAATAAAAATGATATGTTCCATTAGCAAATAGCTGCGCAAGAAGTTCTAAGTTCATAATAGCTTCCGTGCCAAGTATTTTCGTTAAACTCGCATTCGCTCAAACAAACGAACAACACTAAGGCACAGAAGCTATTATATCACTAAGAACATCTAATTGCTCGCTATAGCTAATTTCACATATCATTTTTATTTTTTATTTATATACTGTTATTAGAAAA
>JAAYOT010000176.1 GCA_012520205.1 Clostridiales bacterium
AAAATAAATGTTTTTTATTTACCTTTTCTTTTAGCCAATTCATATAATGTATATACTGGAGCACCTGTTCCACCTTTTATAGTTAAATCAGTTTTCTTATCTGCCCAAGCTGTTCCAGCTATATCTAAATGTAACCAAGGCTTATCTTGAACAAACTCACCTATAAATAATCCTGCTGTTATAGTACCAGCATTTCTTCCTGGACTATTATTCAAATCAGCAATTTCTGATTTTACCATTTCCTTGTATTCTTCAAAGGCTGGTAACTGCCAGAACTTTTCTCCTGTATAATTAGAAACTTCCTTAAGTTCCTTATAGAAGCTATCATTATTTGTTACAACTGCTGTTGTAGTATCACCAAGGGCTACTAAAGCTGCACCTGTTAGCGTTGCTATATCAATAACTTCACTAGCATTTTCTTTTTCTATAATGTAATTAACTGCATCTACTAAAGTTAGTCTTCCTTCAGCATCTGTATTTCTTATTTCTATAGTTTTTCCTGCCATGCTTCCTATTATTTCACCAGGCTTATATGCTGCCCCAGATATCATATTTTCACAAGCTGCAACTACAGCAATAACATTAACCTTTAACTTTCTTCCTGCAATAATTGACATTGCTCCTATAACTGATGCTGCTCCACCCATATCTGATTTCATATCAACCATTCCTGTAGTTGGTTTAAGTGAATATCCACCAGAATCATAAGTTAAGCCCTTTCCTACAAGACCTAAGATTTCTCCCTTTTCTTCTGGATTTCCAAAGTATCTCATAACTATAAGCTTAGGCTCTTTTTCGGAAGCCTTAGCTACGCTATAGAAGGCCTCCATTTTTAATTCTTTAATTTTTTCTACGCCATGTACTTCTACTTCAAAGCCATGTTCTTTTCCAGCCTCAACTGCTTTTTCTGCTAAAGTTTCTGGATAAATAACATTTGCAGGTTCATTAACTAGGTCTCTAGCTAATACTATTCCCTTACCAATTGAATTTCCTTCTTCAATAGCTTCAAGAAGTTCTGGAGTTGCTTCTTTTAATCCATGCACTCCTATTGAAGCCATAATCTCATTTTCCTTTTCTTTATCTGTTTTATACTTATTGAAAGTGTAGCCAGCTAAATGAGCAGCTATTGTAACATTTTTAGCTATTTCTTCAAGATTTAATTTATTAGTAATTGGAAGCCTTAGGAAAACTGCTTTAGCTTTTAGTTCTTTTGCTTTTCTTATAGCCTTAGCTGTTCCCTTTCTAATTTTATCAAGATTTAATTCTTCTTCCTTTCCTAATCCTACTAATACAACAGTTTGGAAAGTTCCATTCATCCCCATTGTAAAGGTATATAGCTCACCATTTTTTCCGCTAAACAAATTTCTACTTTGTGCATAAGCTACATTTTTATTTAATTCTTCCTTAGGTAAAGTAAGCTTGTTTTCAAGTAAATATATCACTCTTACTTCCACTTCAGAACAGTTTAAACTTCTATATGATACTTTCATTTTGTCACCTCTATTAAATATAATCTTTTCCTAATAATATCATTGTTGATAAATATATTCAACTAATAAGGATTATTGGCAATATAAGAAAATAATTTTTTATTTTTGTATAAATTTCTTATTTATGTAAATAATATAAATATACCTGTGTAAGCAGGTCCATCCCCCATTTATTTATACAAAAGCGCTAAGGCGCTTTTTTGTTTTCTTCATTAAGAATTACTAAAATAATTTTTATCATTATAATAAGTATATTATGTAATTTTCTTTTATTGGTGTATAATTTATATTAAATCGCAGTAAATAAATGGGAGGTTTTTTATATATGAAAAATAAAAAGTTAATAATAGTATCTACACTATTATTATCATTTATACTTATAATGACTGGATGTTCCGGCCTAGATAAAACTCAAAAAACTTTTGATTCTTATGCTGAAAAATGGGTACAAGCTGATTATAAAGGCATGTACGAAATGTTAACAAAGGATTCAAAAGAAACCATATCTGAAGAAGATTTTATTACAAGATACACTAATATATTTTCTGCTATAAATGCTAATAATTTAATAGTTGAAATTGATGGCGAAAAATCAAAAGAAGATGATGGATTAGTTATTCCATTTAAGGTAACTATGAATTCTATAGCTGGAGATATAACTCTTACAGATTATAAATTAACCTTAATTAAGGAAGATAAAGAGTACAAAATAAAGTGGGATGAAAGTTTAATTTTCCCTCAAATGATTAAGGATGATAAGATTTGGGTTAATACTATTCCTTCTAAAAGAGGAAGTATTTTAGACAAGGATGGTAACCCCTTAGCCCAGGATGGAATTCTTAATACAGTTGGCCTTTATCCGGCTGAATTTAACAAGTCTAATGTGGATGCGAAAATAACTGAAATTGCAGAGATTCTTGATATAAGCGAAGAAAATATAAAAACAAAACTTGATGAAAATAATAATCCTGAACACTTTGTTCCTATAGTTGATATATTGCCAGAGGACCCTAAGCTATCTAAACTAAGGGATAGGGGAGAAGAAGGAATTTTAATTAGGGAAAAAGAAGGCAGGGTTTATACTGGTGGTGAAGCCTTTGGTAGATTAATAGGCTATATAGGTAATATTACTGCAGAAGAACTAGAAGCTAATAAGGATAAGGGATATCATGATACAAGCCTTATTGGTAAAGCCGGTTTAGAACAAGTTTATGAAGAAAGCTTAAAGGGAAAGGATTTTGCAGAAATATATATAGAACGTGGAGATGAAAAGATAACTGTTGCATCTGCAGAAGGTGAAGATGGAAAAGATATTAAAACTTCCATTGATTCAGAACTTCAAAAGAAAATATATAATGAAATGAATGGTGAGAAAGGGGCAGCAACTGCTGTAAATCCTAAAACAGGTGAAGTTATAGCCATGGTAAGCTCCCCTTCCTTTGATTCTAATGTATTTACAACTTATGTAACTAAAGCTCAAAAGGCTAAGTGGGAAGAAATAGGCGATGCTGATGAAGTAAATAGATTTAATAAAATTTATTCTCCAGGGTCAACAATGAAGCTTCTAACTTCTGTAATTGGCTTAGAAAATAAGGTGATAGATCCTAATTCCGCTAGGGATATTCAAGGTTTATCTTGGCAGAAGGATAGCTCTTGGGGAGATTATAAAATAACTAGGGTAACAGACCCCGGAAAACCTGTTAATTTAAAAGATGCTGTCAACCATTCAGATAATATTTATTATGGACAAGTTGCCTTAGAATTAGGCAGCGAAAAATTTATAGAGGGAATTAAAAAATTTGGAATTAGCGAAGAACTACCTTTTGAATATCCTATGGAAAATTCTCAAATTTCTAATGATGGTACTTTAGATAATGAAATTTTATTAGCAGATACTGGGTATGGACAAGGAGAAATAATGATGACTCCTTTACATGTAGCCTTATCTTACAGCGCTTTAGCCAATGAGGGTAATATAATGAAACCAAGATTAGTAATAAGTGAAAATTCCGAGGCAGCAGTTTGGAAAGAAGAAGCTATATTAAAGGATAACTTGCCAGTATTAATAGATGCCTTTACTGCCTTAATTAATGATGCTGGTGCTACAATTCCGGATGGTGCTGTTCCTGGATTTAGAGTTGCAGGTAAAACAGGTACTGCAGAAATAAAACAATCTCAGGATGATGCTTCAGGAACTGAAAATGGATGGTTTGTTTCTGTTGATACAGATACATCAAAAATTTCCTTAGCCATGATTGTTGAAGATGTTAAGGAAAGGGGACATAGCCACTTTACTGTTCCTAAGGTTAGGAATGTTATGGAATACTACCTTAATAGATAGTTTTCACTTTTCAAGTTTCAGGTTTCAGTTGGTAAAAAATAAGAGACTCAGCCTTTGCTGAGTCTTTTACTTATCTAAATATTACTTTTCCATCTTCAAATCTATCTATTATTGCTAGGGATTCAACTCTTGCTCCCATGCCTTCAAGAACTTCTCTTCCTTCTTGGAATCCTTTTTCTATAACTATTCCTATTCCAACTAAGTTAGCGCCTGATTGTTTAACTAAATCCATCATTCCTTTAGCAGCACAGCCCTTAGCTAGGAAATCGTCTATTATTAGTACATTTTCACCTTCTTTAAGAAATGGCTTTCCAACTCTAACTTTATAAGTTTTTTTCTTTGTAAATGAATCTACTTCTGATTCATAAACTTCCTTATCTAAGTTTAAGCTTTCTGT
>JAAYOT010000177.1 GCA_012520205.1 Clostridiales bacterium
GGAACAGGAAATTATTAAAGGAGCAGGATTATTTACAAATAAATAATTAGTGAAAAATAGCTATTATGCTTTAGAGTTAAAACTCTTAGCATAATAGCTATTTTTATTAATAACTTTTAATGTTAACTATATATTTATTTTAAATATAATTTTTAACTTTTTAATATAAACTTACTTTTATACAGCTTCTTCTATTAATTGAGATAGGCTTGTTCTATCGCTTTTATTTTTCTTAATAACTACAATTATAGAAAGTATTGAGCAGACAAAACCTATTCCTAAAAGAACTAATGCTTGAGGAACTATTGATAATCCAGTTGCTAGTCCATTTCTAAAACCATCTACTGCATAGGTAAATGGCATATAGTTATGAATTGCATTAAAGAAACTGTCAGAAAGTTCTATTGGATAAGTTCCTGCAGAACCACTTAATTGTAGCACCATAAATATTAATAGAATAAAGCTTCCTATTTTACCTAAAAGTAAATTCATAAAGTAAACAATAGCCATAAATGATAAAGAAGCAACTATAGCCATTAAGTAAGTTCTTCCTAGATAAGCTGGTTCAAGGCCATTTATTAATCTAATTAAGCTGACCATAACTACAGCTTGAATAATTGCCATGGAAGCAAGTTTTAAGGCTTTCTTAGGCCAGAAAGTTTTTGGATTTTCTTTTCCATTCTTAAGATCTCTTTCAGTAGGGAAAAGAATACATAAAGCTAAGCAGCCTACCCATAAACCAACGCACATCATATATGCTGACATTGCACTACCATTATTAGCAATATAAGAATTAAAGGCTTCTACACCTTCAATAGGTGAAGCAAACATTTCTTTTGAGCTATCAGTAAGCTTAGTAGTTGATGCCTTTTCTGAACCTTCTTCTAGACCTTTACTTAAAGTTTCTGAACCTTCTTCTAATTTAGAAACTCCACTGCTTAATTCTTTAGAGCCGGCATAAAGCTTATATGCCCCTTCTGATATGGAATTAGAAGCAGAATTTATTTTGTTAATCCCTGAACTTAGTGAAAGATTATTATTAGATAAAGCAATTAATCCTTCTGATAAATCATTTGAACCTTCTGCAAGTTTATTAATTCCATCAGTTAAGGCTGGAACTGAATTATTTAAAGCAGTTGTTCCATTTGATAAGCTTTCAGCTCCATTAACAAGGCTTTCAGAATTTGAAGCTAAGTTATTTGTACCTTTGTATAAAGTTGAAACTCCAGAAGTATAGCTTTGAATTCCATAAGTTAGCTTATCACTGCCATCCTTTAAGGCAGATATTCCATTATTTAAACTATCAGCTCCTGGTATTATTTGATTATTTAAGCTATATTGTACCTTTTCTAGGCCTGAATATAAATTAGTTATTGTTGAAGCAATAAGCTCTTTATTATTTGAAAGACTTTCAAATCCTGTCTTAGCAGAAGTCATTTGATTAGAAATTGAAGTTAGTTCATTTCCTAATCCAGCTAAAGGCGCTGATAAGTTATTAATAATCTTATTTTGTGTTTCGCTATCTAAATCCTTGAACCATTCTGAACTGCTGATTTCAGCTATTGTTTTTTGAAGTTCAGTAATGTAGGATGAAGAATTTTTTAGTGAAGTTCTAATATTGGTTAAATTTGATTCTAAAGCATTACCTGAGCTGTTAAAGCTATTTAAGGAGGAAGTTAATTTATTAATATTTTCGCTGTTTTCTTTGTTAACATTTTCTCCTATAGAAGCAGATAAAGCTCTTAGGCCAGTTACAAGATTATTACTTCCTTCTTTTAAACTTGTTAAGCCATTATTTAAACTATTAGCTCCTGCTAGTAAATCATTAGAATTAGAGTTAAGTTTAGAAACTCCATCCTTTACTGAATCAACACCTGAAGTGTATTTTTGCAAGCCTGCATATAGGCTGTTTGCTCCAATATTAAGGCTATTTACTCCTTCTGAAAGAGAGGAAGCTTTACTATTTAAAGTATTTATTCCTGACTTTAATGTTATAGAGCCATCTTTAATTTCATTTACTGCAGATAAATATTTGCTAATTCCCTTTTCATAGCTATTTATTCCATCGCTGAAGGTTAAACTACTGTCATATAAAAGCTTTAAATTTGAGCTTATAGTATTAGAACCGTCCTTTAGTGATTTTAAGCCATTATTTATTTGAGATGCACCATCAGCAGCATCTTTAAGCTGAAGGCCTATTTCTGAGAATTTATCAAATACAGTTTCTGCATAAACTTCAGTTACACTATTTTCTATAGAGTTTGTAATCTTTTGAATTGCAGATTCGCTCATTTTTGAAGCAATATAATTTTTGCCTGGATTTACCTTATATTGAAGTTCCATTTTTTGAGGATTATCCTCTAAAAGAGTTGTAGCATTATAAGAAAAATTCTCAGGAATTGTAATAACCATATAATAGGAACCATTATCTAAGCCTTCCTGAGCAGTTTCTTTATCTACAAAGTTAAAATTAAGGGCATTATTTTCTTTTAGGTTTTTAACTAGCTCCTCTCCAATAGATAATTCTTTACCATTATAATCGCAGGACTTGTCTAAATTTACTACAGCCACAGGCAATTTATCTAAGTTTCCATAAGGATCCCACATTGATCCTAAGAAAACAGTAGTATAAATTGAGGGAATTAGTATTATTCCTATTATTGCAAGTGCCTTAATAATTTTTAATATTTGTGATTTTTTTTCTTTTCCATCTTCCATGTTATCACCCCTTCTTTATTTAATAGTGTATTTAATAGTGCAGATGCTATAAGTTTTTGAACATAGTGTTGTTTTTTTTAGCAATAATAATTATAATTACATTAAAATTGAAAAACAATAATCAATGTTTTTCAAAGAGTTCATTAATAAACAGTATCTTATAATAATGTTCAGAAAGGGATATTTTTATGACAAATACAGATAGAAGAGTTAGAAAGACAAAGGCTATATTAAGAAAAAATTTAATAGAGCTTATGAAAGTTAAAAATATAAGTTCTATTACTGTAAAGGAACTTTGTGAAAAGTCAGATATAAATAGAGGAACATTTTATCTTCATTATAGAGATGTCTTTCATATGCTAGAGGAGATTGAAAAGGAGCTTTATGAAGAATTTCAAGATATGATCTTATCCTATGAAATTTCTCCTAATAAAATCGAGACAAAACCAATATTGCAGGATATTTTCACTTTTATAGCTCAAAACAAGGATTTTTGTATGGTTGTTCTTTGTGATAGGGGAGACATGGCTTTTGTAAAAAAAATAGTCTCAGTAATATATGAAAAAAGCTATAATGATTGGTCTAAAATTTTTAAGCTTGATGATAAGGAACTTTTTGAGAAGTATTATTCATTTATATTATATGGAGCTATAGGCTTAATAGATTACTGGTTAAAGAATGGAATGAGGGAAAGCCCTGAATATATGGCAATTTTAACAGAAAATATAATTGTAAATGGATTAAAATCATTACTTTAAAGGATGAGGAGTATGCCCAAGGTAATAAATATAGTTGGAGAAAGATCAAAGGTTGGAAAGACCTTTGTTATAGAAGGTTTAATCAAAGAACTAAAAAAGAGGGGATTAACTGTTGCAACAATAAAACATGATGTTCATGGTTTTGATATTGATAAAAAGGGAAAAGATACATATAAGCATAGGGAAGCTGGGGCTGAAACTGTTATTATATCATCAAAGTCTAGGCTGGCAGTAATAAAAGAATTAAAGGAAGAAACTGATTTAAATGATATCATTAAATTAGCAGAAGATAAGGATATTGTATTAGTAGAGGGGTATAAGAATAGTAATTTAAGAAAAATAGAGGTATATAGAAATAAAGTCAGCAGCAAAGTAATAAGCCCTAAAGATAAGTTAATTGCTGTAGCAAGTGATGTAAAGTTAAATTTAGATGGGGTTTTAATAGTTGATAAAGAAAA
>JAAYOT010000178.1 GCA_012520205.1 Clostridiales bacterium
AAAAGTGAGGAACCTAAAAGTGAAAGTGGAATCGAAGTTGACGCAAAATCAGCTTTGTTAATGGAGCCTGTGACAGGTAAAATCATTTATGAAAAAAACATAGATGAGAAATTTGCCCCAGCTTCAGTTACAAAGATAATGACAATGCTTTTAACTATGGAAGCCATAGATAGTGGGAAAATATCCTTAGAAGATAAAGTTACCTGTAGCGAAAATGCTAAAAAAATGGGGGGCAGCACCATGCTCTTAGATACAGGAGAAATAAGAACTGTAGAGGAGCTATTAAAGGGTGTTGCCATAGCATCAGGTAATGATGCTTCAGTAGCTTTAGCGGAATATCTAGCAGGTACAGAAGATGCCTTTGTAGAAATGATGAATAAAAGGGCACAAGAACTAGGAATGACAAATACTACTTTCAAAAATTCCAATGGTCTTCCGGCAGAAGGGCATCTCTCCACGGCTAGAGATATTGCAATAATGTCAAATGAATTACTAAAACATCCTACAGTACTTAAATATACAGGAACATATATGGAAACTATATCAGAAGGTAGAAGGACACCTATAGAACTTGTAAATCATAATAAATTAGTTAGATTTTTCGAGGGTTGTGATGGGCTAAAAACTGGCTTCACCCAAGAAGCAAAGTACTGTATTTCTGCCACAGCAACAAGAAATGGAGTTAGAATGCTAACAGTAATTATGGGGGCTCCTACATATAAAGTAAGAAATAGAGATGCAAGTATGTTAATGAATTATGGCTTCTCTAAATTTGAAGGAAAAACACTCTTTACTAAAGACCAAGATGTAGAAACAGTATATTTCAATAAGCAAACAGATAAGTTTATAGTGGCAAAGGCTAAGGAAGATCTTGTAGCAATAATGCCTAAGGGCACTAATACGGAAATAGAACAAAGAATAATCTTAGATGAACCTAAAAAGGAATATAAAGCAGGAGATATTATTGGTAAATGCGAAGTTTATCTAGGAGAAGAGAAAATTGGGGAAGTAGAATTATATTCTGATAGAGATATAAAAATTGGCGGTTTCTTAGAAAACTTAAAATTTAATTTGAAGAATATGTTTAAAAAAGGCATATAATCAGAGGCTGTCTATGGCAGCCTCTTTTTAAAACAGTTGTTCTTTAGCAAAAAAATTGATAATATATTGATAGGAAATTGTTAAAGGATGATGATTATATTGGAAATGCCAAAAATAAAAATAGCAAATTTTGAAGGACCCTTCGATTTGTTATTACATTTAATTAAGAAACATGAAATGGATATTTATAATATAGAAATAAATAAGATTACAAACCAATATATACAATATCTAGATGATATGAAAATTATGGATTTGGAAATCACTTCAGAATTTATTGTTGTGGCAGCTACTTTAATAGAAATAAAGTCAAAAAAACTATTGCCAGTTTTTAAGGAAGAGGAAAATGTAGAAGAAGATTTAGAAAAAAATCTTGTTGAAAAATTAATAGAGTATAAGAAATTTAAGAATGCATCACTATTCTTGAAAGAAAAATACATAAATACTGGAGAAGTATATACTAAAAAACCAGAAATTATAAAAGAAAATAAGTTTGAAAAAAAAGAAGAAGACCTATTTAAGAATTTAACATTATTTGACTTATATAATATATATAATAAAATTTTAGAAAACTTTTTAAATAAACAAAATAAGAATACCAGCATAGAAGAAATAGAAGAACGAATATATTTGGACAAGTTTAAAATTGAAGATAAGATGGAAGATTTAATAAGTAAGGTTTCTAATGAAAAGATAGTTAGATTTAAAAACATAATAGATGTATCAAGTTGCAAAATTGAAGCAGTAGTAACATTTTTAGCCCTTTTAGAACTTATCAAAATGAGAAGAGTAAAGGCCTATCAAAATATAAACTTTGGAGATATTCTAATTGAAAGGAGAATAGAAGGTGAATAATATAGAAGCAAAGCAATTTGAAATTGAAGAAGTTTCATTGAAACCTAGAATAAAATCTGCAATTGAATCCTTATTATTTGTTAGTGGAGACCCATTAACAGTAAAGGATCTTAGTAATGCCCTTGAAATAACTAGTAAAGACCTAGAAGGTATAATAAAAGAAATGATGAGAGAATATGAGGAAGATGAAAATAGGGGAATAAAATTAATTTCTATAAATGGTGAATATCAATTTGTTACAAAGGAAAAGAATAGTGATTATATTCAAAATTTATTAAAGAAAAATAAAAGACAATCCCTATCTCAGGCTTCTCTAGAAAGTCTTGCCATAATTGCTTATAAACAGCCAATTACAAGAATTGATATTGATGAAATTAGAGGTGTAAAATCTGATAGTGCAATACAAAGGCTAGTAGAAAAAGATTTAATAAAAGAAGTAGGAAGACTAAACGTTCCAGGAAGGCCAATATTATACGGAACAACAGAAGAGTTCTTAAGACAATTTGGCTTAAAGGAATTAAAAGAGCTGCCTGATTTAGAAAGCTTTGAAGCAGAGGAAGTGTCAATTACAAAAGAAGAAGATTAGAAATAATCTTTTCTTTTGTAACAACCTCTTTAAAGTTAAAATAAATTGTTGGAAGAAGAATCACTTTCATCAAATTCATTCATATCAGTAGAAGAATTATTCTCATTAACATTCTTTACTTGATTCTTTTTATCTAAATTTAACATTCCTTTTATATTATCTAAAATTTGTGGTATTGAATCTATTACCTTATCATAAGCATGCTCATGATCTACATTAAGTAGTCGGACAGTATCTTTTCTTACAATTAAAAAGGCTACAGGCTTAACAGTTACACCTGCACCAGAGCCCCCTCCAAAGGGATGTTTAATATCTTTACTTGGTTCAATTTTTACTGGCATTCCAAACTCAGAGCCCCCAGAAGCAAAACCAAAAGTGACTTTCGATATGGGAACAATGCATGTTCCATCACTTGTCTCTATACTGTCACCTATTACAGTATTAACATCAATCATATCTTTTAGATTTTCCATTGTACTTCTCATTAAATTCTCAATTGGATGTTGTTCATTACCCATATATTTTTTCCTCCTTTTTAAGAGTTCCCTCTAAAATATCAAAACTGCTCAATATTAAAAATAATACATATATAATATTGGCTAGACTTAAGTAAAATATACTTGATATATTAAAAAATAAGGTGTTTGTGTTAAATTTAGGTTTTATTGATAGATTAAAAAACTTTAATTTTATAAATTTACTTAAAATACCCCTCAAAATATATGGAATATTGCAGGAAATACCATATAAAATAGCACAAGCAGCTGCATCTTCAACTCCAAAGGTTAAGGAGCCTTGAAAATTTAAGCCTGGTTTAAAATTACTATTTTTCAATTTATTTATTAATTTTTTAGGAGATAATTTTTTGTTTTTAAAAAAGTTAAGAATTTTAGCTCCTTTCTTCTTAGTTTTATGAGAGGGTTCCTTTTTTAAATTTGTATACAAAGTGAATATTTTTTTATTATACAATCTAACTATTAATTCATTATTTTCAAAAGTTATATATATTTTAAAGGGAATTGGTAAAAATAAAACTATAATAATTAATAAAATAAATAATGCTACTTTCATAAAGTATCCTTTCCTAAAACTTAAAAATATTACTAAAATAAGCTGGGTTAAAAATAAAAATGTTTAAAAAATAACTTTTAGAACAAACTAGTCATAGAAATTATTATAGAAGGTGATATTATTATGAAAAAAATAAAAAAAGTTATTTTTCTATTAATATTCTTATTATTGCCAACAATCTTTAATATATATACAATTAGGCCTCTAGCTAAGGAAATGAATAAACCTCTTAGAGTTTCTGCAAGAAATGCAATAGCTTTTGACTCAAAAACAAAAGAAGTACTATGGAACCAAAATGGATATGAAATAGTACCAATGGCAAGTACAACAAAAATTTTAACTGCCATTGTGGCAATTAACTATGGAAATTTAGATGAAAAGGTGGTTATTAGCAAGAATGCAGCATCTATAAGAGGTTCAATAGTTGGTTATAGGGCAGGAGAAGAAATAACTATTAGAGAATTACTATTCGGCCTTATGTTTAGGTCTGGAAATGATGCAGCAATAGCAATAGCAGAAGGTATAGCAGGCTCTGTAGAAGGATTTTCTAATATAATGAATGATTATGCTAAAAGCTTAGGGGTATTAGATTCACATTTTGAGTCACCTCACGGCCTAGATAGTCAAAAACACTATTCATCTGCTTATGATTTAGCTTTATTAACTGCAAAAGGAATGGAATATGATATTTTTAGAGAAATAGTTGGTGAAAAGTCAATTAGCAAAGATAAATATAATTTTACAAGGGATTACAGTAATATTAACAAGATTTTATATAGAATTCCTAGTGCAAATGGAGTTAAAACTGGCTATACAGGAGGAGCAGGAAAGTGTTTAGTATCCTCATTTAAACATATGGATAGAAATATTATAATAGTTGTACTAAACTGCCCAAATAGGTGGAATGAAACAGAAAGAATATATAATTACATAAAAGATAATCATAATTTTGAAAACATAGCAAATTCAAATATTATTGAAGAAGAAAAAATGGCTGGCTTAGGAGAAGTAATAGAAGAAAAGAATATTACTTTTGGCTATAAAGAACTATATTTAAAGGATATAGAAGTAGATAACTTTTATAAAGAAAAATATTATAATGAATTATTAGAAAAAGCAGAGTATTAACTACTTCTGCTTTTTCTTTTGATAAATAATAAAGTAACAAAATGAAGCTATAGAAAATAATCTATTATTGTATAAAAATTTAGAATGGGGTTAATAAATGAGAGAGTATATAGATTGTATAGATGCTGGAACAGAATATTGTCCCTGCCACCTTGCAGAGTCAAATGAATGTATTCTTTGTTCCCAGCTACATGGAAGTAAATTTTGTGATTGTTTAAATTGGAATGGTGTATGTATATATCATGAATTTATTAGTAACAATTCAAGAGCAAAAGAAGGAAGGAAAACTTATACCTGTAAGGTTGTAAAAAAGGAAATATATGAAGAAAATTTACTTTTAATTAAATTTGAAGTTCCACATAAGCTTGCAGTAGATTTATCAAAGGCTGGAAGTTATGTTTTTATAAGAACAAATGAAAATATATACTTTGATGTGCCAATATCAATTATGAAATCTAATGTAGAAACAGATATCATAACAATAATGATTGAAATTAGAGGTATTAAAACTAAGAAGTTATTAGAAATTGAAGAAGAAGGAGAAATAACAATTAGGGCTCCATACTGGAATGGAGTATTTGGAATTAGGAATTTAAACAAGCAGTTTAATAATAATGTTTTAGTTATTGCAAAGGGTATTGGAGCAGCGCCAATGATACCTATAGTTCGCAAGTTATTTTTAAATAAAAATAAAATAAATTTAATGTTGGACAAGGCTCCTTATAAGGAAAATCATGTTAAAGATTATTTAAAAGAATATGACCATAATCTGATAGAAGAATCTATATTGAATAGAGGAGAATTAACTGAAGAAGCAAAAGCATTAATAAAAAAATTTGTTAAGAATGAGGGAGTTAAATATATTCATACTTCAGGTGCAGATATATTAACTGTAAAAGTAATAGAGTTTTTAGATGAAATTGAAGCAAAAGATGTTACTCTATCTTGCTGTAATAATACTAAGATGTGCTGTGGTGAAGGTATATGTGGAAGTTGTACAGTAAGGTTTGCAGGTAGAAGAGTAAAACGCCTCTGCAAGCTTCAAACAGATCCGAGAAATGTATTTGAAGGGAGAAGATTAATATGATTAAGGTTATTATTGTAGGAGCAGGTTGGGCAGGTGTTGCAGCAGCAATAACTGCTAAGAAAGCAGGTGCAGATGTACACTTATTTGAAAAAACTGATCTACTATTAGGACTAGGTAATGTTGGTGGGATTATGAGAAATAATGGTAGATGGACAGCTTCAGAAGAACTTATGGAATTAGGAGCTGGAGATTTAATTAAAATTACAGATAAAACTTCAAGGCATAAAGATATAGATTTTCCAGGACATAAGCATGCTAGCTTATATGATGTTAATCTTATTGAAGGAGAAGTCTATAACTATTTAGAAGAAATGGGGATAAATATATATATAGAAAGCCGAGTTGTAGATATAGAATTAGAAAAATCAAAGGTTAAAGGAATATATTTAAGTGATGGAACCTATATTGATGGAGATGTATTTATAGAAACTACTGGTACAACAGGGCCAATGGGAAATTGCTTAAGATATGGAAATGGATGTTCAATGTGTATATTAAGATGTCCTGCCTTTGGACCAAGACTCAGCATAAGTGAAAGATGTGGCGTTAGAGATATACAAGGGGAAAGAGGAGAAGATGAATTAGGTGCTTTTTCAGGTTCCTGTAAATTAGCAAAGGAAAGCTTATCAGAAGAAATTAGAGAAAAATTAGATAAAGAGGGAGTAGTAGTTTTAAAAGTACCAGAGGAAGATATAAATTACGATAAACTGGGACAAAAGGTTTGCCAACAATATGCTTTAAAAGAATTTGCTGAAAATATAGTTCTTTTAGACACTGGCCATGCTAAACTTATGACTAGCTACTATCCTCTCAAAAAGTTAAGAAAAATTAAAGGCTTAGAAAAGGTTAAATATGTGGATCCATATGCAGGAAGTAAGGGAAATTCCATTAGATATTTATCTGTAGCACAAAGAACAAACGATATGAAGGTTAAAGGAGTAGATAATCTTTTCTGTGCAGGCGAAAAAAGTGGCCTTTTTGTTGGTCATACCGAGGCTATTTGTACAGGCAGCCTAGCAGGCCATAATGCAGTTAGGCTTGTAATGGGAATCCCATTATTAATACTACCAACTTCTATTGCTATAGGAGACTTAATCTCCTATACAAATGAAATGGAAAGTACAAGGGAAGGTAGAAAAGATAGATATACCTTTGCGGGATCAAAATATTTTGCTAGGATGAAGGAGCAAGGTCTTTATACTTTAGATAAAGAAGAAATTAGAAATAGAATTGCTAAACTAAATCTAAGAGATGTTTTTAGTCAAAAGCTAGTATAGTTATTAAATTGCTGTGAGTTGCAAAAAAGAAGATTGTTCCCAATCTTCTTTTTTTATAGCAGGTTCAAAATATTCTATAAAAATATTTATTAATTTATGAATAATAATTTTGATTTTAGTCATTCATATAAAATAGAACAATTTTAATTTTTACAAAAATTATATTATAATAAAGGAGAATGGAAATGGATATACAAAAAGAGAAAATAGAAGAAATCTTAGATAACTCTGGTAGCAAGGTAGTTAAGTATAAGCAAAAGATAATAAATAATACTTTAAATGAGGAAAAAGAAATAGTAACAAATGACTTAAACAGCTTAATTAATGAAGTAAGAAAACAAATGAATGAATGGAATAAGATGTAATTAGGAGGGGAAATGTTCATAGAGGTAATTAAAAGGGAAACTTTTAATAATAAAATAAAAATTAGATTTAATAATATCATAGAAGGATTTGATAAGTTTAATTATTTTAATATAAGGCCAAAGGAAGAAGATAGATTTGAAGAGCAGGAAAAAAAGTTTATTAAATTAAGTAAAGAATTTTATAAAATTAATTCATCAACTGTTATTATAGATTTCTATAAAAATAAGTTGAATGAAGAATCCATTAATATACTAAAAGAAAATTTAAGTTCAGAAGAATTTAATATAATAAATAAAATAATAAATACGGGCTCATCAGAAGATATATATTTTCAAATAAAAAATATAGAATACTTAGAAGTACTTATTAAATTATGCACTAGAGAGCTTTTCTTTATTACCTTTTATTTTGATAAAGGAACCCTTTGGGGAAATTACAATATGACATTTCCATTTTTTTATGAAAATAAAGAAGAAATATCTGAATATGAAAAAGTTATAAATAATCTGCAATGTAGAATTTACAATCTATAATGAAGGTTGTTTTCCATGGTAAAACTAAAATATTGATGCCAAGCACAGTTTATTTATAATTAGTAAAGCTGCAAATATAACTAGGCTAGAGCAATAGGATATGGGAAATAAGTGTTTAGTAAGCATTTAGCTTATGGAGTATATCCTATTTATCCTAGCCTATTTATATGCATTTTTTTACCTGGTAAGCATTTCTATCATCATATCTAAAGTAGCCTTAGTCTTATGCAAATTGTCCACATAATCTGCAATATGGTTTTTATAGTATTCAACTCCTGCATCTGTTATAGAATAAATTTTTTTGCTTCTCTTATTTAAAAATTTATCACCAGCCCAGGAGCTCTTCACATAGCCCTTTTCTTCAAGGGAGTAAAGGGTTTCGTAAATTGTACTAGATGAAACAGGGAAGGGTAAGGAAGATTCAGAAAATCTATTCCTAAATTCCTCTAAAACTTTATTTCCAAAGATAACCTTACCTTTAGCCAATTCCTTTAATATATAAAAACTATAAAGCATTTTTGTATTAACAGCATTTCTTGGAGCAATAAGACGATTTCTTTTATCCATAATAAAACCTCCTTTTTCTTTATAATACCATAAACATTATAAAAATACACTTAAATAATTTCCTCGTAAATGATAATAATATATACAAAAAAATAGAACAAAAAAAAATTCCCTGTATATAATGTAATATACGAAAGAGTAGGAGTTGATGAACATGTCTAGAAGATGTTGTTGTGATAGATGCTGCAATAGAAGATCCTATAACAATTGTAATTGGGGATGCGGTTGCTTTGATTCTTGCTGCTCACCATTACTTTGGTTAATTCTACTAGGATGTTGGTAATAATTTTAAAAGGGATGCATTTTGCATCCTTTTTTTATAAATAATAAATTTTGTGGTATTATTTTTATGAGGTGAAATTATGTTTAATAATAGATGTTTTTGCGAGACTTGTAATAAAATCCAACCAATTTATACTAAACTATCTAAAGAAACAGTAGAACTAAATTTAGGAAAAATGGATTATGAAAAAGAAACTGGCTTTTGCTGTGTATGTGGAGAGGAAGTATATTCTATCGATATAGCAAAGAAAAATAAAAAAACTTTCAATACTAGACTAAAGGAGTTTGAAGAAAGCTATAATTTAGCAAGATTAATTGAAACAGCAGCTGGTGGTAATTTAGAAATAATTGATGGAAAAGAAGATATAGTTGATAAAATTCAAGATATTTTGTCTAGAAGAAATCAAAAGTAATCATAAACCCAAAAGATTAATATAATAAGTTGTATAATACTATTACTTCTTTTGGAGGGTTAAAATGGTTGATTTATTAGTTTACCTAGATGAAAATCTAGTTAAAAATTTGAATTCAGTAGTTTTAAATGGATATATAGATATAAGAACCTTTAGAAAAATTAAAGATAGGACAATAGGCGGAAATATTAGATCATCCAATAAAGAAGCAAAAAGTTGGGATTATAAAGTGGGAAAAGATAAAATTCAAGGCTATAAAACGAAACATAAGAATTATGGTGATGGTTTTCATAGCAGTAATGAGAAAAACTTTGGATTTGAAGGAAGAGATTTTGATAGAAATGAGCAGGAAATAAAAAAAATAAATACCGTTTTTACTCTTCATCATGATTTACTAAATCAATTAAAAAGAAACAATAGTGTAAAAAATATTGAAAATCCAAATAAGGTTGGAGATATTTCAATAGGAGATTACATTGAAATTAGTGGTTCTGTTCAAGAAACTTCAATGCCCCTTTATATAGATACATTATTAAGAATTTTTAATTGCTACGGCTATGATTTCTTAAATAATTTAATTAAAGATAAGCAAGAATATAAATTAAATTATAATATTATTGGTAATTTATTAACTGAATTAAGAAATTCAATTACAGTTAATGAAACAAGAGATTTAATTATTAAAAATAATGATATATCTCTGGTTCTTCCAGTTAATAAAAATAATTTTTTAAGTAGTCATTTTAATATGTTTGATTTAGTTTACTGTAGATGTAAAATCTTTGGAAAAGTCATGATGGTTAAAGAAGATAGGATTAAATGTATAAGCTTATTAAGAAAATCTTCTCAAGAAGATTATTACCAGGAAGTACTAAACTCCATAGACCCCTACTTAAAATTACTAGAAAAAAACAATATTATACTACCAAAAAAAATAGATTGCAATATAAAGGGAAAAATGATAATGATATTACCTATAAGCATATGCATATAAATTGTATATGCTTTAATTTTAATGTAATAATATACCTAGAAAGAAAAGTTAAAGTAGTATATAATATTATCTTAGAATTATATAGAGAAAAAATGAGGGAAGGGAATAAACATGAAGATAGGATTCGACCATAAAAAATATTTAGAAGAACAATCTAAATACATATTAGAAAGAGTAAATAACTATGATAAATTGTACCTAGAGTTTGGTGGAAAATTAATGTATGATTTACATGCTAAAAGAGTACTGCCAGGTTTTGACGAAAATGCAAAAATAAAGCTCCTTCATAAACTTAGGGAAAAAGTGGAGGTAGTTATTTGCGTATATGCGGGAGATATAGAAAGAAATAAAATCAGGGGTGACTTTGGAACTACCTATGATTTAGAAGTATTTAGGCTAATTGACGATTTAAGAGCCTATGATTTAGATGTGAACAGTGTTGTAATAACAAGATATGAAGCACAACCTTCTACAAAGGTTTTTATTAATAGATTAGAACGTAGAGGAATAAAGGTTTATAAGCATAAAAAGACAAAAGGCTATCCAACAGATGTTGATACAATAGTAAGCGATGAAGGATATGGTGCAAATCCATATATAGAAACTACAAAACCAATAGTTGTAGTAACAGGTCCAGGTCCAGGAAGCGGAAAGCTAGGGACTTGTTTAAGTCAACTCTATCATGACTTTAAAAGAGGTAGAAAAGGAGGATATTCAAAATTTGAAACCTTCCCTGTTTGGAATGTTCCTCTTAAACATCCCTTAAATATAGCTTATGAAGCAGCAACAGTTGACTTAAAGGATGTTAATATGATAGATTCTTTCCATTTCGATGCTTATAATGAAGTGACTGTTAATTATAATAGAGATATTGAAAGTTTTCCCCTATTAAAAAGAATAATAGAAAAAATAACAGGTAAAGAATCAATATATAAATCTCCTACAGATATGGGTGTTAATAGAGTAGGTTTTGGAATAATAGATAATGATGTAGTAAAAAAAGCATCAGAACAAGAAATAATTAGAAGATACTTTAAAACTATTTGTGAATATAAAAAGGGCTATGTAAATAAAGATACTGCAGATAGAGCAAAGCTAATAATGGAAGAATTAAACTTAAAAGAATCAGATAGAAAAGTAGTTTTACCAGCTAGAGAATATGCTCAAGAAAAGAAAAAATTATTAAATAAAAATGATACCTATCCTGTTGTTGCTTTAGAACTTGAAGATGGAAAAATTGTAACAGGTAGAAAATCAGAAATAATGGATGCATCTGCAGCTGTTTTATTAAATGCAGTTAAATATTTAGCTAATATTGCAGATAATATTCACTTATTATCACCTGTAATATTAGAACCAATACTTAATTTAAAATGTAAAACCTTAGGAATAAAACAAACTTCATTAAATTGTGAAGAAATATTAATTGCTTTAAGTATATGTGCAGCTACAAATCCTACTACTCAAGTAGCTTTAGAAAAGTTAACTAGCCTTAAGGATTGTCAAGCTCATTCAACTACCTTAATATCTTCTAATGATGAGCAAACTTTTAGAAGATTGGGAATAGACTTAACTTGCGATCCAGAATTTGAAAGTGAAAAATTATATTACATATAAAACGCATATTATGAACATAAAAATATGGGGTAAATAGTAAAATGCAATTTTCCCTATATTTTTTTATAAAAAACAATGACAAAAATTAAAATTTGATATATATTATTAAATAATATTCTAATACTATAATTATAAAGGATAAAATTTTTGTAAAAAACGAAGGAAAAATGTAAAAAATAAGGAGGGGTTTCATGAAAAAGATAGCAGCATTTTTTGATATAGATGGAACAATATACAGAGAAGGTTTAATTACAGAAGTCTTCAAAAAAATAATAAAATATGAATTAGTAAGTGAAGATAGATGGTATAATGATGTAAGACCTTCTTATATTAAATGGGATAAAAGACAGGGAGACTACGATGATTATCTATCAAAAATGGTAGATGTATATATAGAAGCAATAAAGGGATCAAATAAATCACAAGTAGAGTATATTGCAAAGAAAGTAGTTGAACAAAAGGGAGATAGGGTATATACTTTCACAAGAGACAGGCTTAAATATCATAAAGAGCAAGGTCATTTAGTAATTGCTATTTCAGGTTCTCCAATAGAACTAGTTAAGGAAATGTCAGAAAAATATAATATGGATGACTATAGAGGAACAATATACAAGCTAAATTCCTCAAATAATTATAGCGGTGAAGTTATACCTATGTGGGATCATGAAAGTAAGCTTAAGGCAATAAAGGAATTAGCAAGTAAATATAATATTGATTTAGAGAACAGTTATGCCTATGGAGATACATCCGGAGATTTTACAATGTTTAAATCAGTAGGAAATCCATATGCAATTAATCCAACAAGGGAACTAATAGGTAAAGTTATAGAAAATGAAGAGATAAAAGAAAAAATAAAGGTAATAGTTGAGAGAAAAGATGTAGTATATAGTATCGATTTAGATACTGTTAAAATTTTATAAACTTTTATTAATGAAAATATGACATTATTTATAGAGGGAGACTTATGATAGAAATTAATAATAAAATTTTAGAAGAAAAATTAAAGCAGTTAAAAAAAGCTATTGAAATAGTTGGTGGAAAAGGCTTTTTAGATAATATAAAAAATGATAATAAATTAGCAGAACTTTTAATAGAAAAGGCTTTAACTAGTGAAGTAGTGGAAATAGAAATAAATAATGAAAATTATTCTGTTAATAAACTATATAAAAAGAAATTAGAATATGAAAAGGGCTATATAAAAAACAAGAAAAAGTATATAGAAAAAATAACCTATAAAATAAAGAAATACAATACCCATTTAGATTCTCTAATAAGAAGCTATAGGAAAGATCAAACCTATGAAAACTTATCAAAAATTAAAGAAGAGATAGAATTAAGATACAGAAATGATATTGATAGCTTCATTTTATGTGAATTTAAAAATTTAAAAGAAGATAACACAGAGTTTTATGGCGAATTTTTAAATTCAAAAAAAGAAGACTTCATTAATTTAATATTATATTCAGTAATTTAAAATTTAAGGGGCATTCATACAATCTAAAAATTATGAATGCCCCTTTAGTGTTCATATTTTTAATGGAATAGCTTTTTTATTATATGTATATTTTCTTATAAAGAAAAGAAAATATACATATAGTCTTTAAAGGAGGGTAAATATGAAAAAAGATAATAATAGAAATATAGCTGAAGTTGGAAACTTTACAAAAAATGCAGTAGATTATTTTAAAGGAAATATAAAAAATCAGACTAATTATATGGATACCTTCAATAATATATTAGCTTCTAAAAGAAATAATAAAGAAAATAAATAATAGTTTTAAGTAGTAAATTATCAATTTATAAGGAGGGTTAAAATGATTAATGATTTTCCTAAAACTTTTCCTCCTCAAAAGCAAGATGTACAACCTGGTATAGAGGAAAAGATGAATCCTAAACCTATTTATAAGGATGAAGAAATAGTAGGAAGTAATAGATTAAAAGGGAAGGTTGCAGTTATTACTGGTGGAGATAGTGGAATAGGGAGAGCAGTATCAGTAGCTTTTGCAAGAGAAGGAGCAAAGGTAGCAATTATTTATTTAAATGAACATGAAGATGCTAATAAAACAAAAGAAGAAATTGAAAGTATGAATGGTGAGTGTTTCTTAATAGATGGTGATATAGGTGATCCTGCATTTTGTGCTTCAGCCATAAGTAAAATTATGAATAAATTTAAAGATATAAATATTTTAGTAAATAATGCAGCTGAACAACATATATGCAATTCTATAGAGGAAATTACTAATGAGCAGCTTGAAAAAACTTTTAAAACTAATGTTTATGGTGCCTTTTACTTAACGAGGGAAGTAATGAAGCACTTGAAAAAAGGAGATTGTATAATAAATACAACTTCAATAACAGCTTATCAGGGAAATAAAAAATTAATTGATTATTCAATGACTAAGGGGGCTTTAACAACTTTTACAAGGTCCTTAGCCTTAAATTTAGTAGGAAAGGGGATTAGGGTAAATGCAGTAGCCCCAGGACCAATATGGACACCATTAATTCCCTCATCAGATAGCCCTGATGCTGTCTCAAAATTTGGTGGGCAGAATCCTATGGGAAGAGCAGGGCAACCTGTTGAATTAGCAGAAAGCTATGTATTTTTAGCAAGTGATGGAGCATCTTATATTACAGGAGAAACAATACATGTAAATGGAGGAGAAATAGCAAACTCATAAGTATTCAAATTAACAATTAACAAATAACAATATATTTAATGCATAGGGAATATTCTTGCAAGATTTCTTGTGAGAATATTCCTTTTTCTATGATTATGAAGAGAAAAGCTTGTTGCGGAAAATAAAATACTAGGTTACTATTATTATTGTTATAATTGATACGGAGTGATTTTTTATGGAAGAAAGACTACAAAAGTATATGGCTAGCTGTGGAATAGCCTCTAGAAGAAAATGTGAGGAATATATTCTTGCAGGAGATGTTATGGTTAACGGAAAAATTGTAAGTGAATTAGGAGTTAAGGTTAATCCAGAAAAAGATAAGGTTTATTATAAGGGTAAAGAAATAAAGAAAGAAGCTCAAAAAGTTTACATAATGCTAAATAAACCAGAGGGATACATAACTTCTGTTAAGGATGAAAAGGGCAGAAAAACAATATTAGATATAGTTAAGGTAAAGGAAAGAATATATCCTATTGGAAGATTAGATTATGATAGTTCTGGCTTATTATTACTAACAAATGATGGTGAAATTTATAATAAAATAATTCATCCTAGAGTTAAAATAAATAAAAAGTATATTGCCTTATGTAAAGGAATATTTACCAAAGAAGAATTAAATAAATTTGAAAATGGTATCGATATAGGCGGATACATTACAGCAGATGCCCAAATAAAAGTTTTAGAAGAGAGAAAAAACAAAACATTAGTTGAAATAATAATTCATGAAGGAAAGAATAGGCAAATAAGAAGAATGTGTTCAGCCTTAGGCCATGAGGTTATCACTTTAAAAAGAATGTCTATTGGAGAAATAAAACTTGGCAACCTAAAGAAGGGTGAATATAGAAATTTAACAAAGAAGGAATTAGACTATATAAATTCATTATAGGGGAGATAATTATGTTTAGATATGTAGGGAATATAAGTGATCTATCTCATTATATAGTAGATAAATTTCTTATAGAAAAAGTTGTTGCAATTGATGGTACCCTTGGTAATGGATATGATTCAGATTTTTTATCCGAGAAATTTACTAAGGTTTATAGCTTTGATATTCAAAAGGAAGCTTGTGAAAAATATTTATTAAAAAATTTAGAAAATGTAAGAGTTATTAATGATTCCCACCATTTATTCGATAAGTATATTGAAGAAAAAGTAGATTGTATAATGTACAACTTAGGTTTTCTTCCTGGGGGGAACAAAAATATTACTACAATGCATAATACATCTTTAATTAGCATAAATAAAGGCCTAGAACTATTAAAAAATGGTGGAATAATGACTATTTGTATTTATAGAGGCCATAGTGAAGGTAAGATGGAAGAATCTTGCATATTAGAACATTTAAAAACTCTAGATAAAAGTAAATTTGGAGTTATGGCCCATTCTTATTTAAACAGGGATGAAAGGGCACCTATGTTAGTTGTAGTAGAAAAAAAGTAAGATTTATAAATTTATATTTTATTGCATAAATTTATGTAAATGTGTTTATAAAATGAAATTTACATTGATGAATTATTCAAAAGATGCTAAGATATATTTAAAAGATTGTTAATATTTACGAAAAGAAGGGATGAAGATGGATAATAATCTACAAGATGATTCAAAAGATCTATTACGTTTAATAAAATCTAAATATCCAAGATTAAGTAAGGGGCAAAAATTAATTTCAGAATATATTTTAAAAAACTATGATAAAGCTGCATTTATGACAGCAGCAAAACTTGGGGCAGCTGTAGGAGTATCAGAATCTACAGTAGTTAGATTTGCAACTGAATTGGGATTTTCAGGTTATCCAAAACTTCAAAAAGCATTACAAGAATTAATTAAGAATAAATTAACTACAGTACAAAGATTAGAGTTATCTGAAGAATATTCAAATGTAGGTTATGCCCTAAAGGGAGTATTAAAAGCTGATATTGAAAATATAAGATCTACTCTTGAAAAAATTAACTATAATACTTTTGAAGAGGTAGTAAATAAAATATTTGAAGCTAAAAGAATTTATATTTTAGGTTTAAGAAGCTCAACAGCCTTAGCTGAATTCTTAGGTTTTTACTTAAATATTATTCTTCAAAATGTTAAAACTGTAGGGTATGGAATTTCAGATATATTTGAGCAAATGATAAATG
>JAAYOT010000179.1 GCA_012520205.1 Clostridiales bacterium
AATTTCGCTAAATATACATTTAGTGAAATTCGTTATATTGCAAAAGAAAATCTTCTGTGATATAATGAAATCAAGGGTTTGGAACGATTTCGGGGGTGTAAAAAATCATGAATTTAAATGCGAAAAATAATAAATATAGAAATTACCCGTATTCACAAGAAATAATGTCGCTTTTGCAAGTAAATTTGTCAGATAAAGAAGTGAAAAAATTAAATAAGGTTTATGAAGAATACAATAAACTTGGTATGGATAAGGTTTATGAACCTATAATTGGGGATTTGTTTAAATTTACAGTTGTTCATAAGCTTACAACGGCACAAATCGCTGCAATATATAATACCGGAGTTAGAAATGTTCAAATCTGGTTAAAGGATCTCGGCCTTAACCGGACTATTAAAAAAGCTAAAAAGATTGCTAAGAAAAATAACTCAAAAATAGAAATGGATTCTGTTGAAAAAATAAATTCTAGGAATGATAATCTTTTAGCCAAATACGGCATTCAACAGGTTGAAATTAAAAACTTACCAGAATCCGTTGTGGATTTTCTTAATTATCTCGAAACAATTAAAGGTAAATCTATAAACACAATCAATGGGTATGAAATTGATTTAAGTTTGTTTTTTAGATTCTTAAAAGTGTACAAGGGTTTAGAAACAAATACTGATGTAGAATTTGAAGAAATTAATATAAAAGATATTGATAATGATTTTGTTAGAAAAATTAAACTTACAGATTTATATGCTTATTTATCCTTTGTAGAAAAACAAAGGATAAACGGAAATCATGCCAGAGCACGAAAAGTTGCTACATTAAGAGCTTATTTTAAGTTCCTGCAAAACAAAGCAAAAATTATAGAATACAATCCAGCTTTAGAACTTGAATCACCAAAGATCAATAAAAGAAATCCAATTTATTTAACTCTTGATGAAAGTTTAAAATTACTAAATAGCTTAGATCAAACTGATAAGAACTATTATAGAGATTATTGCATTTTGACCTTGTTTTTAAATTGCGGAATGCGTTTATCAGAACTTTGTGGAATTAAAATAGATAAGATTAAGGGAGATACTTTAACAATCATTGGTAAGGGAAATAAAGAAAGAACTGTTTATTTAAATGAAGCTTGCTTAAAGGCTATAAATAACTATATGAGAGTTAGAGATGATTCAAAATGTATAGGAGATGCAAAAGAATACCTACTACTCTCCTCCCGCCACAAACCAATAAATAAAAGAACTGTCGAATTACTAGTAAAAAAACATATACAAAATGCAGGTCTTGATTACAGCAAATATACTCCTCATAAATTAAGACATACTGCTGCTACCCTTATGTACAAGCATGGAAATGTTGATATTAGAAGTCTTCAAAGTATTCTAGGTCACGAAAACATTTCAACTACACAAATATATACTCACGTTGACGATGAAATATTAAGAGATGCAATTAAATCTAACCCACTCTCAAAACTATAAAGAAAAAGGTTCTGCATATAACAGAACCTTTTTTTATAATTAAAATTTCAATTTTGAACCTAGCGAAAAATTCATATTCTGAAGCTTGCTTGAAGGATATGTTCCTCAGCTGAAGCGTCTCTCGCTTTAGCCTATGTATTTCCTAACGCCAGGAAAAATTTCTTCTGTTAGATCTTCTAAGTCTCCTTCTTCAAATATACCTAAATCATCAATATATTCTACATTATCAAAGGCATCAATATAGTCCTCATTATAACTTTCTTCTATAATTGTATAGCTATCGTCAACAAAAGCTTCAGTGTCTTCTTGAGCTTCTTTTGATTCTTTCATAGCTTTTAATGCTTTTATGTATTCAGTTTCTAAGAATTCATTTTCTTCAACAGTTTTAGCTATATCTTCTATTCTAATAGCCCTTAAATCTACTCCATATTCTTTTAAACAATCACCGCAATTATCGCATATTCTGTTAGCATAAATATCGCAATAATCATCTTCTGTGTATTTATTTAATTTCATAATTAACACCACCTATATACTATGTATTTATACATAACTTATATTATATCAAATGTGATTTGCTATATCAATTGTTATAATTATGGGATAAACATTATTTTTAATAGAACGTAAGTTTGATATTAGATATATTGTATGATATAATATTCTCAAAAGAGAGGTGTTAATAATGGATGAACTCAAAGATAAACAATTAGAAATTTATGAATTTTTAAAAATATTTACAGACACTAAAGGATATCCACCTTCTGTAAGAGAAATATGTGAAGCTGTTAATTTAAAATCTACTTCTACTGTTCATGGTCATTTAAGAAGACTTGAGAAAAAAGGTTATATTAAACGTGACCCTACTAAACCTAGAGCATTAGAAATTATTGAAAATACAGTTAACAAAAAAGAAATGTTAAACGTGCCTTTAGTTGGAAGAGTTACAGCTGGAACACCTATTTTAGCTACGGAAAATATAGAGGATACCTTCCCTATTCCATTAGATTATATAAAGCATAATAATGAGTTATTCATGCTAAAAGTTACTGGAGACAGTATGATTAATGCAGGAATTCATAATGGTGATTTTGCAATAATAGAAAAAACACAAACAGCTGAAAATGGTGATATAGTTGTAGCATTGATTGAAAATGATGCTACTATAAAAACATTCTATAAAGAAAAAGGACATATTAGGCTTCAACCTGAAAATGATGCCATGGACCCTATTATAGTAAAAGATTGTGCTATACTTGGTAAATTAGTTGGTTTATATAGAGCATATTAGAAAAATAAGAGTCATACATATATAGTATGACTCTTATTTTTTTTGGAGGTGCATTTTGAAGTTTGCAATTTATAGAAAGAATTCTCCTTTAGATGATGAAAAGGAATCACTTTTAGAAGAAAAGGATATTCCAAGAAATAAATATAATGCAATAATACTATTGATTAGAGTTCTTGTTGCCTGTATTTTTGCTTTTGGACTTGGTTATTTCCTGTCTCCTACAGTTGAGAGTTTTTTAGATGATTTCATTATTGTTGGGATAAAATTCATATGTATACTTATTTTTATGTACTTAAGCATAGGATATCTTTTTACATTGATAAGCACTATGCTCCTACCTAAAGCTTTTACAAAAGATAATATTAAAATATACTTAAGGCTTTTTTCAGCTAAAGTAAGATCAGATCAGTACATTAAAGAAGGAAGGATAATATTTTCCTTATTAGTTCCCTTTTTTCTTTTATCAGTAATTCCAATAATTTATTTTATACTTGACCATACAATTAATGGCTTCAATCTTTATTTATATGCATTTATCTCAGCATCAACGATAAAATCTGTTTCCTATCTATTTTATGTAATTGCATACGCTAGAAAATATGCCGATGACATTAATGTAGAGATATATGATTATATTAATTAAAAAAGGCTGCACAGGGCAGCCTTTTTTTATATTATGTTATTTAGAGCTATTAAAACACCTATTTTGGCATGGTCAAAAGTAAGTCCCCCTTGAAGGTATGCAATGTAAGGATCTCTTATTGGAGCATCTGCTGATAGTTCTATTGAAGATCCTTGAATAAAGGCTCCAGCAGCCATTATAACCTCATCATTGTACCCAGGCATCGGCCATGGTTCACACTCAACAAAGGAATCTATTGGTGAACCTTTTTGAATTCCCTTACAGAAATTAATTAACTTTTCTTTATCCTTAAACTTAATAGCTTGAATTATATCACTTCTTTTTTCATTAGATTTAGGTAATACTTCAAAGCCAGCAAGTTCCATAATTCTAGCGCAGAATACTGCACCTTTAACAGCTTCCATAGATATATGAGGAGCTAAGAATAAACCTTGGAATAATTCTCTCATAAGACCAAAAGTTGCACCACACTCCCCTCCTATTCCAGGAACAGTTAGTCTGTAAGCTGCTTGTTCTACATATTTAGCCTTACCTGCTATATAGCCTCCAGTTGTTGAAATTCCTCCTCCTGCGTTTTTAATTAGAGATCCTGCTACTAGATCAGCTCCTACATCTGTTGGCTCCTTAGTATCTATAAATTCACCATAGCAGTTATCTACAAAAATAATTATATCTTCTCTAAGGGCTTTTATAAACTTAATAACTTCTTCTAATTCACTAACTAAGAAGGAGTTTCTCCAGCCATAGCCAGTACTTCTTTGTATATGTACAAGACTTATGCTTTCATCTGCTAATATAGTTTCTTTTATATTATCAAAATCAAACTTTCCATTTACTAAATCTACTTGTTTGTAGTTAACACCATATTCCTTTAAGGAACCAATGTTTTCCTTTCCGCTTATACCTATAACATTATGAAGGGTATCATATGGTGCACCTGAAACACATAGCATTGTATCTCCAGGTCTTAGGTTACCCATTAGTGCACAGCCTATTGCATGAGTTCCGCTAACAAAATGAGGTCTTACAATAGCACTTTCTGTATTAAATATCCTTGCATATACCTTATCTAAAGAATCTCTTCCGATATCATCATAGCCATAGCCTGCTGAATTAGTAAAATGAGTGTCGCTTATTCTTTCGTCTTGGAAAGCCTTTAACACCTTCATTTGATTGTATTCTCTTATTTCATCATAACCTTCAAAAATTTCTTTAACATCTTTGATAGCTTGTTTATAAAGTTCAAAGGTTTGATATTTTATTCTATAATTTTGCATCATTAATTCTTCTGTTTCTCTTAGCATATAAATTATTACATAAAACTAATTATGTAAATCTCCCTTCTAAAATAATATTTTTTATAATTAAAATATTAGCATATTTTATCATATTTTCAAAGGAAATTATAACAAGAGGACATATGTAAGTTTACTTATTCCGTCGCTTCGCTCCAAGTCAACGTAAACTTACATATGTCCTCTTAAAAACTGAAGGATAGAAAGTATAATTATATACTTTCCTGTACATTAAAGAAGAGTAGGATTGCCCTACTCTTCTGAACTATTTCTAAAAAGTATTTGGTTAGCTGGAGTTATTGTTGTTATAGCATGCTTATAAACTAATATTTGCTTTCCATCTGAATCTAGTATTACTGTAAAACTATCAAAACCCTTAACTAATCCTTTTAATTGAAATCCACTTGATAAATAAATAGTTACAGGTATTTTATTTTTCCTTGCCCCATTTAGAAATATGTCTTGTAAATTATTTTGTTGCTTTACCATAAGATATAACCTCCACAAATTTTATTATTTTAAGCTTTAAAATCTTTTAGAATATATTCTAAGATTTCATCATCATTACTGTATAGGTCTTTATTTATAAAAATTGCTCTAGGATCTCTTCTAAACCATGTTAACTGCCTTTTAGCATAATTTCTTGTTCCTTTTTTAATCATTTCTACTGCCTCTTCTAGAGAAATTTTACCTTCCAGGTAGTAAAATACCTCTTTATAGCCTATACCCTGCATTGATTGCATAGAAGAATTATACCCCATATCTTTAAGTTTTATACATTCCTCTAGAAGTCCTGATGACATCATTATATCTACCCTTTTATTAATTCTTTCATATAACTTTGCCCTATCCATGTTTAGAACATAGTATTTAACATCATATTTTCCATTATAGAACTCTTCTCCTACATTAAAGGAACTAAAGGGCTTACCAGTTAGTTTATATACTTCTAATGCTCTTATAACCCTTTTTCTATTATTGTAATGTATTTCACTATAACTAATTGGATCAATATCTTTAAGCATATTGTGAATAAACTCGTTGCCTTTTTCTTCTGCTAAGTTTTCTAATTCTTTTCTATATTCTTCATCACTTTCAGCTTCAGTAAAGTCCATATTGCAAGTTACAGAATTTATATATAGTCCTGTGCCACCTGCTAAAATAGGCAGTTTATTTCGTGATAGAATATCTTCAATAGCCTTTGTGGCCCTATCTTTATAATCAGAAGCAGAAAACTTTTCAGAGGGTTCTATGATATCTATCATATGATGCTTTATTCCCTGCATTTCCTCTTCTGTAACTTTAGCAGAGCCTATATCCATATACTTATAAATTTGCATAGAATCTGTTGAAACTATTTGGCCATTAAGGGCCTTTGCTAACTTAATAGACAAATCAGTTTTACCAACAGCTGTTGGCCCTGCTAGAACTAATATTTTATCTTTCATATAATCACCTTATACTATTCTTCTAAATTTCTTTTCAAGCTCGTAATTAGTAAATTTAATAATTACAGGTCTTCCGTGAGGACAATGGAAAGGATCATCTATATATCTTAAATCATTTATTAATTTTTCCATTTCCATATTCTTTAATGAATCATTTGCTTTTACCGCTGCCTTACATGCCATAGTTGCAATTTTATTATATTTAACTTCAGTAGTTTTACCACTGCCTAAGGCTTTAATATTATCTAGTATATTTATAAATAAGTTTTTAGGATCTAGCCTTCCTACAAAATAAGGTACTTCCTTTAAAGCTATTGTATTTCCCCCAAAGTCTTCAACTGTAAAACCTGCCTTAGAAAATATTGAAGTATTTTCTTCATAATAAATATAATCATCTGTAGTTAGATCTATAAGGGCAGGTACTAGTAGCTTTTGTACTACTATATCCCCCTCTTCTATACTTTTTAGATACTTTTCAAAAAGTATTTTTTCATGGGCTGCATGTTGATCTATCATATATAATACTTCATCATATTCAGCTAATATATAGGTTTTATTAAATTGACCTATTATCTTTAAATCAGGAAACTTAGGACTTTTACTTTCAGTTTCTATATAACTATTACTATTTTGATAGTTATTGTTATTTTCCTTTATAGATTCATTATCTATGATTTCATTATTACTATGACTACTATTATTATTGACATTTGCCTTTATATTAAGCCTTCCCTCCTCTTTTAAAGCTTTTAAACTTTCAAATAGTTCTTCTTCCTTTTTAATATCATTATAAGACAAGCTATTTGAAGTGGAAGATTCATTTTGTCTTTCAATAGGAAGAGTTGGTTTATTATCTAAATCCCTTATTTCCATATTAAAAGTTATTTCTTCAACCTTTTCTTCTTCTACAGCTGATCTTATCTTCTCGTCCTCTGGAATAAAGAATTCATTAAATACTTCATTTTTAAAGGATTTATGTACAGCATCAAATACCTTTTTAAATATTCCCCTATCTTCTTTAAACTTAATTTCTGCCTTTGTTGGATGTATGTTAACATCAACAAACTCAGGATAAACCTCTAAAAATAGTACAAAGAAAGGAAATTTACTTACAGTTGCAAAGGACTTAAAGGCATTTTCTACTGCTGCCACAATAGTCTTGTTCTTTATATATCTGCCATTAACAAATATACTTTGATTATTTCTAGAGCCTCTAGCAACTTCCTCTTTACCTATATATCCATATAGAGAAATATCATCTTCCATAGATTCAAAATATATTAAGTTGTCGCTTATTTTTTTTCCGTATATAGTTCTAATTACATCCTTTAAATCTCCAGTACCATAGGTATGAAGAACCTTTTTTCCGTTATTATATAGCTTAAAGGATATATCAGGATGAGATAAGGCTATTCTATTTACTATATCATTAATTAAGGAACCTTCCCTGGAAGTAGATTTTAAGAATTTTAATCTTGCGGGAACATTATAAAATAAATCCCTTACTTCTATTATTGTACCCTTATTAGTTCCAACTTCACTTGTATATTGTATTTCTCCACCTTCAATAGAAATTCCTGTACCGAATTCATCTCCATCTATTTTAGTTTTAAGAAGTACTTTTGCAACAGCAGCCACAGAGGCTAAAGCTTCCCCTCTAAAACCTAGAGAGTTTATAGAATATATATCTTCCACATTCTTTATCTTTGACGTAGCATGGGGTAGAAAAGCCTTTTTAACATCATCCTTATGTATCCCATTACCATCATCTATAATTCTAATAAGAGAAATACCACCCTGTTCTACTTCTATTGTAATATTTTTAGCTTCTGCATCTATAGAATTCTCAACCAACTCCTTAACAACTGAAGAAGGACGTTCCACAACCTCCCCAGCCGCAATTTTATTAGAGGTATGTTCATCTAATAAATTTATTCTTTTCATTGTTTTTCACCTTCACCTCCATTACTAAAACTCCAAACTCCACACTCAGTCCTCCACACTCCAAACTGCTGAATCTCCAAACTGCTGAATCTCTACCCTGTTCTGTTATTTTAATTTTTTCGCCTCAAGTGTTAATTTATACAGCGTATTCATTGCTTCCATAGGAGTTAAAGCCATTATATCTATATCAGCAATTGTATAAATTAAATTATCCTTTTCTATCATTGTAAAATCTATTTGATAATCATTAAGTTCATCAATAGGTTGTTTTTTAGACTCTTTCTTTGTAGTAGTGTTTTCTAATTCTGCTTCAGCATTTATAGTACTTGAAAATGGATTATTTTCTTCAGTTTTATCAATTGCTACTTCCTTAATAGAAGAAACATCTATTGAATTATTTTCTGAAGAACTTTCTAGGGTAGATAGTATTTCTTTTGCCCTATTAATAACTTCCTTTGGCAGACCTGCAAGTTTTGCAACTTCTATACCATAAGATTGGTCTGCTCCACCTTCTACTATCTTTCTTAGGAAAATTATATTATCATCAACTTCGCTAACAGCAACAGAATAATTTTTAACTCCCTCTATAACACCTTCTAGTTTTGTTAATTCATGATAGTGGGTTGCAAATAAAGTTTTACATTTAAGGTCATTATTTTTTGAAATATATTCTATTACTGACCAAGCTATACTAAGTCCATCATATGTAGAGGTTCCTCTTCCTACCTCATCTAATAAAACTAAGCTCTTTGAAGTAGCATTTTTAAGAATATTAGATACTTCCCACATTTCAACCATGAAGGTAGATTTACCCCCTGCTAAATCGTCAGAAGCTCCTATTCTTGTAAAGATTTTATCGCATATAGAAATATTAGCAGATTTAGCCGGAACAAAGGATCCTATTTGAGCCATAAGGGTAATAAGTGCCACTTGTCTCATATATGTAGATTTACCTGCCATATTAGGACCTGTTATAAGAAGTAGCCTATTATCCTTTTGATTTAATGTAGTATCATTAGAAACAAACTCACCCTTACCAATTACCTTTTCTACTACAGGATGTCTTCCTTCATTTATTTCTATAATGCCTTCTTCATTTATATTAGGCTTAACATAATCATTTTCTACAGCTACTAAAGCTAAAGTAGATAAGGCATCTAAGGCCCCAATAATTCTTGCACTTTGTTTAAGTCTTGGTATTTCCTTTTCTATAGAGTCCCTTACTTCTACAAATAAGTCATATTCTAAAGTAACTAGCTTTTCTTCAGCACCCAAGATCTTATCTTCCATTTCTTTTAATTCTTGAGTTATAAATCTTTCTGCATTTGCCAGTGTTTGCTTTCTTATATATCTTCCTTCAGGAATAGCATCATAGTTAGCTTTAGATATTTCTATATAGTAGCCAAAGACTTTATTGTAACCAACCTTTAGAGACTTAATGCCAGTAAATTCTCTTTCCCTATTTTCTAAAGCAGCTATCCATTCCTTACCATGAAGTTTAGCTGTTCTTAAGCTATCTAC
>JAAYOT010000180.1 GCA_012520205.1 Clostridiales bacterium
AGAGCAGTAATTCTAGCAGAGCCTTGGAATAGCTTAAAGGGAGAAGAGGTTTTAGAAGCTAATCCTATTAAGAAGTTTATAATAAAAGAAAGTAAATTTTCTAAAGGCGTTTTAAGCAGACAAAAAAGAGTAGATAAAAAAGCTAATGAAGTCTTTGAAACAATTGCTATATATCCTAAATCAAATTTATCAAAAAATGAACTTATTTCAAAGTTTAATTTTATCTCCAGATCAAAAAGCTTTGGCGATATTTTAAGAGCTAAGGGAATAGTAAAATTAATGGATGGTACAAGCGGTCAATTTGATTTTGTAAAGGATGAATTTGTAATAAGAGAAATAAGTGGAAATGAGAAAAATGTTATATCAATCATTGGCGTAAAACTTAATAAAGAAGAGCTTGGAAAGCTTTTTAAGTGAGGATAATAAATGAAGTGCAAATTAGAAATTGTTACAGGATTTTTAGGATCAGGAAAAACTAGTTTTATAAATTCATATATAAAAACTGAAATATGTAAAAATGAAAAAATATTAATTATATTGCTAGAAAAGGGTAACACAAAAATAGATAAAAATATTGAATCAATTTATCTTAAAGATATTGATGAATTAAAAGACACAATAATAAAAAACATTGAGAAAAATAATTATAATAAAATTATTATAGAAGTAAATGGAACAATACTTCTAGATAAGGTAGGGGATGTACTTAAGGATAAGGACATAAGAAAGAAGATTAATTTATATGGAAATTATTTCCTGGGAAATTCAAAAAATCTAGATGTATATATAAGAAATATGGGAGAATTTATTATACCCTTCATTCAAAGCAGCAAATTAATAATATTAAATAATGTTGGGGAAATAGAGGAAGAGAGGAAGAGTTTCTTAATTAAGGAAATTAAAAATATTAACTTAACTGCACCTATCTTAATTTTTGATAACCTAGAAAGTTTAAATAAAGAATTATTATATAATAAATATTTTAAATATACATTTATGGATAAAATATTTAATACTTTATTAAGGAGGGGTAAGGAATGATGGTTCATATGGAAAGAATAATAGTAACCTTTGTAAATATGATTCTGGAAGGCTTACCCTTTCTTTTAATTGGCTCTATAGTTTCAGCAATAATTCAATTATTTATTACAGAAGAAATGATACAAAAAGTATTACCTAAAAATCAGATTATTTCCTTATTAATTGCATCTATTGTGGGAATAATTATGCCTATATGCGAATGTGCCATTATACCAGTTACGAAAAGTCTTATTAGAAAAAAGGTTCCAATTAAAATAGCAATAACCTTTATGTTATCTGTACCTATATTGAATCCTATAGTGATTATGTCAACCTATTATGCCTTTAATGATATAAAAATTGTATTAATTAGATTTTTAGGAGGAATAATATTATCAATTATAATAGGAGTTATAGTAGATCTTTTATCTAGTAAAAGTAAAGATGTATTAAATAGGAAAACAGAATATAGCGATTTATGTGATTGTGGATGTTTAACAAATGATTATTTTATAAAAAAATCTAAAATAAGGTTGTGTATAGAACATTCAAATAAAGAGTTTTTAAACATATTAAAATATTATATTTATGGCTCCTTTTTATCTAGCATTTTTATTGAGTTAATTGATGAAAATATGCTAATTAGTCTAGGAAAAGGAAAGATTATCCCAATAATAATAATGATGTCAATATCCTTCTTACTTTCACTTTGCTCAGAGGCCGATGCCTTCGTTGCAAAGGGATTTTTAAATCACTTTAGTATTCCTGCAATTTCAGCTTTTTTAATATTGGGACCAATGATGGATTTAAAAAACGCCATAATAATAAGTTCATATTTCAAAAAGACATTTACAATTAAATTGATAGGTACCGTTATAATCAGCATTATAATTTTTTCGCTATTGCTGACAGTAATAATTTAGGGGGAAAATATGAAAAAATTCAATGTTAATGAGTTTATTTCCTTTTTAATATTACTACTTTTAGAAATGGAAATTGGCTATATTTTAATAACTAAGGAAAACTACCCTAGTATTGAATTAGAAAGTACAAGGGGCTTATATATAGTATTTTTACTACTTCCTATTTTAATACTTGTACAACTTTTTAAGATCTATACCTTTAATTCAAGAAAAGATAATTCTTATGATTTTTTTCCAATAGTATTAACCTTGTTTGTGCTTTCAGGTTTTTTAGTAGTTGCTTAATTTTTATTATTTGACTATTATATAGTTATAGAATAAATGAAAAGGAGAAAATTATGTCATTTGAACAATTAGATACAAAAGATAGAGAAGTAAAAGAGGGCAGAAGCTGTTTAATACTTTGTAACTTTAATAATAAAGAAGTGAAAACTATTGGAAACTTAGCTGCTATGATTGGAATAAGAGATAAAATAATATTAAATCATAAAAATGGAAACTCCATAGTTAAGGATGTTTTAGAAGGAAAAATTTCTAATGACTGTGAAGAGGGACTAAAAAATAAGGCTATTATATTTAACAATATCCCAGGAGGAAAAATGGGAGTTTTCATTGAAAATTTAAAGAAATTTCGAATTAACAATGTATTAAAGGCTACTGTTACAGAAACATCAAAAGAATGGACTGTTAATTTAGTACTTAAAAACCTTGTTGCAGAAAGAGTTGCTTTAAGCAAGGGAATAGATTTAGACCACGAGGAGTAATATTTTATTGCATAAAATATTACAATTCACAATTAAAAGGTTGCAAAGCAATCTTTTTAGGGTTGTTTTACAATATTTTGTTGTAAACAGCTCTTTTTTTTATATGAAATAAATTTATTATTTAAAGATAGAATTATTAAGTGAATTATGAATCAGGGGGGATGTAATTGGATATAAAAAAGTTAAAATCGCTTATTAAAAGGCAAGAAGGAACAAAATTAGATTTTAAATTAAAGTTATCTCTTCAATATGAAAGTGGTAAGAAGGAATTGGCAAAAGATGTGTGTGCTATTGCAAATTCTAAAGGGGGAAGAGGTTATATAATAATTGGAATAGAGGACAAGACTAGGAAGGTTGTTGGTCTAGCTGATAATAATTTGATAAAGGAAGAACAAATTCAGCAAATAATATCATCAAGATGCGAGCCGCCAATCCCTATACAGGTAGAGACCTGTTCTTTAGAGGGAAAAAAAGTTTGTATTATTACTATATTTTCAGGGGAACAAAAGCCCTATCAAATTAGAGAAAATGGAGCATTTTATATAAGGCGTGGTTCAACAACGGATATTATGAGGAAGCAAGAATTAGTAGAGGCCTTTGAAGAAAATTTAGATTTCTTTAGTGAAACTTCCTTAATTCCTAGAAGTGATATTTCCTTTTTAGATGGTGAGCTATTAAAAAAATATTTTAATAAGAAAAATATTGACTTAAATGATAAAAATAAAGAATTTCTTCTTGAAAGCACAGGAATAACCCATAGGGAAGGGGAGGAAGGAAAAATATGTTGTACCTTAGGAGGGTTATTAGTTTTTTCAAAGGAAAATAGCATTTTTCTTCCCCATAATATGATAAAAATAATTAATAAGGTAAATAATGATATTGATGAAGTAAGCATTATACAAGGAAATATTCTAGATATGGTAGATAAGGCAGAAGAAGTAGTAAGGAAAATATTAGGTGAAAAATACCCAGTGTCTGCAATAATAGAAGCTATTAAGAATGCAGTTTTATATAGAAAATATTCTGCAATAAATAGAATAATTGAAGTTCATATAAGATATAACTCAATCTTAATAGTTAGCCCTGGTACTCTAATTGAAGAAAGTAAATCAAATAGAGTTAGCAAAGTAACTAAAAGAAATATGTGGCTTTATGAAAAATTAATAACTATAGATAATAATAAGAGATTTTTAAATAATGGAGGAGGTTTTACAAGAATTAAAAAAGCCTTTGCAGAAATAGGCAGGGTAAAATTTATTAATTCTTTAGAAGAAGATACCTTCAAGATAATTTTACCTGGTGCTAAAATACTATTTAAAAATAACAAATTAAAAAATAAAAAGTAGGAAAAATATTGTAATTACTAAAGATAATATGCTATAATAGTAATTAATAATTATTATTAAGTAATAATATACGAAAGTGAGGATATAAAAATGAATGATAAAATTGAATTAATATATGAAGATAATGAATATAGAGTTATTGTAAATGGAAGAGAAGTATTTAAAGATATAGATGCAGAAAATGCATTTGAAAAATTTCAAACAGAAATAAGATATAGCAGAAGTGAAGAGTCTAAAGTTTGGGAAAAAATTGTGACTAAGCTTGAAAAAATAAATATAGAAGGTTTAGAAATAAATACACAATTTAAAACTTTAGCTTTTGGAGATGTAAAGTATTTTCACAATATGCAACAAACATCTTTTATAAAAAATGGAGTAATGGTTCCTTTAATAGGTGGATATAAACTATTTAAGTTTGGACTTACCCTAGCATCCGAAGGAAACTTAGAAAAAGCAAATGACTTCTTTGAATTTATAAAAGAGTTAGCCCTAAAGAAGGTTACATATAGTGTAACAGAAACAAGCTTACTAGTATCTAGCCCTAAATTTAACTATGGTTCATCAGAATATAATTTTATAAGCAAGAAAATAAACAAGGGTGCAATGATAGAAGAAGGAAGCTTTGAAGATTATAAGAAATATATATTCTCAGTAATATAAAAATCAAGTATTTTAACTAGTTTACGGTTCACAAACCACAGTCCGCAGTTTTGTAAATAACTTATATTTTAGAAATTAGCTAGTAATTTCATCCTAAACTGTGAACTGTGCACCATGAACTATAAACTGAAACCTGAAAACTGAA
>JAAYOT010000181.1 GCA_012520205.1 Clostridiales bacterium
GAAAGTGTAATGGGGCCAGGTCCTGTTACACTTTCGGGAATTATTATTATTTATGAATAATTTTATACCTCCTTGCAAACTATAAAATTATATAGTCATAATTTATAGCAATAATAGATTGAATATTCTGATAATTTAAAATATAATTATAATGTAAGGGGGTACATATTATGAATGAATATAGAGGATATGAAATAGAAGTTATAAAAAATAGTGAAAAGGAATACCCGTTTAAAGCAATTGCAAGGAAAGGAGAAAATGAAGTTAAACATAAGGGAAGAAGTGAAACGGAGGCAATTGATTTTGTTAAGTAGGGCATTAATGTTGTTATAGATAAGGTAGAGAAAAATAATTTATATTAAGTTGTAATATTTTATTATTAAATAAAGAAAGGAATCTTCAATAGATATTGGAGGTTCTTTTTTTGGTAAAAATAAGGAGAAGAATATTAAATTTTTGAAAACAATATAAAGGATTACTTTTCAGAAAGATTGACAACAAAATCTTAATAGTTTAACATTAAAGCATTATTAGTTTAACGCTAAAGTATTAGGAGGTAATCATGATTGAAACAGATTTAGTCATGCATTTTAAGAAGATTTACCACAGGGTAACCCAGTTAATGCAGAAAAAAATAGATGAATATGGTTTAACCCTTGGGCTTCTACATATTGCTATAATTATAGAGAAAAATCCTGAGATAAGCCAAAAGGATATTGCTAAAGAAATTAAAGTTACAGAAGGAGCTGTTAGTACTTCAATAAAGAAATTATTAAAGTTGAATATACTTGAGCAAATCCCTTTAGAATCAGATATGAGATATAGGAGGTTAGTTTTAACAAGGTTAGGTAAATCTATTATAGATGATTACAGAGATAGTTTGCCTAATATATATAGAGAAATGTTTAATGAATTTAGCCAAGATGAACTAATAAAATTAGGTAATTTTTTATTTAAAATAAATAATAACCTAGATAATATGAAAAACTAAAAAGGTTTTAAAATTAGCAGAATAGGAGGGATATTTTGAAAAAACTATTACCATTTATGAAGAAATATAAAGTATTTGCTATTTTAAGCCCCATACTTATGATACTTGAAGTTTTAGCAGATATAATTATTCCATATCTTATGGCTTTTATAGTTGATATAGGAATAGTAAATAGAGATATAAATTATATTATAAAAATTGGGCTTATTATGGTTATATCTGCCTTATTAGGTATGACTTTTGGTGTGATGAGTTCACATTATGGTGCTAGGGCAGGTTACGGATTTGCTGCAGAAATTAGAGGAGAAATATTTAGAAAAATTCAAGGTTTTTCCTTTGCTAATTTAGATAAATTCTCAGTTTCATCACTTATAACAAGACTTACAAATGATTGTAATACTTTAGGTCAGGTTGCTATGATGAGTTTGCGTATGGCTATAAGAGCACCTTTCTTACTATTATTTGCCCTTATTATGGCCTTTAAAATAAATCCATCCCTGGCCAAAATATTTATGGTTGTATTACCCCTTACTGCAATTATTATAGCAGTAGTAATGATAAAAGCGAGACCATTATTTAAACTGCTTCAAACTAAGATTGATAGGGTAAATGCAATTATTCAAGAAAATTTAATAGGGATAAGGGTGGTAAAATCCTTCAATAGACAAAAGCATGAAGAAAAAAGATTTAAAGAAAGAAATGATTCAGTAAGGGATACTGCTCTTAAGGCTATTTCTCTTGTTGTTACCTTAATGCCTGCTTTTAATCTTATAGTTTTTTCAACTATAATTGCAGTACTATGGTTTGGTGGACAGCAGGTAACAGCAGGTACCATGGGAAGTGGAGAGTTAATTTCCTTTATTACTTATATAATACAAGTTTTAATGGCACTTATGCTAATGGCCTTTTTCCTTATGCAGCTAATGCGTGGCATTGCATCGGGAGGTAGAATTATAGAAGTATTAGAGACAGAATCAGAAATTAAAGAAATATCAGAGCCTATAAAGGAATTAAAAGATGGTTCTATTAGTTTTAAAAAGGTAAACTTTATTTATCCTGGAAGTAAGGAAAGAACATTAAGGGATATAGACTTTAATATAAAATCTGGAGAAGTTCTTGGAATTATTGGCTCTACAGGATCATCAAAAACTACATTAGTACAGCTTATACCAAGGTTATATGATGTAACAGAAGGGGAAGTTATTGTTGGTGGTGTAGATGTAAGAAATTATGATATTAAATCCTTACGTGATCAAGTAGCATTTGTATTACAAAAAAATACCCTATTTTCAGGAACCCTTCGTGAAAATATGAAGTGGGGTAATGAAAATGCAACAGATGAAGAAATAATAAATGCACTTAAGCAAGCACAAGCTTGGGAATTTGTTTCAAAGTATAAAGATGGATTGGACCATAGGGTTGAACAAGGTGGGGATAACTTCTCAGGTGGCCAAAAGCAAAGATTAAGTATTGCAAGGGCCTTGTTAAAATCACCTAAGATATTAATTTTAGATGATTCAACAAGTGCAGTAGATATGACTACTGATGCAAAGATTCAAAGAGCATTTAAAGAGGAACTGGGACATATAACTACAATTATCATTGCTCAAAGAATTTCTTCAATTCAGCATGCTGATAGAATCATTGTAATGAATGAAGGTAAAATAGAGTCCTTTGGAGACCATGAAACCTTAATGAATATATCTCCAATTTATAAAGAAATACATGAATCACAAAAGAAAGGGGTGGTTGGAGAATGAGTAAACACCGTCAACTGCGCCCAGATAATACAGGAAAAACAATAAAAAGATTATTTTCTTATTTAAAATTTAATAAAATATTATTGGTGTGGGGGATAATATTTATTATATTAAGCTCCATTGCACAAATAGGAACTAATGCTATGCTAAGCCCTATTATAGATACCTTAGTTAAAGGGGATGGCATGAGAATATTTATAAAATACCTTATTATAATGGGAATGTTAGTAATAGTTATTTCTATAAGCGAATACTTAGGAAACTTATTTATGGCAAGGTTAGCCCAAAGGACTATTCATAAAATTCGTGAAGATATGTTTTCACATATGGAAAAGCTGCCAATTTCGTATTTTGATAGAAACTCCCATGGGGATTTGATGTCTACCTTTACTAATGACGTAGATATGCTTAACCAGGCTTTTGAGCAAGGGATACCACAAATTACTGTATCAGTAATAACTGTTGTTGGAACCTTTATTATGATGTTATTTTTAAGTCCCCTCCTTACAATAGTAGTAGTAATTATGCTTGTGGTTATGCTCATCTTTACAAAATATGTTGGGAAAAGATCAACAAAGTATTTTCGTGCTCAACAAGCTGCCTTAGCTGACATGAATGGATATATAGAAGAAATGATGTCAGGTCAAAAGGTAGTTAAAGTATTCAACTATGAGGAAAGAGCTATTAATACTTTTGATAAGAAAAATGAAGACCTTCGTAAGGCAAGTAGTAGTGCAGCTACTTATGGTGTTATGCTTCTTCCTATAATGGGAAATTTAGCTTATGTTTTATATGCCCTTATATCAATGGCTGGTGCATTTTTAGTAATGATGAACAAATTAAGTATAGGTAATATTGCATCCTTCTTACAATATACAAGAACAATTTCTAGACCAATAACTCAAGTTTCCAATCAGCTTAATACCTTATTTGCAGCTCTAGCAGGTGCAGAAAGAATATTTAAAGTATTAGATGAAAAGGTAGAAATTGATGAAGGTGATGTTACCCTTGTTAGAAAAGCAGATGGCACTGCTTACTGGAAGGTTCCAAAGAAAAATGGTGGATATGATGAAGTAGATCTTAGAGGAGATATAACCTTTGAAAATGTGGATTTTGGCTATCTTCCAGGCCAGAAAGTACTAAAAAATATTAACCTTTTTGCAAAACCAGGTCAAAAAATTGCCTTTGTAGGATCAACTGGTGCTGGTAAAACAACCATAACCAACCTTATTAATAGATTTTATGAAATAAGTGATGGTACTGTATTTTACGATGGAATAGATATTAGACGCATTAATAAAGAGGACTTAAGAAGTACAATGAGCATAGTTCTTCAAGATGTCCATTTATTTGAAGGAACAATTTCAGATAATATTAGATACGGAAGACTGGATGCAAGTGATGAAGAAGTAAAAGAAGCAGCAAAGCTTGCTAATGCCCATTACTTTATAAAAAATCTACCTCAGGGCTATGATACAATCCTTACTGAAGATGGTCATAACCTATCCCAGGGTGAACGCCAGTTACTATCCATAGCAAGAGCAGCAGTAGCAGATCCAACTATACTTATTCTTGATGAAGCTACATCATCTGTAGATACAAGAACAGAAAAGTTAATTTCAGAAGGTATGGATAAATTAATGGAAGGTAGAACGACCTTTGTCATTGCCCATAGATTATCAACAGTTCGCGATTCTAATGCAATAATGGTGCTAGAACAGGGTGAAATTATAGAACGTGGAAATCATGAAGCTTTAATGAAGGAAAAAGGACGTTATTATGACTTGAATGCTGGAAGGATAGAACTAAGCTAAAGTGTAAATTGAAAATTGAATTGGGGTGCGTTATGTTAAAAGATTTATTAAAGAAAAATAGAAGTTACAGGCGCTTTTATAATGATAAGAAAATTACAAGGGATCAATTGAAAGAACTTATAGAGTTAGCAAGACTTACACCAAGTGCAGCAAACCTTCAGCCTCTTAAATATATCTTAATTTCTGAAGAAGAAATGAATAGAAAGGTATATGAAACTTTGAACTGGGCTGGATACTTAAAAGATTGGGATGGTCCTATTGAAGGTGAGCGCCCTGCAGGGTATATTATTATGCTTAGAGATAAGTCCATAACTCAAAAGCAAAGTGTAGATGAAGGTATTTCTGCTCAAACTATATGTCTTGGAGCAGTAGAGCAAGGCCTTGGATGCTGTATAATAGCATCCATTAATAGGACCAAATTAACAGAAAATCTTAATATTGACCATAACTTTGATATTGCATTAGTTATTGCCTTAGGATATCCAAAGGAAAATGTAATAATAGAAGATGCAAAGGAAGATGGTAGTATTAAGTACTATAGGGACAATAAAGGAAATCATTATGTTCCAAAACGTAGTGTTAATGAATTAATTATAAAAGAAATATAAATAAAGTAGGCTATTGCTGTAGTATTTCAGCTGATAGCCTACTTTATTTGTATTTTTGTGAATATTCTGTGAAGATTTAAGAAGGAGGAGAAATTTGCAAGGTTTTTAATAAAAAGTATAGTATAATTAAATAGTTAAATACAAAAATTAAAATTAATCTAATATAAATAATATAATAAAAAGGGGATGATACATATTTGAATTTAGTTACAGAAAAATTAAAAGAAGTACTATTGGCAGTACTACCAATAACGATAATAGTATTAATACTACATTTTACAATTATACCAATAGAAAGGCCCTTATTACTTAGATTTTTAATAGGAGCAGCATTAATTATTATAGGCTTATCAATATTTTTAGCTGGTGTAGATATTGGAATAACACCTATAGGAAATATAATGGGGAGTACCCTAGCAAAAACAAATAAATTTTTAATTGTAATAATTGCGGGATTAATACTTGGATTTTTCATTTCAATAGCTGAACCAGATCTTCATATTTTAGGAGCACAAGTCTCCTTTGTAAGCTCGGGAGTCGTATCAAAATGGCTTATAGTAATGATCGTTTCTATAGGAATAGCTTTTATGCTTTCTTTAGGTTTAGGAAGAATATTATATAATTTTCCATTGTATAAATTATTGACCTTTATATATGGTATTATTTTAATACTTTCAATATTTACTTCACCAGAATTTTTAGCAATATCCTTCGATGCTTCTGGTGCCACTACTGGAGCTTTAACAGTTCCTTTTATGTTGGCTCTTGCCATGGGGGTATCACATTTAAAAAAGGATAGTAAATCTTCAGAAAAAGACAGTTTTGGATTAGTTGGAATAGCGTCTTCAGGAGCAATAATAGCAGTTATGATAATGAGTATTTTATCTAAAACAGATAGAATTACTGCAACTCTTGAAGTAGATACAGAAGTATCAGAATCAATAATTGCACCTTTTATTGAGAAGATTCCTCAAATATCATTTGAAATAATATTAGCTTTAGCACCTATATTAATTATTTTTCTTATCTTCCAAAAGATTAGTTTTAAGCTATCTAAAAAATCTGTTAGAAAAATTCTATTTGGAGTTTTATTTACCTTTATAGGATTAGTTATATTTTTAGTTGGAGTAAATGCTGGATTCATGGATTTAGGTACTGTAGTAGGTTATAAAATAGCATCCTTGGATAATAAAGTATATCTTGTTATTGTAGGATTTGCTTTAGGTCTTGTTACAATACTTGCAGAGCCTGCCGTTTATGTATTAACCCATCAAATTGAAGATGTTACAAGTGGATATGTTAAAAGAAAAGTTGTCTTAATTTTCCTTTCAATAGGTGTAGGATTTGCAGTAGCCTTATCTATGATAAGAATAATGGTTCCCGAAATTCAATTATGGCATTATCTATTACCAGGATATATAATTTCTATTATAATGAGCTATTATGTTCCTAAACTATTTGTGGGTATGGCCTTTGATTCGGGAGGTGTTGCATCAGGACCAATGACAGCAACATTTATACTAGCTTTTGCACAGGGAGCAGCAGATGCTATTGAAAGTGCAGATGTATTAATTGACGGTTTTGGAATGATTGCTATGGTTGCTATGGCACCAATAATTGCATTACAAATATTAGGTTTTGTTTTTAAAACTAAATCTAAAAAGGGAGGGGTGGAAAGCGATGTTGCTTAATACCAAGTTAGAGCAGCCAGAACTTATTTGTTTTATAGTAAATTTTGGGTTAGGAAGTAAGATATTAAAGAAGGCTAAACAATACAATGTTTCTGGAGGAACTATTCTCTTAGGTAAGGGAACAGTCAATAGTAAAATCTTAGATTATTTAGGCTTATCTGATGTAAGAAAAGAAATTGTTCTTATGGCAGCAGATAAGGAAATAGCAGAAGCAGCTTTAGAAAAATTAAACAAGGATTTTAAACTTGAAAAACCTAATCATGGAATAGCCTTTACAACATCTATTTGTGGCATTGCTGGAACAAGGAGTTGTAAATGTAATAAAAAGAAAGAAGAAAGAGGGGCAGAGAATACCATGTATCATTCTATAACTGTAATTGTTGATAGAGGGAAAGCAGAAGATGTAATAGATGCAGCTACAAAAGCCGGATCAAAAGGTGGTACAATAATAAATGCAAGAGGATCTGGAATTCATGAAACAAGTAAAGTTTTTGCAATAGAAATTGAACCGGAAAAAGAAATAGTATTAATAATATCAAAAAGTGACAAAACAGAAGATATAATTTCTTCAATAAAAGAAGAACTTGAAATAGAAAAGCCAGGAAATGGAATTATTTTCGTTCAGAATATAAGCGAAGTTTATGGATTATATGAATAATAAAAATTTTGTTGAAAAAAATTAAAAAATATTAAAAATATTAAGATAATAGATAGGTTTTTAGCAATCTATCTATTATTTTTTTGAAAAAAATGTTTTAAAATGTAATAAAGCTTTGTTTTTGGTAATTGTCGATAATTTATATTTGATATATAATGTAATTAAATAATGAGAATAGGAGGGGTAGCTTATAACTACGATATTCAGAAATATTCTAGCGAAAGATGAAAATAAAAAAAGAAATAATCTTAAAAGAGGGGAAGTAGAAAAAAGATTAGATATTTTAGAAGAAAATGTTATACATACACAAGGGATTCTTTCTGTAGGTAGTTGGACATATGATATTGAAAATGATGAGCTATTATGTACTGAAGAAATATATAAGATAATAGAAGTTACACCAGAATATATAGATGGAAAATATGAAAGATTTCTTGATTTTATTCATCCCCAGGATAAGGAAGTAGTTATAAAAGCGTATGAAGAGGCTCTTAAAGGCAATAAATATAATATAGAGATTCGTATTATTACAGCCAGTGGTAGAGAGAAATATGTAAAGAAAAAAGCAAAAGTATTATTTAATCAGAATAAAAAACCAATTAAAATAATAGGTACTATTCAAGATATTACTAGAAATAAACTTTTAGAAAAGAATTTAATGGAATTAGGGCAGGATTTAAAAGAGTCACAAAAAGTAGCAGGAGTAGGAAGGTTTAAATATGATGCTATAAAAGATGAGATTTTTATATCTGAGGAAGTTTATAAAATTTATAATATTGATCCTTTAGTATTAAAAAAAGATGTAAAAAGTTATGAGAAAATAATTCATCCGGAAGATAGGAGTCTTTTAGAAGATGTTGGAATTCAGTGTATGGCAGGTAAGGCTTTTAAAATTAAAGTTAGAATACTCCAAGAAAATGGAATGAATAAATATGCCTTAGTTAAGGGAGAGCCACTATTTGATAAAGATAATAAGGTAGTTGGAATTATAGGAATAACTCAGGACATAACAGAAAATGAATTATTAAAAATAGACTTGGAAAAAAAGAATAGGGATCTTATTCAAGCCCAACATATATCTAAAATAGGAAGTTGGGAGCTTGATTTAGAGAAGGGAACACAGCATTGGTCTGAAGGAATGTTTGAAATCTATGGTGTTTCAAAAAAGGATTATGATGGTAGCTATGAATATATATCAAAATTTGTTCACCCAGAAGACTCATATAAAATAGTTAATTATTTTATAAATCCCCCTAAAGAAGAGTACATAGCAGATGAATATCGTATTATAAGAGCTGATGGGAAAATAAGAGATATCTACTGCCTAACAGAAACTACCTTTGATAATAAGGGTAAAGCAATTTCAATATGTGGAACAATTCAAGATGTTACTGAAATGAGAGAAATGGCAAGAAAGATAGAAGAAGAAAAGAGAATAATTGAAATTCAAAA
>JAAYOT010000182.1 GCA_012520205.1 Clostridiales bacterium
ATATCATCGTTACAAACAATGATTCTGTTACATTTGGTCACTTTAGACCATACAGTAACAACTTGTCCATGTATAAGTCTGTCGTCAATTCTTGCTAAAGCAATTTTCATTATAATTCATCCTCCTTTATATTTTGTTCATTACTTTTTAATAATTTTTTAACTGACTCTTTGCCAGCATTTTCAGCAATTTCAACTAATTCTTTAATTGTGACAGTATCTTTAGCTGCAAAAACCTCTAATAGCATAGGAAGGTTAGTGCCTGTTATTAGTTCTATTTTTTCATTTTTTAATGCTATCATACTAGCTGCATTAAAGGGGCTTCCTCCAAAAATATCAACCATAATTAAAGCTCCATCACTGCAATCCAACTCATTTAAGAGCTTATTGTATTTTTCAATTAAATCATCAGTGCCTTCACCTGCTACAAAGGATATAGTAGCAACATTTTTTTGTTTTCCAAAAATCATTTCAGAGGATTTTAATAGCTCTTTTGAAAATGATCCATGAGTTGCTATGATTACTGCTATCAATTAATATAATCTCCTTCCTTAAATTTCTTCACTATTATATATAGCAAAAAAGTTGCCAATTATGTGTATCAGAGTTAAAATTTTCATCTGAACTAGCATAATTGGCACTTTATATAAATATAAAATTTTTATTTGATAAAGATAAAATAAAAATTGATACTAATTTTTGGGGATTTCTGTTACATAAGCATTAAAAGTATCAGTAAGTTGATACTCTTTAATAATATCAACCATGTAATATAGCTCGTCTTCTGATAATTCTATGGATAAAGATTTTTTAAATACTAAATTGGCATGTTTAAGTGTATCAAAATATAATTTGTCTAGGGGATTTCTTTTTCCGTTATATATTAATTCATTATTTAATATGATTCTTTCTAGGGCACAGGCTACATGAGTCATTTATTTGATTTTAATATTTCATTTATAGATCTATTAACGTCTTTAACTCCAACAGGAATCACGGTAATATTATAATCTGCTATTGTATTTATTATATTATCAACTAATTCTTTCTATAAAAGCTTTTACTGCTTCTGCTGATATTTTTATTGGTTTATTTATCCTTTGGGCTTCCTTCCTAAATAGAAATTCGACCAATTCTATCTTGTCCTTCAGGTGGAAGTCTATGAATTTCATCTAAAAACAATATTCCACCATCAGCTTTTTGTATAATTCCTTCTGTATTATTATCTGCTCCAGTAAAAGAGCCTTTAACATGTCCAATTAAATAGTTAAAGGGAGATTTAGCTTCAATTTTTTCTTTTTTATTGAGTAAGGCTTGGATATTAGTTATTTCCCTAATATCATCTTTTAATTTTATGCTTAGGGTTTTTTCAAAAAATTCTCTAGGATATTATATATTTTTTCAATACGTTTCAAAAAGCACCCCACCAAGACTTAATAATAGCTATAACACAATAATATAATTATTCAAATAATACAATAACTTGTATATTATGGTATAAATTTACTTTGAAGAAAGTTTATAAAAATTAATTGAATTTAAGAATAGATATTTATATATAGTTATGATTAAGGTATAATAAATGAATGTGATTAAAATTTTAGAAAGGAAATAATCATGAAGCTAAGGAAATCAAAGGAAAAAGATATTAAGGATATTATGAAAATAATTAAAGAAGCACAAGATTACTTTAAAGAAATGAAAATAGATCAGTGGCAGAATGGATATCCAAATGAAGATGCTATTAGGAAAGATATATTAAATGGATATAGTTATGTTCTGACGGATAATGATAAAGTCATTGCAACTGTTGCTTTATCTTTTGACGGAGAAGCAACATATAATGAGATTTATGAAGGAAGCTGGTTAACTGACAATGAATATGCAGTAATACATAGAATAGCCGTAACAGAAGAAATGAAAGGTAAAAATATTGCTTCTATAATATTAAAAAGAATAGAAGAAATTTGCAAAGAAAGGGCTATAAAAAGTATTAAGATTGATACTCATGAAGATAACCTATCAATGCAAAGACTGCTAAAGAAGAATAACTTTAAATATTGTGGAGTTATATATTTAGAAGGAAAGGTAAAAAGAATAGCTTTTGAAAAGGAGATAAACTAATGAATATTGATGCACTAATAGAAACAATGCTAGTTTTATTTATAGTAATAATTGTAGGATATGTAGCAAATAAAAAGGGAATTTTAGATAAGAATAGCAATGCTAAATTATCAGATTTAGTATTAAAAATAACCTCCCCAGCCTTAATTATTAGCTCAGTTTTAAATAGCGAGCAGACAGGTGATAAGAAAGAAATATTTAATATGCTTTTTGCTGGAGTTATATTATATTTGACTTTAATCATAATTTCTAAATTAATTATAAAGGTATTTAGATTGAATAATGAAAATGGAGCTATATATGAATTAATGCTCGTTTTTGTTAATGCAACTTTTATGGGATATCCAATTTTAAGTGCAATTTATGGAGAAAACGCAATATTTTCTTTCTCTATATTACACATGCCCTTTAATATATTAATTTATTCCTATGGGGTATATCAATTTCAAAAAGATAGAACTAAAGATGCGAATTCATCAAAGGATCAAAATAAAAACTCTATTGATTGGAAGATCTTAATAAACCCAGGTATTATATCTGCAGTTATTGCCTTAATAATATTCTTATTTGACTTTAAGTTTCCAGCGGTTATTAAGGATGCCTTTAGTCTAGTAGGGGGAGCTACAGTTCCAATATCAATGATGCTAATAGGATCATCTTTAGCTTTAATACCAATAAAGGATGTATTTAGTGATTCAAAGATTTATATTTTATCTGCAATAAAGCTAATAGCAATGCCTTTTATTATTTACTTTTTATCTAATTTAATTTTTAAAGATGAAATAATAATTGGATTTTTAACTGTATCAGCAGCTTTACCCACTGCTTCAATGATAGTAATGTTTGCAAATCAATATAATAAAAATATTAAATCTGCTTCATCAGGTGTTTTTATTACTACAATATTATCTATTATTACTATTCCCCTTATAATATCTTTGCTATTAATATAAGTACATAATTATAAAAAATATAAGCAAAAAAAGATTACTTTTCAGAATTAATATTAAAGATAACAACACCAGCCCTTATTATTAATTCTGCTCTTGGACAAAGTCCTTCAATAAGCAGGAAGGAAATAATAAC
>JAAYOT010000183.1 GCA_012520205.1 Clostridiales bacterium
AATAAGAATTGTTTTGATTTTCCTATCAATAATAGGAGCTCGCTTAGTATATGCAAAATCCTTTTTAAAAGGTTATATAATAGCATATTATATGATTTTAGGATTTATTTTTATTTCTATGTATCTAGGAAATGTATGGAGTTTCTATTCTATTTTATATTATGATAAGTTTCTACACTTATCTTCTGGATTTTTAACATCAATAATAGGGTATATCCTATTTCTAGAGCTATTTAATGAAAAAGTAAGAAAGGGAATTAAACCTAATGTATCTGCAATCTTTGTAAGCATATTTTCAATAGCTGCTGCTGCTCTTTGGGAAATATGGGAGTTTACTACCGATTTACTCTTTGGTTTAGATTCCCAGGCAGGAGGATTAATAGATACAATGTTAGATATAATATCTGGAACATTAGTAGGAATAATAACTGCCTTATTAATTTATAGGCATTATAAGGGTAAAAATATTAAAGTTATAGAAAAGTTTATTTCCAACAAAATAGGAAATAGATGAGAAATTATATTCTTATCCATTATTTTGAAAGGCAAGTCTAATTATTAAGGGATAATTAAGCAAAAATTAAGATTTATACACTTGATTTTTTATATATATAGGAATATATTAGATAAGGGTGTGAAGAAAATTTGTAAAAATAGCAAATTTCGCATTTTATATAGGAGTTGATATAATGGAAAAGATTATTTTTTCTGTAACCACTGTATTCCAGATTATTGTATTTATTATTATGATGTATTATTTTATTTTATCTTTTTTTGGATTACATAGGAAAACAGAAAAAAAGAATTACATGCCTAAAAATAAGTTTGCCCTTATAGTTGCAGCTCATAATGAAGAAATAGTAATTGGTAAGTTAATAGAGAGTTTATTAAATCAGGATTATCCAAGGGAACTTTTCGATGTTTTCGTTATAGCAGATAATTGTACTGATAATACAGCTAAGATTGCTAGGCAATATGGAGTAAATGTTTATGAGAGATTTAACAAAGTAGAAAAAGGTAAAGGCGTTGCATTAGAATGGATGTTTAGCAAAATATTTAAAATGCAAAAAAAATATGATGCGGTGGCTATCTTTGATGCAGATAATGTAGTTTCAAAGAGTTGGTGTAAAGAAATAAATTCAAAGATGCAATCAGGTTATAAAGTTGTACAAGGATATATTGAGAGTAAAAATCCTAATGATTCATGGATTACTTCATCTTATTCAATAGCTTTTTGGACACAAAACAGAATGTATCAATTAGCAAGAGCAAATATAGGCTTATCTAACCAAATAGGTGGAACAGGATTTGCTATTGATACAAAAGTCCTAAAAAAATTTGGTTGGGGAGCTAAGTGTTTAACAGAAGATTTAGAATTTACTTGTAAGATGATTTTAAATGGAGAAAAAGTGGGCTGGGCTCACGATGCCATAATATATGATGAAAAACCTCTTACTTTAAAACAATCTTGGGTACAAAGAAGAAGATGGATGCAAGGCTTTGCTGATGTAGCTACTAGATATTTCACAAAGCTAGTAAAGAAGGGATTAAAAGAAAGAAAAGGATATGTACTAGATTGTGCATTATATGTTATCCAGCCCTTTATAACCATAGCAATGGCTGTTTCAGCTTTATTAAGTTATATTGCAAGCTCATTGCCTGTTGGTGATTCTATATTTGTAATGAATTATTTAGTAGGAAATAGAATATTAATGTTAATTACATTAATCCAATTCTTAATGACACCATTAATACTTAAATTAGATAAGAAAATATCAGTTGGATTTTTTATTATGTTTGTATTTTATGCAATTAGTACACTTATTCTTCCTATGTTTTTAAAGGGATTGAATAATCGTGGACAATTTTTATTAATGGAGATATCCTTTAATATATTATTCCTAATTTCTGTTTTTCTTATATTAGGAAAAGAGAAATTAAAGTTCTTTATTAGATTTCTTCTATATTCTTTCTATACTTTAACATGGGTGCCAATAACTGTGGAAGGTATAATTAGGAAGAATAATAAGGAATGGAATCCGACGAAACATGTTAGAAATGTAGAAATTCTTGATATGCATTAAAAGTGAGGGGAAACCCTCGCTTTTATTTTTTGAGCATAGCGAACTAATGTTTGATTTATTGAAGGAAATGGTTTATATTTTTATTTAGGATTTAATTATGTTAAAATAAAAATTATTGAAATTAACATTAAAGAAAAAGATGTAAAAGTATTTGGAGGTTTGTATGAGCGATGAGTTAAAGAAAAATTATGATGTCACGGATTTAACTTCCCTTGAAAAGTTGGAACCAGTAAGAGTAAGGCCTGGGATGTATATAGGCTCTACAGGAACAAAAGGCTTACATCATTGTGTATGGGAAATATTAGATAATGCTATAGATGAAATATCTAATGGATATGGAGATAAAGCAAGCATTACTATTAATAAAGATAAAAGCATAACAATAAGAGATAATGGTAGAGGGATTCCTACAGGAATACATCCAGTAAAGAAGAAATCAGGAGTAGAAATGGTATTTACCGAATTACATACTGGTGGTAAATTTAATAATAAGAATTATAAAACTTCTGGAGGACTTCATGGTGTTGGAGCAGCAGTAGTAAATGCCTTATCTTCTTGGCTAGAAGTTGAAGTTCATCAAAATGGCAATATATATAAACAAAGATTTGCCTATGCCTATGATGAAGAAGTTAAAAAGGATATGCCAGGAACACCAGTTACAAAACTTGAAATAGTAGGTAAAACAACAAAAACAGGAAGTAAAATTACTTTTATGCCTGATAAAGATGTATTTTCAACTATAGATTTTAATGTTGATGTTATAGATGAAAGACTACAAGAATTAGCTTTCCAAAATAAAGGAATGCATTTAGAATTAATAGATTTAAGAAAAGAAGAGGAATTTAGAAAAACTTATTACTCAGAAAATGGGCTTTTAGATTTTATTGAATATTTAAATGAAAGTAAAACTGCTGTACATCAGAAACCAATATATTTTGACGGAGAAAAGGTTATTAATGATATAAAAATGTTTGGTGAAGTATGTGTTCAATTCACAGACTCAACCACTGAGCATATAGCAAGTTATGTTAATAACATTCCTACAACTGAATCTGGAACTCATGAAACAGGATTTAAAACTGGAATGACAAGAGCTTTTAAAGAAGGAGCAAAGAAACTGGGCCTTATTAAAGAAAAGGATAAGGAATTTGAAGGTGATGACTTAAGAGAAGGAATGACAGCTATTGTTAGGATAAAAATAAGCAATCCTATATTTGAAGGACAGACAAAAACTAAACTTGGCAGCAGTGAAGCCTATACTATGATGAATGACTTATCCTATACAGGCTTTAGTGAATGGATAGAAGATAATAAAGAAACTGCTACAATGATAATAAATAACGCTCTTCAAGCAGCTCAAAGAAGAGAGAAAATTAAAAAAATAAATGAGGCAGAGAAAAGAAAAGTTGGTAAGGGTGCAGCACCTTTAGTTGGTAAGGTTGCAGTATGCTCTTTAAGAGATAGTTCTGTAACAGAATTTATTGTAGTGGAAGGAGATTCTGCAGGTGGTTCTGCAAAGCAGGCTAGAGATAGAAGATTCCAAACAATAATGCCATCTAAGGGTAAAATTATGAACACTGAAAAGCAAAAGCTTGAAAATGTATTGGCTTCAGAGGAGTTAAAAATATTTAATACAGCAATTGGAACTGGAACATTAGATAATTATAAAGAAGAGGACTTAAAATACGATAAAATAATAATTATGAGTGATGCCGATGTTGATGGGTATCATATAAGAACCTTATGGATGACTTATATTTACAGGTATATGAGGCCTCTTATTACAAATGGGCATTTATATTTA
>JAAYOT010000184.1 GCA_012520205.1 Clostridiales bacterium
TATTTCCTAGGAAAACAAGTTATTTTTAAGTCCATGTAATAAAATGTATATTTAAAGGGTTACAAATGTTAATTTGTATAATTACTAGTTTATAAAGGAAGAATTAATGTTATAAAGAAGTAATTTACCCAAGAAAAAATTAAAATCAAAAAATTAGACTTCTACAAAATATAATTAAACTTATACTTGTACATATATAGTTTAATATATTTTGCAAAAATCTATTCTTGAATTTCAAAAGAAAATAATAACATTTTATTTTGTATTAGATAAAAGTTTACCAGCTATAATTTCTTTAACTTTTTTAGGAAGTTCATCTTGCTCTTCCTTTGATAAATTTGAAGTTTCTACTGGTTTATGAATATAAAGGTCAACGGTAGAAGGTTTTATGATCCATGTTTTTTTATTAGTTTCCATAATCTTATAAGATCCACTAATCGTAACAGGAACTATTGGAACCTTAGATTTTGTAGCAAGTTTAAAGCTACCAGCCTTAAATTCACCCATCTTATCACCCTTACTTCTTGTTCCTTCTGGGAAAATAACTAAGGAGTGACCTCCTTTTAAAATTTTTATTCCTTTAATTATGGCTTCACTAGATTTTCTAAGACTGCTTCTATCCATAAAAACACAATTCATATGATTCATCCAAGTTGCTATTCCAGGAATTTTTTCAACCTCAACTTTAGAAATAAATCCTTTTAATGTAGGTATCTTTGAAATAAAAATTGGAATATCAAAGTTTCCTTGATGGTTTCCAATAAATAAAACTGTTTTGTCTTTAGGGATATTCTCTAAGCCGTGAACATTAACCTTAACTCCAGCCAATTTTAAAAGACTATTAGCCCAAATTTTAGTAACCTTGTCCACAAGTTTATCTTTCTTTTCAGTTAATCCCTTTTTATCTAGCATCTTTACTCTTAAAGCCCAAGGCATACTAATTAATAAGGTTATAAAAAAGAATAAATACCAAATAATCGATCTAATCATATAATTCCATCCTCCCAAGTATAATTGAACTATAATTTCCATAAGTTAAGTATATATCAAAGTTTATTAGTATAAAAGTTAATATAGTATAAAAGTTAATATAGTATAAAAAATATGACTTTATAAAATATTGACATATTTTTAATATTATTATAATATAAAATTATAAAAAGAAATAAAATATGTCTCCATAGTTCAATGGATAGAACAGTCCCCTCCTAAGGGACAGATACAGGTTCGATCCCTGTTGGGGATACCAGGAAAGTCCACAAGTTTTAAGAAAAAACTTGTGGACTTTTATTTATTGATAAAAGGAATTAATCCTAAAATATGGTATAATAATTATATAAGGATATATTTATTTTAGGAGTGTGGGATTGTTTGGATAGTTACACGTGGCAGATAATATTACTAGCAGCATTATTAATTTTATCAGGGTTCTTCTCTATGTCAGAAACTGCCTTAATGGCATTAAGCAAAATAAGGATAAGGCATATGGTAGATGAAGGAGTAAGGGGAGCTAGGCAAATAGAAAAGCTATTAGAGGATCCCGGTAAAATATTAGGTGTTATTTTAATAGGAAATAATATAGTTAATATCGCTGCTTCATCAATAGCAACCTCAATTGCAATTTCTTCTTTTGGAGAAGGTTCAATAGGAGTTGTAACTATAGTTATGACAGTTTTGGTACTTATATTTGGAGAAATAACACCAAAATCTTTAGCAAAACTCCATTCGGAAAAAATTGCTTTAATAGTAATAAAGCCTATAAGTGTTTTAGTGGTAATATTAAAGCCAATAGTTTCAGTTTTTACAGCAGCTTCTGGCTTATTAATAAAAATCCTAGGTGGAGAATCAAGCTATAGGGAACAATTTATAACGGAAGAAGAAATAAAAACAATAGTAGGTGTTAGCGAGGAACAAGGGGTTCTTGAAGATGTTGAAAAGGAAATGATTTTTAATGTTATAGAATTTGCTGATTCTCAAGTTAAAGATGTTATGGTTCAAAGAGTTGATATTGTAGCACTGCCTTCTGATGCCGCCTATGAAGATGTTATAGAAGTTATTAAAAGGGAACAATTTTCAAGGATACCAGTATATAAGGATAAGATAGATGATATTATAGGAATATTAGGAGTAAAGGATCTTATTATAGTTGATAATCCAGGTGAAAGTTTTAACATATTAGATTATATAAGAGAACCATATTACACCTTTGAGTATAAAAAAATATCTGAGTTATTAAATGAAATGAAGAAAACAAGAAATCATATGTCAGTAGTATTAGATGAATATGGTGGTACTGTTGGCATAGTAACTATAGAAGATTTAGTTGAAGAAATTGTTGGAGAAATAGAAGACGAATATGATAAGGAAAAAGATGATGAGATAATAGTAGTAAAAGAAGATGAATATATAGTTTCTGGAAGTGCTAAACTAGATGATATATCCGAGCTTATAGGAGTTAATATGGAATCAGAAGAATTTGATTCTATAGGTGGTTTAGTGATGGGGGAACTAGGAAGAGTTCCGAGGGAAAAGGAAGAAGTTAAATATAATAATATTAGACTTGTTGTAGAAGAGGTAGAGAGAAATAGGGTTAAAAAGGTGAGAATATTCACGTAACCAGTTTTCAGGTTTCAATTTTCAGGTTTCAGTTAAAGAGGAATTTCAGCTTTGCTGAAATTCTACAAATAAATTGTTAATTGTTAATCACAAAGTGTTAATTGAAAAGTTTGGGTTGTTTCATAACTTATGGTTGTGTTACATCTCTTTTTTGTGGAAAGGAAAGGTTTATGGAGTATATTGATATAGCATTAGAAGAGGCTGAAATTGCATATAATAAGGGAGAGGTTCCTGTTGGAGCTGTTATTGTTAAAGATGGAAAGATTTTATCTAGGGCCCATAATTTAAAGGAAACTTTAAATAGGCCAACTGCTCATGCGGAAATTTTAGCTATAGAAGAGGCTTGTAAAAAAGTAGGTAATTGGAGGCTTCAAGGTGCCGAAATGTATGTTACCCTGGAACCATGTCCAATGTGTGCATCAGCAATAGCTCAAAGTCGAATATCTAAGCTTTACATAGGAACTTTTAATAGAGACATGGGGGCTTGTGGATCTGCAATTAACTTGATAGATTACAAGATTTTTAATTGGTATGTTCAAGTAAATTGGCTCTATAATGAAAATTGTAGTAAGTTAGTTACGGATTTTTTTTATAATACTAGAAATAGGACTAATAATAAACTATAATAAGAGCATGTATTTTACAATAAATAAAGGTTAGGTGATAAATATGAATCCAGTGGCTTTTGAAGTGTTTGGAATGCCAATTATGTGGTATGGAATAATAATATCCTGTGGTGTTGTAGCAGCTTTAGTATTAGCAAATTTTTTAGCCAAGAAAAGAGGCTTGGACTTTGAAGTAATAGTTGATGCTTTCTTAATAGTATTTCCAGTATCAATAATTTCAGCAAGATTATATTTTGTAATTTTTGAATTAGAAGATTATAATTCCTTTATAGATGCTATAAATATAAGAAATGGTGGAATGGCCATACATGGGGGAGTAATAGGTGCTTTAATTGCAGGATATTTATTTACAAGACGTAGAAAGATAAGTTTTCTTAAATATGTTGATGTAATAATGCCTGGGGTTATTTTAGCGCAAGCTATAGGAAGATGGGGAAACTTCATGAATCAAGAGGCTCATGGAGGAGAAGTTTCAAAAGAATTTATAAGTAAATTTCCTGAGTTTATCCAAAATGGGATGTACATAAATGGAGCTTATTATCATCCAACTTTTCTATATGAGTCTATTTGGAACCTATTAGTTTGTATAGTTTTAGTAACATTGGCCCTTAAAAAGAAGGAAAAGGATAGTGGAATAGTATTAGCAGGCTATGGAATATTATATTCCATCGGAAGGTTCTTTATTGAAGGCTTAAGAACTGATAGTTTAATGGTTTTTGGTTTAAGAACAGCTCAAATAGTAAGTGTAATATCAATAATACTTGGAATAATATTAATTCTATGGATAAAAAGAAAAAAAGTTCATTATTAACAAAAAACTACTGTATTTATAAAGGTTGCAATATAAAAAGGGATGTGATAATATATAGCAGTAGCCAAATTTAATATTGCTATATATTATGGAGAGATGTCCGAGTGGCTGAAGGAGCACGCCTGGAAAGCGTGTATAGGGGCAACTCTATCAGGGGTTCAAATCCCCTTCTCTCCGCCAATGCCGTGCTAGATGGGGAGTTAGCGGTGCCCTGTAACCCACAATCCGCTATAGTGGGGTTGAATTCCTAGCCTAGGCTTTAGTCTATAGAGCCTGCCTATGTAAGTGGTGTTGATGGTAAGGTCCCATACGACGTAAGTGTGTGAACCTCGTCAGGTCCGGAAGGAAGCAGCGATAAGCAATTACTGCGTGTGATATGGATCAATCTTGCCAGAGCTAACTGCATAGTAACGTCTATAGATTACTGTCAAAGCTAGGTGCACGGTTTTATAAGTTTTCTGACCTTTCTAGTTAGAAGGGTTTTTTTAATGTTTAGAATAGGACAAATTTAGTAAATTAAAAAATTTATTAAAATTAGGTTACTCTTCAATAGGATTAACATACAATAGGACAAAGAAAGCGAGGGTGTTCCAAATTGGAAACCCTCGTTTTCTTTGTTTTTTATTTTCTTATTAAGTCAATAAAATCAAATTCTAAATTATCCTCTTCGTTAATAAAGACTTCAGACTTATTTATAATATTCCATTGGTCTAAATTTAAATTAGGAAATACAGTATCTCCATCAAAATCTTTATAAACCCTTGTTAAGTAAAGTTTTTTACAATAAGGAAGTAGTAATTTATAAATTTCTCCACCACCAATTACAAAAGCTTCCTCATCAGAATCTTTAAATTTATCTAAAACAGAAGAAATATCATTAACTATATGAACCATATCAGAATCAACTTTAAAGTTCTTGTCTCTGGTTATTACTATATGCTTTCTATTAGGTAAAACCCTAGGTAGTGATTCAAAGGTTTTTCTTCCCATAATTATTGTATGACCAGTTGTTATTTCCTTAAATCTTTTTAGATCCTGTGGAATACGCCATAAGAGGTCATTATTTCCACCAATAACATTATTACTTGCTTTGGCAACTATTATTGATAACATTAAACAGATACCTCCATTTTAATTGGATCATGATGTTTATAATCAATAAGCTTAATGTCATCAACAGTAAAGTCATAGAAGTTTTTAATTTGTGGATTTATCCAAAGTTTTGGTGCTTCAAAAGCTTGATCTTTTCTACTTAACTGAAGTTTCATTCCTTCAAGCTGATTTTCATAAATATGGGCATTGTTTATTACGTGAGTAAATAAACCAGGTTTTAAATTAGTTACTTGAGCAATTAAGTGAACTAAAACAGCATACTGGCTTGTGTTGAATGGAACTCCTAATGGCATGTCTCCTGACTAAATTTTCAATAGAGCTCGCTACACTCTATCCGCTTATTTTTATAAGCTGCTGTATATTACTATACAGAAAAGACTATATCACAGTCCTAAAATATTTATTAAAGGACTCCCTGCGTTTCCCGTTTCCTCACCTGTCAAAGTGACCTCCAATAGCTTGAGGGGTACTCTACTTGCTTCTATTTAATAGATTTTAATCTATTAAATATGCTTTCGATAGTCGTTAGGCATTTTACTTAATATCATAATATTCATAGTTCGGATAGTTTTTTGATTTTATTCGATAAATTATAGTTGCAGGTGTTACGTTCAGGTCTCTAGATGCTTCTGTAACACTAGGATATATTTTATTATCGATTTTAACTTTTTTCATATTTACAGGTTTCCTTCCTAACATAGCTTCTCTAAGCTTTGATTTTGTTTTGTCGCTATGATGTTTCCCGTAAAATGGATTCTTATCTTTAACTCTGTTTTTGGCATAGTCAGATAATGCTCTCTTAATTTCAGTAGCTCTAGTTTTTCCCACACTTTCTTCTAAGGTTTTGCCTTTATTAACAGGGCAGCTACCTTTGTTTTTCTCTGATATTATTCTTTTTACTCTTTCTGAATGTGTTTTTCCATACATTCCATTTTTTGTCCCTTTGCGAGCAAATTTTTCAATTCTTTCGGATTCTGTCATTTTTGAAAGTCTTTCTTTTTGGGAAATAACTCTTGCACGAATTATTTTCGTTTTATTAGGGTTATTGGATAACAAGTCGCCACCAAAATTAGCATTATCAGCAACATTATATAAAGAGTCCTTAAAGTTATTTATATAGTATTGTTCTAGTTCTATGCTATCTAATTCAGAGTTATATAATTTTATTATTATAAAATCAAAGTTATCTTCGCCATATTTATCCCAAGCACGTTGAAGATAAATACAGTGATGTATTCCGCGTTTTAAATAGCTTTTATGAGAATTAAATCTTTGGTATATGTCAACTGAATGACCAACATAAAATTTATTAGTAATTTTATGTTTTATAATATAAACACCAATAAGTTTTTCCATATCGATTCAATCCTATATATGAATATTTGATAATAAGTACTTAGCACGGGATTATCCATGCAAGTATGGATTTCCCCCGTTTAGCAGGGTTTTCAATAGATATTACTATCTAAGGGCGCTCTTTTCATGTGAACGCTGAATTAACATGCAATTTAGTTTTCCATCTGTTACGTCCCATAGTGTTTGGTAGCAGCAAGGTTGTAATGTCATTTCAGGTAAGTCTTCAATATTCCACATTGACATAATCATTCTTCTATCTTGTGGGTTATTTTTTAATGTATCAATAAGCTTATCTACTTGCTTAAATTTTGCTATTTGATAACCATAAGCCTTACCTATAGTGTTATTTTCATCTACCCATTCATCCCAAATGTGAACATTTTGTTCTTGCAGTTTTGTTACATCATTTGATTGATCTCTATATATCCATAGCATTTCCTTTATAGCTGTTTTAAATGCAACCTTTTTAGTTGTTAGTATAGGAAACTCTTTTTGTAAATCAAACTGCATTATTTGATGAGGTAGCTTGTATGTAGGCATTCCAGTTCTATTGTTGGCATAATACCCATTTTCCAATATGTTTTCAATAATGGCTAAATATTGTTTATCATATAAACTCAATTTAATCCCTCCTTAAAATTAGTTATATTAATTTTACTATAAAATTTCAATTTATCAATCTCTAAAAAAATATAAAAAATTATAATTAAAATTATAAAAAATTAAGTAATATTATTACAAAATGTAGTATAATTGATTATAGTTAGCAATTAGTAAATCATTAAATATTATAAGGGGATAAAAATGAGGGAGATAGGAAAGTTTATTGGAAAAGATAATCAATCTAATGTATATAGGTACGGAGCTGTGCCATGGTGATTTTCATCCCTTCAATATTATGAAAGATAACAATGAGTACTTTGTGATTAATTGGATTAAAGCAGCAAATGGAAGTCAATATGCTGATGCCTGCAAAACCTATATGTTTTTAAATCTTCTTGATGAAGAAATGGCAAACTTATATCTAGAAATCTATTCAAGTAAATCTAAGAGGTGTAAGCAAGATATTTTAGAATGGCTGCCTGTACTAGCAGTACTTATGCTTGATGAATCAAGGGAAGAAGATAAAGATAAATTAATAAGCTGGATTAATACAATATAATATGTTTAGTAAAAGCATAGAAAAGGATAATTAACTTTGATACAATTTAATAAATAAATTGTATTGAGGTGATTTAACATGTTTAAAACAGTACTTATATTAGTAGCAATAGCATTATTTTTAGGATTATTTTTTAATATAATTTCTTCTTTGTTTAAAAAATATTCACCCATTAAAGTTATGCTTTTAGGTATTTCATTAATACTTTTTGGTGGCCTTGCAGCTATTGATCCAGATAGTAGTTTACTTGGTATAGAGTATGCTTTAATGATTTCTGGATTAATAATTAGTATTGTAGGATTTCTTAAAAAAGAGGTTAATATAAATTGATTAGGCAGGTGCTGTTGTACAAAAAAGTACACAGCACTTTTTCAATTGGCAGTTGTAAATTACTGACCCTTAATTGTTAATTGAAAAACTTTAGTCTATAATATAATTATAAGAAAAAATAAGCAAGGAAGGATATGAGACATGGGATATACAGCTTTATATAGAGAATGGAGACCTAGAAACTTTAATGATGTAGTAGGTCAGGAACATATAACTACAACCTTAAAAAATCAAATATTAAATAATAGAATTGCTCATGCATATCTTTTTTGCGGAACAAGGGGAACAGGTAAGACTAGTACAGCAAAGGTCTTATCTAAGGCATTAAATTGCTTAGAATTAAAGGATGGAGAACCTTGCAATGAATGTTCTATGTGCAAGAAAATCAATGATGGATTAGCAATAGATGTAACAGAACTAGATGCAGCTTCAAACAATGGTATTGATAAAATTAGAGATATTATAGACGATGTAAAATATCCACCTCAAGAAGCAAAGTATAAGGTTTATATAATGGATGAGGTTCACATGCTGTCAACAGGTGCTGTTAATGCATTCCTAAAAACCTTAGAAGAGCCTCCTAAAAATGTAATTTTCATATTAGCAACAACAGACCCTCAAAAGCTTCCAATAACTATTCTTTCAAGATGTCAAAGGTTTGATTTCAAAAGAATCAATTATGATGAAATAACAGGAAGATTAAGAACAATTATAAAAAATCAAAACGTTATTGCTGATGAAAAAAGTTTAAACCTTATTGCAAGAGTTTCCGATGGGGCTATGAGAGATGCCTTAAGTATCTTAGATCAGGCTATATCTATGGGGAATGGCGCAGTACAATATGACATACTTTTAAATATGTTAGGTTTAGTAACAAATGATAATTTATTTAACCTAGCAAATGGAATAATTCAAAGAAATATAGAAAAGTCAATTAATGTAGTTGATGATGTAGTAAATAGCGGAAAAGATATATATTTATTCATTAAGGATTTAATAAGTCACTATAGAAATATTCTTATGGTTAAGGTAACTAATAATCCAGAAGAAGTTCTTGATATGTCTGAGGAAAATATTACTCTAATAAAAGAACAGGCAAGTAAGGTAAGGGCCGAAGAAGCCATGAGATGCATAAGAATACTTCAAGAGGCTGAAAATGATGCTAAACTTAGCAAACAAGCCAGAATATACTTAGAACTTGCCATAATAAAAATGTGTAAAATTGAATATGACACATCAAATGAAGTTATTTTATCTAGATTAAATAACTTAGAAGAAAAACTAAAAAGAGGAGTTATTACAGCAGCTCCAGCTAAGGAAGTTCCCGTAAGTAATGGAAAAAGGGCCGAAGTTAGAAAGGAAGCTAATTTAGCTAATACTCCTAAAAATCCTGTAAAGCAAGTAAGGAATAATGAAGTGCTAAATGAGCATTCAAAAGTAACCCTAAGCGATGTACAAAGATCCTGGCAGGATATTTTAGAAAAATTTAAAGCAAGAAGAAAAATGATTATTTACGCATCAATAGTTACAGGTAAGCCAGTTCAATGCCAAAATGGAGTCCTAACTATTGAATATGAAGAACAATATAAATTTAATAAGGATAGGTTAGAAAAACCTGAAAATATGACCGTTATTACAGAAGTATTATCGGAAGTATTTAGGGAAAAGATAAAGGTAGTATTTGTTGTTGAAAATGATTCAAATGATGAAAAATCAACAGAAGATATTATATTAGAAAAACTAGGTTCAGATATAGTTGATATTTTAGATGAATAATTTGAAAATTAATATAAATAACAATGAAAATCACATGAATAAATGATAATATATAAAAGTAAGAAAATAATTTATTTTAAAAATTAATTATTATAAAGGAGGATTTTTTATGGCAAGAGGAGGATTTCCAGGCGGATTCGGCGGAGGAAACATGAATAACCTAATGAAGCAAGCTCAAAAACTTCAAAGAGAAATGGAAGAAATGCAGAAGAAACTTGAAACTAAGGAATTTGAAGCTTCAGTAGGTGGTGGAGCTGTAATTGTAAAAGCAAATGGTAAAAAAGAATTAATTTCAGTTAGCATAAAACCAGAAGTATTAGATCCAGATGATGTTGAAATGTTAGAGGATCTAGTTCTAAGTGCAGTAAATGAAGCCTTAAGAAAAGCAGAAGAAGAAACAGCAAGCACAATGGGTAAATTAACTGGTGGAATGAATATACCAGGATTATTTTAAAAGTTAAACAAAGTATTAAATATAAAAGAAGAGGTAAAGGCGAAGTTATTTCGCCTTTTTGTAATAAGGAAGGGTGATATTATGGATTTTTATCCAGTTGCAATAGAAAAACTGATAGAAGAATTTGCGAAACTTCCAAGTGTAGGACAAAAAACAGCTCAAAGATTAACAATGCACATATTAAATCTTCCGGAGGATGAGGTTAAAGAATTTGCAGATGCACTTGTAAAGGCAAGGGGAACAATAAAGTACTGCTCAATATGCGGAAACTTTACAGATAAGGATCCTTGTGCAATTTGTGGTAATCCAAGCAGGGATAAGGAAACTATTTGTGTAGTTGAGCAGCCTAAGGATATAATGACTGTAGAAAAGGTTAAGGAATACAATGGTGTTTATCATGTGCTTCATGGTAGTCTTTCGCCTATGCAGGGAAGAGGTCCTCAAGATATAAGAATAAGAGAACTTGTAGCAAGGATGAGCGCAGATATTAAAGAAGTAATATTAGCAACAAACCCTAACATTGAGGGGGAAGCTACAGCTATGTATATAGCAAGAATATTAAAACCTTTAGATGTAAAGGTAACAAGAATAGCATCAGGTATTCCTGTTGGAGGGGATCTAGAATATGCAGATGAAGTAACTCTTTCAAAGGCATTAGAGGGAAGAAAAGAAATAAAATAAATAGTGTGGTGATGATTTATTAGAGTAATAAAGTTTTTATTTAGCAGAATGTTTATAGTTACACTCTTAATTTTACTTCAACTTTTATTTTTAACTATCGGAATATGGAAAATTGCAGATTCCTTTGTATACGTATATTCAATACTTACCTTAATTAGCCTATTTGTTGTAGTGTACATAGTCAGTGCAGAGGATAATCCATCATATAAGTTGGCATGGACAATACCAGTTCTATCCTTCCCTGTTTTTGGAGGGCTATTTTATCTTATTTTTGGTTTAAAGAAAACTACGAAAAGGTTCAGAGAAAAAATTCTGAAAATCCATAATGAAACAGAATATTTACTTGATCAAGATGAAGAAGTATTAAAGGAAATATATAATAAAGATAAACATTTTTATAATCAGGCTAAATACTTAAAAGATTATGCTTCTAGTCCTATCTATAAAAATACAATTACAGAGTATTTATCTCCAGGAGAAGAATTTTTCAGGGTTTTAGTAGAAGAACTTAAAAAAGCAAGACATTATATCCTTCTTGAATATTTTATAATAGAAGAAGGGAAAATGTGGGATGAGATTTTAGAGATACTTGAAGAAAAGGTAAGTCAAGGTGTAGATGTAAGACTTATATATGATGATATGGGATGTCTTACAACATTGCATTATAAGTATTATGAGAAATTAAGAGAAAAGGGAATTAAAACAGTGGTATTTAACCCCTTCGTACCCTTTTTATCTGTAATAATGAATAACAGAGATCATAGAAAAATAACAGTAATAGATGGGCACACTGCCTTTATAGGTGGAATAAACCTAGCTGATGAATATATAAATGAAAGAGAAAGATTTGGTTATTGGAAAGATGCATCTGTAATGCTTAAAGGAGATGCAGTATGGAAGGTTACAATGATGTTTCTACAAGTTTGGAAATTTACATCAGGAGAAGAAATTGAATATGAAAAATATAAACCTCATATTAACTACACTGGAAGTTTTGAATGTGATGGATATGTTCAGCCCTATGGGGATAGTCCATTAGATGATGAAGCTGTTGGAGAAAATGTTTATTTAAACATTATAAACAAGGCTAAGGACTATGTTTATATAGTAACTCCTTATTTAATAGTAGATAATGAGCTTGTAACAGCCTTAACAGTTGCTGCAAAAAGTGGAATTGATGTTAGAATTGTTACACCTCATATTCCTGATAAGTGGTATGTTCATAGAGTAACCAGAGCTTATTATCCCCAGCTTTTAAAATCCGGTGTAAAAATTTATGAATATACTCCAGGATTCATACATTCCAAGACCTTTGTATCAGATGATGAAATTGGAGTAGTTGGAACTATTAATATGGATTATAGAAGTTTATATCTTCACTTTGAATGTGGTGTTTTATTATACAAAACTAAATCGGTAAAGGAAATTAAAGAGGACTTTTTTAATATTTTATCCAAGTCACAAGAAATTTCTATTGAAGATTGTAGGAAAGAAAGACTGTCAAATAGATTCATTACAGCTATTTTAAGAGTTTTTGCACCTCTTATGTAAGAAGTAAAATCCAAATGAATATTTTTCTAAAAAATGGGAAAAATTTAGATATAATATTCAGGAGGATTGGTATGGATAGAAAATTTATTTTAAAGGTTTTATTTGATTATTTTAGTAATAATAAGGGAAAATTTAAAGATCAGCATAGGGAAGAAGAAAAAGAACAGCAATACACAGAAGAAGATATTGAATTGCTTAATTCTATTAATGAAGCAATTGTAGAATTAGAAGTGGCTAGGACATTATTTAATTCTGTAAGTGATCCTCAGTTAATAGAACTTGCAATTAATAGTGAAAATGCAGCACGAAATAGATTTGATTATTTACTATCAATAGCTAAAAAGAAACATTTAAAGAAACTAGAAATAATATAGATAGAAAATACTGCATATTATAAACTAAGGGGGGAGCGGTTTAATGGAAACTATACTATATGGTTTAATAGGATTAGTATTATTAATTATTGTAATAAAAATTCTAAAATGGCCAATTAAAATTATAATAAATGGAATAGTGGGATTAGTCTTGCTATATTTAGCAAATATACTAGGATCCTATTTAGGATTTTCTATAGCTATTAATGCGGTAACTGCGCTAATTGCTGGATTTTTAGGAATACCAGGAGTAATTTTACTGATAATATTTCAATTATTCTTTTAAAAGAAATTTCACAACTTCATTTTATATAGTAAAGAATTACTTAACTATAAAAGGAGCCTGTTCATTATAAATTTTAATGAACAGGCTCCTTTTATTGAGAGAAGGGAACTAATAAAATTTTAATAAGTTTATAGATGGGAGTTAGAAGTTTTCAAATCAGTCAATGAGTGAAAAGCCTCTTCTATGTAATCATTATATGGCTTTAATAAAAAGTTGTTACTTTATTGATTATGAATTATTATATACATTAGAATATCTTAAGGGAGGGGATAGTATTATGCCAGTTGGAAGTGGTGTTAATTGTAAGTATTGCCCAGAGTATAAAAAATCTTGTGATGGAAATGATAAAAAGTGTTTATGTTATAAGTGCCCAAGAGTATTAGGACAATGTTTATGTATTAAGTATTGCAGGGAAACAGAATCAGTTTTAGATTTAAGCTATGGATTTAGAGAGGAGTGGTAGAATGGAAACAAAGGAAAAGGGCCGAGGATTTATAAAAGAGTTCAAGGACTTTGCAATGAAAGGAAATGTTATAGATCTAGCAGTAGGGGTTATTATAGGTAGAGCTTTTAATAAAATAGTAACTTCCTTAGTTAACGATATAATAATGCCTGCTATAGGAGTACTTTTGGGTGGAGTTAATTTTGCAACCTTATCTTATGTGTTAAAGCCAGCAATGGATGGAAAAGAAGCAGTAGTATTGAAATATGGAAGCTTTATTCAAAATGTAGTTGATTTTCTCATTATTTCTCTTTCTGTATTTATATTTGTGAAATTCATAAGTAAAATAAACTCAAAAAAGAAAGAAAAGAAAGTTATAACTCCTTCAGAGCCAAGTAAACCAACAAGGGAAGAAGAACTGTTAACAGAAATAAGGGATACTTTGAAAAAAATAAGCAATAAATAAGCAATAGTACATAATATAGAATAGGGATGATTTTCAGCTAACTGTAAATCGTCCTTATATTTTTATCATTATTCTGTTTAATTAATACAATTTTGGTTTTGTCTGATAAAGCACAAAAGTGATTTTATTTTAACAATATAATAAAAAATATATACTAAAAATGATATGTTAATAAAAAAGTAAAATGTTAAGTAATATTATTTTCGAGAAATTGTATAATTTTAAGAAATTAATAAAAAAAGGTTGTTTATAATTCTAAAAAGTAGTAGAATTAACAATAACAATAAGGCATTAGCAAAAAGCAAAAAATAAATGGGGGGATATTATGCATAAAAAATTGTTTATTCCCGGACCAGTTGAAGTTAGGCCAGAAGTCTTAGAACAAATGGCAAAGCCTTTGATTGGCCATCGTAGCAGGGAAGCTTCTTCCTTACAAAGAAGAATAAGCAATAATTTAAGAAAAGTATTTTTTACTAACAGTGAAATTCTACTTTCAACTACATCCGGTAGTGGTCTTATGGAGGGCTCTATAAGATCCTGTACTGCAAAAAGAGCTGCTGTATTTTCCGTAGGGGCTTTCGGAAAAAGATGGTACAATATGGCCATTTCAAATAACGTTCCAGCAGATTTATTTGAAGTTGAAATGGGACAGGCTGTTAGTGCAGAAATGGTAGATGATGTTTTAAAAACAGGTAAATATGACTTAATAGCGGTAACTCATAATGAAACATCAACAGGAGTCATGAATCCTTTAGATGAAATTGGAGAAGTTGTTAAGAAATATGATGATATTGTATTTATAGTGGATGCTGTAAGCTCGGCAGCTGGATCAAAGATAGAAGTTGACAAATGGGGCATAGATATTTGTGTAACTTCATCTCAGAAGGCTTTAGGTCTTCCACCAGGAATATCTTTATGCACTTTTTCACAAAAGGCTAAAGAGAGAGCAGAAAAGGTTGAAAATAGGGGAACTTATCTAGATTTATTATCATTATATAACTACATTCAAAAAAAGGATTATCAATATCCTTCAACTCCATCAATTTCTCATATGTTTGCATTAGATTATCAGCTAGATTATATCCTTAACAAAGAAGGATTAGAAAACAGATTTAATAGACATTTAGAACTTGCAAAAGTAGTTAGAAATTGGGCTAAAAAGTATTTTGATTTATTTGCAGATGAAAATCATTTATCAAATACACTAACTACAATAAAAAATATTAGAAATATCGATGTAGCAGAATTAAACAAGGAATTAGGAAATAGAGGTTTCACTATATCCAATGGATATGGAAGCTTAAAAGATAAGACTTTTAGAATTGCCCATATGGCAGACTGCACTATGGAAGATTTAGAAGAGTTACTTGTTAATATTAATGATATTTTGGGCTTAAATTAGGGGCATTAGCAATAAGCAATAAATTTAATTGGATTATTTATAAAGAGTTTAGAGTAATATCTAAACTCTTATTAGCATAAATAAATAATTAGTATATTTATAGATACGTATAGGGGGGATCCTTTTGATAAGAATATTATTAAATGATGGATTAGAAGAAAAAGCAATAGAAGAGCTAAAGAACTTAGGATTTGAGGTTGTTTCAAAACATTATGAAAAAGATGTCCTTGGGGATGAATTAAAAAACTATGATTGTTTAGTAGTAAGATCAGCAACAAAAGTAACTAAAGATATATTAGAAAAAGCTGCCTTAGGAAAATTAAAGCTTATAGTTAGGGCTGGGGTTGGTGTTGATAATATAGATTTAGAGGCAGCAGAGAAATATGGAGTAGCTGTTAGAAATACTCCTAATGCTAGTTCTAATTCTGTAGCAGAACTTGCAATTGCCCATATGTTTGCAGTGGCAAGATTTCTTGGAACTTCAAATTACACCATGAGAAGAGGTGAATGGAACAAGAAAGAATATAAGGGCGTTGAAATTGCAGGAAAAACCCTTGGAATAGTTGGAATGGGTAGAATAGGAAAAACCCTTGCAACTAAGGCTGAAGCTTTGGGAATGAAGGTTATATATAATGACAGCTTTGGAAGGGTAGATGACGCTAAATTTCAATATTACGAATTAGAGGATTTATTAAAGGTATCTGACTTCCTTTCCTTACATGTTCCTTACGATGAAAGTAAGGGATATTTAATAGGAAAGGAAGAGTTTAGCATAATTAAAGAAGGAGCATATATAGTAAATTGTGCAAGGGGAAAGGTAGTAGATGAAGACGCTCTTTTAGAAGCCTTAGATTCAGGAAGGGTATCTGGAGCGGGAATAGATGTTTTTGAGGTTGAGCCTAATACAAATGAAGGTTTAGTTAAGCATCCAAGAGTTAGCTGCACACCTCACATTGGAGCATCTACAAAAGAAGCACAAGAAAGAATTGGAGAAGAAGTTGTTTCAGTAATAAATGAATTTTTTAATTAACTAATACTAAGGAGGATTTGTATGGCAGTAGTAAGACCCTTTAAGGCTTTAAGGCCAGTAAAGGAGCACGCAAGTAAAATAGCATCATTGCCTTATGATGTAATGGATGAAAAAGAGGCTAGAAAAATGGTTGAGAAGAACCCTTATTCCTTTTTACATGTTGATAGGGCAGAAGTAGACTTACCAGAAGGTATAGACGTCTATAGCGATGCTGTTTATGAAAAAGCAAAGGATAATTTAGATAAAATGATAGAAAGGGGCTTATATATTCAAGATGATGAGCCTTCCTTCTATATATATAAACAAGAAGTTAAGGGTAGAAGCCAAGTAGGGCTTATGGCCTGTGTATCTGTAGATGATTATAATAATAATATAATAAAAAAGCATGAACTTACCAGAGAAGAAAAAGAAAAGGATAGAATTAATCATCTTTATAAGACAGAGGCTCATACAAGTCCAATATTCTTAACCTATAGGGAAAATAAAGAAATATCAGATATAATAAAAACTTGGATGGAAAAGGAACCTTTATATGATTTTACTTCCGAAGACCAAGTTACCCACACTGTCTGGATAATTAATAACAAAAAAGATGTGGATAAAATTTCAGAAACTTTCAAAACTGTGGATTATTTATATATTGCAGATGGACATCATAGATCTGCTTCAGCTGCGAAGGTTTCTAATATGAAAAGACAAGAAAATAAAAATTATACTGGTGAAGAAGAGTTTAACTACTTTTTAGCAATTACCTATCCTGATAGTGAATTAGAAGTTTTAGCTTATAACAGAACTGTTAAAGATTTAAATGGACTTACAAAAGATGAGTTTTTAAGAAAAGTAGAAGCAAAATTTGAAATAAGTAAATGTGCTAAACCAGTTGAGCCAGAGGAAAAGCATACTTTTGGAATGTATTTAGAAAAACAGTGGTATTTGCTAAAAGCAAAAAAAGGTACCTTTAATGAAAATGATATAATAGAGCAGTTAGATGTATCAATTCTTCAAAATAACTTACTTAAGCCTATTTTAGGCATAGATAATCCTAGAACTTCTGACAGAATAGAGTTTATTGGAGGAGTAAGAGGCCTTGAAGAATTAGAAAAAAGAGCAGATACAGATATGAAAGTAAGTTTTTCAATGTATTCTACTGAAATAAATGATATAATGAATATAGCAGATAGTGGAAATACTATGCCGCCAAAATCAACTTGGTTTGAACCAAAACCAAGAAGTGGCATGTTTATTCACAAATTTTAAAAAGTGTATGTCAAAACTAAAACAGCTAAAAGAAGAACTATAAGAATATAAGGTCTTATAGTTCTTCTTTTTTCCTATGAAATATAAAAGACTTTTAAATAAATGATATAATTATGGTTACAAAAATATATTATGTTATTAATTAAGAGGTAAATATGAAATTAAGCTTTCAATATGAAACAAAAAATATAGAGTTTGAAGTTATTTATAGGGTAAGAAAAACATTAAGCATTAAGGTGGAGTTAGATGGAAAAGTGACTGTTATTGCTCCAGCTTTATTAAAAGAGGAGGAAGTTCTAGAAATAGTTAAAAAAAAGGCAAAGTGGATATTAGAAAAGCAAGGTGAAGTCAGCATTATTAATAAAAATAAGATAAAAAGAGAAGCTGTTAATGGAGAATATTATCTTTATCTTGGAAGAGAATATAAATTATTTCTAGATATAAATAATACTTATAAGAAAATAGAAGTTAATCTTCTTGAAGGAAGATTAATAGTAAAAACCTATACTAGGGATGCAAAAACAATAAAGCTCGCCCTTGAGAAGTTTTATAGGGAAAGGACCTTAATAAAGGTTAGGGAAAGAGTAAGTCATTATCAGAAATATTTTGAAGTTAAACCTAGAAATATAAAGTCAAAGGAACAAAAGAAAAGATGGGGAAGCTGTACCTATAATAATGACCTATTATTTAATTGGAGAATTTCTATGGCTCCCTTACATGTACTAGACTATATAGTAGTTCATGAAATGAGTCATATGATTCATAAGGACCATTCAAGGAATTTTTGGAATAAGGTAGGGAGTATTCTTCCAGATTATAAGATAAGGCATGATTGGCTTAAAAGGAATGGAGTAACCCTTAATATTTAATTATGTATAACTTTTTTAATATGAAACTGAATTATTACTGGCAATATTGGAATAATAAAGATATGAGTGTTAAGAAAGGATGTGTATTAATAATGGCATTAAACAATGCAATGACTGCAGATTTTTTAAGATCAGCTTATGGTGGAGAAAGTATGGCTCATATGAGATATACAATTTGGGCAGATTCAGCAGAAAAGGATGGTTATCCAAACATAGGAAGGCTTTTTAGGGGAATAGCATATGCAGAATGGGTTCATGCTAAAAACCATTTTAATGTATTGGAAAATCAAGTAGGAGATGCTTCTGTTACTGCTGGAGCTGTATTTGGTCATACTAATATTGTTGAAAATCTTCAAGGCGCTATTGATGGAGAATTACATGAAATTGAGCAAATGTATCCAGTATATTTAGAAACAGCAAAATTCCAAGAAGAAAATGATGCTAAAAGATCTTTCCACTATGCCTTAGAAGCAGAAAAGATACATGCAAAACTATTCAAGGAGGCTCAAGATAAGGCTAAGGAAGGTAAGGATATTGGAGATGATACTATTTATATTTGTCCAATTTGTGGCTTTACTGAAATTGGAGCTAATGTAGATAAATGTCCAGTATGTGGCGTTAAAAGAGATATGTTTAAGGAATTCTAATTGTGAAATAATAAA
>JAAYOT010000185.1 GCA_012520205.1 Clostridiales bacterium
AAAAAGAAAAAAATGATATTCTAATTGAATATAACCTATATGATAAAGGCAACTTTGTAGTGAGATTATTATATTACAGAAATTAATTGATATTGTTATTATATATTTTAGTGAATATATATTTTATAAATGTACAAAATAATTAAGGTAGCAGTAATTATATAATATTTTGCAAGTGTTACTCTAAATTTTAATATTTGAATTAAAATTTAAATTATATAATAGCTCAATTATAAGTTTATTTTTCGATTAATATGATATAATAATATATAAGTAGAAAAGCTTAGTGCTGTCACACTAAGCTATCCTAGAACGTTTTTAGTTTTGGGCTATTGGAGTTTTAACTAAATATTGTTAAATAAGAGGTGAAAGCACTAATCTTGCGAGGATGGGTGCTTTTTCTCTTTGCTATTAACTACTATATCCAACCCTAGAAATTTAACCTTGACTTTTAGAGTTGAAATAAAAAGATTATGTTTTAGTATCATATTAATGATCCATATAACAATCAAACCTTTTATTGTAATTTCAAGCATATCCAATACCACCCCCTTAAGCCTTGATAAAATTAATCAATAGCCCAAGGTGGGAGAACGTACAACCACCGCAGCCATCCACTTCTACGGTCATTATTTATCACATAGTACATCTTAATTATAGCCATGATTATAGTGCTTTTATTCTTCATTATTCCAAATTTTCATATAAAGCTTCTTCCTTTTTATAAATTTAATTTTATAGTATAATAATTATAAAACCTTAAATTACAAGGTATATATAAATTAACGTTTGCGAGGTATAAAATATGTTAACTCCAATGATGAGACAATATTTTGAAATAAAAGAAAATTATAAAGACTGTATATTATTTTTTAGACTAGGTGACTTTTATGAAATGTTCTTTGAGGATGCTAAAATAGCCTCTAGAGAGTTAGAACTTGTATTAACAGGAAGAGACTGTGGCCTTGAAGAAAGGGCTCCTATGTGTGGAATTCCATTTCATGCAGCTTCATCTTATATTGCAAAGCTTATTAGCAAGGGCTATAAGGTAGCAATTGGTGAACAGGTAGAAGATGCTTCAGCAGCTAAGGGAATAGTAAAAAGAGATGTTATAAAGGTTATTACCCCTGGTACATATGTAGAAAACAGCGAAGATAGTGAATATAAAAATACATATTTAATGTGCATAGTTGAAGAAAATGGCTATTATGGTTTAGCCTCTTCTGATATATCAACTGGAGAGTTTAAAGTAACAAACTTTACTGCTACAATGGCAAGTTTACTAGATGAAATAACTAAAATTTCTCCAAAAGAAATCATTGTAGATATTAATATAAGCGAAGAACTATTATCAGAAATTACATCAATCTCTTCAGCTTTAATTACAAAAAGAGATATATCTAAAAACATTTGTACTGATGAAGAACTGTTAAATCAATTTTCAGAAGTATGTGTGGCTAATTTGAATGATTTATCTAAAACTGTATCTAAGGTTTTATTAAAGTATATATATGATACTCAAAAAATAGCATTAACTAATATAAACCTTTTAGAGTATTATGACATAATTAACTATATGACTATAGACGGTAACTCTAGAAGAAATTTAGAGCTTAC
>JAAYOT010000186.1 GCA_012520205.1 Clostridiales bacterium
CAGGAATAAATTCCAGATTAAAAAGACAAAAAGCGAAAAAATTATAAAAAATCTGAATATTATGGTTAACATATAATAAAAATATGATATAATTAGTGCAGTATGATTTGAAAAAGGATGAGTACTTAATATAATTTTTAAAATTTATAGCTAATTTTAAGGAGGAATTTCAGTAATGAAAAAAGGTATAGCTGCATCTAAGGGTTATGCAATAGGAAAAGTATTTATACAAGAACATGAAGAAATAGTAATAACAGATGCTAAGGTTTCCAATGTAGAAGCAGAAAAAGAAACTCTACAAAAAGCTTTGGATAAGTCAAAAGAACAACTAACAGCTATTAAGGAAAAAACTCTAGCAGAAATTGGCGAACATGAAGCACAAGTTTTTGAAGCTCATCTAACATTAATAGGTGATCCAGAATTTACTGGTGGTATGTTAGCTGAAATAGAATCAAATAGTGTAAACGCTATGAAGGCAGTGGAAAGCGTTACAAATACATTTGTAATGATATTTGATGCTATGGAAGATGAATATATGAAAGAAAGAGCTGCTGATATAAAAGACGTTTCAAAGAGAATAATAGCAAATTTAGCTGGAAAAGGCGAAAATGCTTTAGCTTCAGTTGAAGAAAATACAGTTATTGTTGCTCATGACTTAACACCATCAGATACAGCTCAATTAGATAGAAGGAAGGTTATTGGTTTCTTAACTAATATTGGTGGAAGAACATCTCACTCAGCTATTATGGCAAGAACATTAGAAATACCAGCAATAGTTGGACTTAAAGATATAACAACATCAGTTAAAAATGGAGATACAGTAATACTAGACGGTATCGAAGGAATTTGTATAATCAATCCAGAACAATCAGTTATCGATGAATATACAGCTAAAAGAGAAAAGTTCTTAAAGGAACAAGAAGAATTAAAGAAACTTATTGAAGTTGAAACAGTAACTAAGTCAGGTAAGAGAATAGAAGTTTGCGGAAATATAGGATCACCAGCAGATGCTGAAGCTGTTTTAGCAAATGGTGGAGATGGAGTTGGACTATTCAGAACAGAATTCCTATACATGGATAGAGATTCTGCACCAACTGAAGAAGAACAATATGAAGCATATAAGAAAGTTCTTGAAACAATGAAAGGTAAGAAAGTAGTTATAAGAACTCTTGATATCGGAGGAGATAAAACTCTACCATACTTACCATTACCAGAAGAAATGAACCCATTCCTAGGATACAGAGCTATAAGACTATGCTTAGATAGAAAAGATTTATTCAGAGTTCAAATAAGAGCTTTACTAAGAGCTTCAGTTTATGGACAACTTGCAGTAATGTTCCCAATGATTTCTGGATTAGAAGAATTTAAGCAAGCTAAAGCTTTTGTTGAAGAATGTAAGGCTGAATTAAAGGCTGAAGGAATTGCTTATTCAGAAGATATAGAATGGGGAATCATGGTAGAAATACCAGCAGCAGCTGTTTATGCTGATGAATTAGCTAAGCACGTTGATTTCTTCTCAATAGGAACTAACGACTTAATTCAATATACTTTAGCTGCAGACAGAATGAGTGAAAAAGTTTCATACCTATATAACCCAATGCATCCAGCTGTACTAAGATTAATAAAGATGACTATAGATGGAGCACATAAACATGGAAAATGGGTTGGAATGTGTGGAGAAATGGCAGGAGATGAAGCTGCTATACCAACATTAGTTGAATATGGATTAGATGAATTCTCAATGAGTGCAACATCAATATTAACAGCTAAGAAAATAATATTAGATCAAGAATAATAAATAATTTAAACATAAAAAAGTGCTATGGCAAAAATACTAGCAGCATTCTAAAATAATAGATTGCTTTATAGTAAAAGTGCATAGCACTTTTTTTAGTTAATTGTTTATTCTAACTGTGCGCTGTGAGTTGGAAATTTTCACTAAGGGACTTAATAAATAAAACGATAATAGAAATAATGATATTTTGCAAAGATATAGTTAAGATTATATTTATAGTAAAGAGGTAATTATGAGGGACGAAAATAAAAAGTATTATAATAAGGCGCTAAATTTATATAATAAGGGTGAAATAGATAAAGCTTTAGAAGTCTGTGAACAAGGAATTTCAATTAGCTTAAAAAATTCAAATCTTTTAAACTTAAAAGGTCTTCTTCTATATTTAAAAGGAGATTTAAATGGGGCTGTTGCTACTTGGAAAATTAATAAGGATTACAATAATGATCAAATATCAAAGACCTATTTAAATGATGCTTATAAGGATTCAAATAGAGAAGAATTACTTATAGAGGCAGAAAAGCTAGTAAATAACTTATCAATAGATGAAGCTATAGAAAGGCTTTTAATATGTAATGAAAGTGATTTTAATATAATAAAAGTAAATAACCTATTAGCCTTATGTTATTTAAGAAAAGGCCAGTATGATAATAGTAAATTATGTTTAAATAAAGTTTTATCTATAGATAAAAATAATACAACAGCTAAGAATATATATAAGGAAATTAATGATGTATTAGAAGTAAAAACTAATAATAGATTATTAGTTCCACTAATAACATTAGTTTCTATCATTGCGCTAATAACAATTACCCATAAAAGTGGGATAATAAATAAGATTCTGGAAAGAGAAAATAATGAAATAACCCAGGAAGACAATACAAAAACTGAAGAAAATAGCACAATAATCGAAGAGAATAATAAAGAAGCTGAAGAGAATAATAAGGAAGAAAGAAATAATTTAATTATTGAGTTAACTCCAGAAGAAATTCAAAAGAATTACGAAAAGGCAAGTACTTATTTCGAAGAAGAAAATTATAAAGAAGCTAAGGATTTATTAATAGTAACTTTAACTTCAGCAGGAGATAATCATTTGCATGATGATATATTATTTTTATTAGCTGCTTCCTATGACAAACTTAATGAAGAGGAAGATGCAATAAAATATTATGATGAATACTTATCAAAATATGATTTTGGTAACTATAGTGAAGAAGCTTATTATAGAATGGCTTTAATTTATAAGGATACAAATATTGAAAAAAGCAAAGAATATGCAAAAATGCTAGCAAGTAAATATCCAAAGTCAATTTATAATAATGATAATATAAAGGAAATACTAAACAGCTAATTATAGGAGTTGATAAAATGCTGACCATAATAAAAGGCATAAAGGTGTATTCCCCAGACTATGAAGGAATAAAGGACCTAGTATTATGTGGAGAAAAAATCCAAGGAATTTACAATAATATAAAAGTTCCAACAGATTTTATAAAAATTAATCTTATAGATGGTAGTGATAAAATACTTTTTCCAGGTTTTATAGATAGTCATGTACATATAAATGGAGCAGGTGGAGAAGGTGGATTTAAAAGAAGAACACCAGAAATAAAATTTTCAGATTTAACTAAGGCTGGAATTACAACAGTTATAGGCTGCATAGGAACAGATGGTGTTTGTAGAGATATGAGAAGTTTAATAGCTAAGGCAAATGCCTTAGAAGAAGAAGGAATAACAGCCTTTTGCTATACAGGGTCCTATGATATACCAGTTAAAACTATAACAGATAGTATACAAGTAGATATTATGATGTTAGATAAGATAATTGGTGTTGGAGAGGTGGCATTATCAGACCATAGAAGCTCCCAGCCCACCTATGAGGCTTTTGCAAACACAGTAGCACAGGCCAGGGTAGGAGGAATATTATCAGGTAAGGCTGGAATAGTTAATGTCCATTTAGGTGATGGGGAAAGAAAACTAGATTATTTATTTAGACTTATAGAAGAAACAGAAATTCCCCCAAAACAACTATTACCAACTCATATCAATAGAAACGGAACACTATTAAAAGCAGGAGAAGAGTATGCTAAAAAAGGCGGATATATAGACTTAACCACAAGCTCAGATCCAGACTCCTTAGAACCAGGAGAAGTAAGAGCTAGTGAAGGCTTAAAAATTCTCCTTGATAGAGAAGTTAATATAGATAATATTACCTTTTCATCAGATGGAAATGGAAGTCTGCCAATATACGATGAAGGGGGAAACCTAACAAAGCTTGGAATATGCAAAGTATCAAGTTTGTACGATGAAGTAAAAGAAGCTATAAAGAACCATAATGTAGCCATAGAAAAAGCCATAAGAGTTATAACTAAAAATCCAGCAGAAATATTAGCCTTAGAAAATAAGGGGACTATAGAAGAAGGAAAAGATGCAGATTTAGTTATAGTTAAAGAAGACACTTTAGATATTGATCTAGTTATAGCAAAAGGAAAAGTCTTGGTTGAAGGTGGTAAAGCCATAGTAAAAGGAACCTTTGAGTAGAAAGGTTCCTTTTACTATTCACAGCTGGCCGTGCCTCTGTGCTTTACTTTGTGTTAAAGAATAAGTGTCTTCCAATAGATGTGCTCTGTGTTTTCTCTATACTTGCCATCCATGAGCAGGTTGCTGTTTCCGGGTTATAAAAGAATAATGCTTCATTTGTTGGGTCATCTCCTTTTATAGCATCGTAAACAGCCTTATAACATTCCTCTGTTGGGGTAACGGATATTTTTCCGTCAACAACACAAGAAAAGGCATTTGGTTGAAAAATGACCCCTTCTATGGTATTTGGAAAACCTGGGCTTAATACTCTGTTTAAAATAACAGAGGCTACAGCTACCTTACCCTCATAGGGTTCTCCCTTACTTTCAGCATATACAACTTGTGCCATTAAATCAATGTCATGCTCAGTTAAATAAACCTTATCATCATTATAGTTAAAAACCTCAACTACCTGGTCTGCATCTGAGGATGCATTATTTGATATTTTATTTATATTTATATTTTTTATATTCCTTGCGCTAGTATAAGTTACAATTTTAGTTGAAGCAAAAGTAGTCATTTCTGCTGAAAATATTAGGAGAGAACAAAAGATAAATATTTTTTTAAAATATTTCATAATTAACCTCCTATTAGTTACAATAATCAAAAATTAGTATTGCCGAATTTTAAAGAATTATACTAATTATTTAAAAAAGTTTAAATAATTAGAATAAACTTCTAAAACATCATCTCTTTTTAAGGAGGCATTTTCATATTTCTTTATGATCTCATTGGAGTAACTTTCAAAATTTGAACAAGTATTCTCATAAATTACAGCATTTTTCATAGAAGCTAAATAAATCTCATAAAGGTTAAAATATTCTCCTAAGATAACATATACTTCATCATATCCTTCCGGGATAGAAATCAAATATAATTCATTCTTTATAGTAACAACTTTCTCTTCCTTATTAGATAAATCATTTAAAATTACAGATAAATCACGATTGTCTTCTCTTGTTTTATCTATAGCAGGCATTAGATCTTCATTTAAATAATCCATCTCTTTATTTAAACTCTCAAGCTTTATTAAAAATTTTCTAACTTGTTTTTCCTTAAAAGCAGCATCCCTATTATTTTTAATAAGTTCATTTAAATAATTGTAGTACTCCCCAGAATAACTATCTAACTTATTTATAAAGCTTAAATTAAGGTTGTATTGCTTCTTTAAATTAGAATAATCATTTATACAATTATCTCTAAGGGCTAAAAATTTATTTAAGTCATAGTTGGAGTTTAGTTCCTTTGAATTTAATATAAGATAATTGAGATTATCATAAAGATATATATTAGATGCTATAGAATTACTTAATAAGGACTGTAATTCCTTATCTTCAGAAAAAATATTATTTTCATCTGCATCAATTTCTTCAGAAATATTCTTTAGAAGATCTACACTTTCTACTAAACTATCATTAAGTAGAGAGGTGTCCCCTATATTATTAGAAAAGTTTTTTATAACTTCTTCGTTAATGGTATTTAATTTTTTAGTAATAACAACTAAAGGGTTATTATTAAGTTTATTGTTATAAATAAATATAAATAAGAAAAATATAAATAAAAATACTGCAAATATAGATGTAAGTAAATATTTATCTATCTTATTAGAATTATTAGAAGAGTTATGCAAAGATTATCACCCCTTATAAAATTCTTTACATAAATATATATATTGAAACAAGTTACTGAATATTATTAAAATTAAATTAAAATTGAAAAAGTATTAAAGTGGTGTAATAAGATATCATGAATTTGGTGTATAATTAAAATATATAGAAAATTAGGAGGGGCCTCTTTTGCAAGATATAAGTATATTCATTACAAATACAATTAAAAACATATCAATATCATCAATTTTAGATATAGCAGTAGTTGCTTATATATTTTATAAGGGATATATGCTAATAAGAGATACTAGGGCTGAACAATTATTAAAGGGAATAATGTTTATGGTATTTTTAATACCAGTAAGTTATTTATTAAATTTAGAAGTTCTAAATTTTATTTTAAATAAAACTTTAACAGTAGGATTAATATCAGTAGTTATTATTTTTCAGCCAGAAATTAGAAGACTTTTAGAGCATATTGGAAGAAGGGCCTTTGATGAAGTTTATAATATAGAAGACCAAGAAGAAAGAAGTATGGTAATAAATGAAATAGTTACAGCAGTAAAAAATTTGTCAGAGAGTAAAACAGGAGCTCTATTGGTAATTGAACAAGCAACAGGGCTAGGAGAGATATTAGGGTCAGGAACTATCTTAGATGCAAAGGTTTCATCTAATTTATTAGAAAATATATTTGTAGTTAACACCCCTCTCCATGATGGTGCAACTATAATAAGAAAAGATAGAATAATTGCTTCAGGTTGCGTACTACCCTTAACCAATAGTGATAAGATTAGTAAAAAATTAGGTACAAGACATAGAGCTGCTATAGGATTATCAGAAGTATCTGATTCAATAAGTATAATAGTATCAGAAGAAACAGGCATAATTTCACTAGCCATCAATGGAAAACTAACAAGAAATTATGACTCAGAAAGGTTACGAATAATCTTATTAAATTTACTTAAAAAGAGAGAAAAGAAAAATGTTAAGTCAGCTGGAGAGAGGGTGAAAGCTTGGATAAGGGTAAGCAAAATAAAGGAATAGTAATAATAATATGTACTATATTATCTGTAGCCCTATGGATCTATGTAACTAATGTAGAAAATAAAATAAGAAGTACAGAAATAAATAAAATCCCCGTTGAGCTAATAAATGAAGATGCACTAAGATCTTCTAATTTAGCAGTAGTTCCAGGTCAGGAATTATATATTACTTTAAAGATTGAAGGCAATACTAGTGATATAAATCAAATAAAGAGAAGTGACTTTAAAGTGCAGGTAGATTTAAGTGAATATGTATGGAAAAAGGGGGTAAATAAAGTTCCAGTATCAATTGTGGACTACCCAGTTTCAGTAAATATTAAAAATACAAATGTATTAACAGTTTCTATAAATATAGATAATTATTTAGAAAAGACAATGGATGTTGAGTCTGATATTAATATTGTTCCAAGGAATGGATATTTTGTCTCAGTTTCATCAATTACTCCAGAATCAGTTAAGGTAAGTGGAGCAGAGTCTTATGTAAATATGGTAGATAGGTTGGTTTTACAAGATAATAAAAGTGATGTTTATGAAAATATTTCGGAAGAATATAAAATAACCCCTATAGATGATGAAGGAAAAGAATTAACAGGAGTACATTTATCACAAGAAACTGCAAAGGTAGAAATAAAAGTAAGTAAGGGAAAAGCAGTTAAGGTAAATATTCCAACTACAGGAGAGCTTCCAAATAAACTTAAATTAAGTTCCTTAAAGCAAAATAAAGAAACAGTAGAATTACTAGGA
>JAAYOT010000187.1 GCA_012520205.1 Clostridiales bacterium
GTTAGACTAAATAATATGTTATTAAGCTACTCTATTGAGGAATATATTTATTGAGTTTTTTCTTAAGTATCTAATATAAGTTCTTTTTTGTGCTTTGGTGATAAGCTTGTCTAAATCTTGCGAAAGATATAAAATAAGTTTGTTTCTAGGGGAAAGATATACTAATAAAAAGTTAAGTAACTTCTTGCGGATTAGTATTTTTCTTTTAAATCTTTTGCTCATTTCAATCCACCTCCATTTATTTACAAATTGCTTCTTTGTATAACAATATTATACCAAATAGTATAAAAATGTAAAACAAAAATGTAAAACAAATATAAACAAAATTTTACAAAAAAGAAGTAATTCTACAAGAAAAAACAATTAAAATTAAATTAGGCTAGAATTTATTTTTTAGAATATTATAGAGGATAAAATATTTATAATTTATTCTTTATGTAATAAGTTGATATTGGCGGAAATAGAAGGTAAAATATAATAAAGAGTTAAAAAAATGAAAGGAAAATATATATGAGTTACGAAAAGATAAATATGGATGAAGTAATAAAAAGAATAAACGAACTTGCTAAAAAAAGTAAAACAGAAGGACTAAATGATGTAGAAAAAGAAGAACAACAAAAGTTAAGAAGGATATATATAGATAGTATTACGGGAAGCCTAAGAGCTAACCTAGAAAAAATTGAACCAAAAAAAAGAAATAATTAAAGGGTGATATTATTGTCAGTTACTGTTGAAAAGTTAATAAAGGATTTTGATATGGAAATCCTAGTAGAAGGGGAAAAGAATATAGAAATTGCAGTTAATGATGTAAATAGACCAGGATTGCAATTATCTGGATTCTATAACTATTTTGCACCTGAGAGAATACAGGTTATAGGAAAAGCTGAATGGAGTTTCCTAGAAGATATGGGCATGGATCTAAGAAGGAAGAGGATAGATAAATATTTTAGCTTTAATTTAAAATGCCTGGTAATAACAAGAGATTTGGAACCTCATAGTGAAATGTTAAAAGCAGCTAAAGAGAATAAAGTTTGGTTAATCAGAACTAATTTAGTGACAACTAAATTTATAAGTATGTTAACTATCTACCTAGCTGGGCAACTAGCTCCTGAAACAAGAATTCATGGCGTATTATTAGATGTATATGGTGTTGGAATTGTAATAACAGGAGAAAGCGGAATAGGAAAGAGCGAAACAGCATTAGAACTAATAAAAAGAGGTCATAGACTTGTAACAGATGATGCTGTAGATATTAGGGAAATAGACGGAGAATTAATTGGAAAATCTCCTAGAATAACTATTGGAATGCTTGAAGTTAGAGGGATTGGAATTATAGACGTAGCCTCTCTTTATGGCTTAAGTTCTATTTCACCAGAAAAGGAAATTAACCTTGTAATGCATTTTGAACATTGGAAAGATGATGGCGATTACGATAGGCTAGGATTGAATAATGAATATGAAGAAATCTTAGGTGTAAAGGTTAAAAAGTTGAGAATACCTGTCCGTCCTGGTAGAAATATTGCTGTAATAATTGAAGCAGCAGCTGTAAACTATAGACACTCTTTAATGTCAGATGTAACAGCAGTAGATATAATTGAAAAGAGAATGGATAGTATAATACAGTAGGGAAATATATAGGAGGAATTCATATGGAAAACAAAGTAAAGAAAAGTTCTTGGGAAAAGTATCAAGGTGAAAAGAGAGAAGAGTTATTTAAATTTTCTGATGGATATATTGATTTTCTTTCAATGTGTAAAACTGAAAGAGAATGTGTTTTAACAAGCATTGAAATGGCAAAGGCTCTAGGATATAAAGATTTTAATGAAATTATAGAAAATAATGAAACAATTAAAGCTGGGGATAAAATTTATGTTAATAATAAGGATAAGTCTTTAGCCTTATTCCTTATTGGAGAAGAACCTTTAGAAAAGGGAATGAGAATCATTGGATCCCATGTAGATTCGCCAAGATTAGACTTAAAACAAAATCCATTATATGAAGATACAAATCTAGCAATGATGGAAACTCACTATTATGGCGGAATAAAAAAATACCAATGGGTTGCATTACCTTTAGCTTTACATGGAGTAGTTGTTAAAAAAGACGGAACTAAAGTAAATGTAGTAATAGGTGAAGACCCAAGGGACCCAGTAATAGGTGTTTCAGATTTATTAGTTCATTTAGCTGCAAAACAACAACAAAAAAAGGCAAATGAAGTAATTGAAGGGGAAGATTTAAACCTTTTAGTAGGAAGCATTCCTTTAACAGGGGAAGAAAAAGAAGGGGCTAAAGCTAATATATTAAACATATTAAAAGAAAAGTATGATTTTGATGAAGAAGACTTTGTTTCTGCTGAAATAGAAGTTGTTCCTGCAGGAAGAGCCAGAGATTATGGTTTAGATAGAAGCATGGTTTTAGGATATGGTCAAGATGATAGAGTTTGTGCATATACATCTCTAATGGCCTTGTTAGATATAGATAAAACAAAATATACTTCTGTAGTTTTACTAGTAGATAAAGAAGAAATCGGAAGTGTTGGTGCAACAGGAATGCATTCAAAATTCTTTGAAAATACTGTAGCAGAAATTATGGATAGGGCAGGAGAATATTCTGAATTAAAATTAAGAAGAGCTTTAGCTAATTCAAAAATGTTATCTGCAGATGTTACAGTAGCTTATGATCCAAATTATCCATCAGTTATGGAAAAAAATAATTCTGCATACTTTGGAAAAGGTATTGTATTAAGCAAATATACTGGTGCAAGAGGAAAGTCAGGATGTAATGATGCAAATCCAGAATTTATTGCTTGGCTTAGAAACATAATGGATAAAAATGATGTAGATTACCAAACTGGTGAGCTTGGTAAGGTAGATCAAGGTGGCGGTGGAACTATCGCATATATTTTAGCACAATACAATATGGAAGTTATAGATTGTGGAGTTCCTCTGCAAAACATGCATGCACCATGGGAAGTTTCTAGTAAATTAGATGTTTACGAAACAATGAGAGGATACAAGGCATTTTTAGAGGAAGAGTAGGAGCAATTGATACTTGACAATTTAGGAGATAATTCAGCAAAGCTGAATTATAAAAAAGGCTGTTTTTTGCAGTCTTTTTTTATTTTACTTCACATAGTTTAACACTTGTGAATATTATATAAAGAAAAGGAGGCGATAAAATGAAAATAGATGCCAGTAGATTTAAGAACTACGGATTTTGGGTTTCTTTATTTGCTCTAATTCCAATGGTTTTAAATGCCATGGGGATGGAAATAATTCCAGAGCAATATGAAACTATAACAACAGCTATATTAACCATACTTGTAGCCCTAGGTATTGTTAGTAACCCAACTACCGAATGTAAGTGGTATAAGGATGACACAAATAAAATAACAGAAGAGAAAAATAATAGGGGGTAGAGGAAGATTCTTAGCAATTTTCCCAGTTCACAGTAATTAATTAGAAATTAACAATTAACAATTAAGGTGACTTTTCAGCTTGCTGAAAAGTTGCCTCAATTGTTAATTGTGTATTTTGAATTGTGATTATAAAAAGAGTTATAAATTAATGTTTTTAGTCCAGTTTAGCATTTTTAATATATCTTCATCTTGAGGGATGATAACATCACCAACATTACCATGCCTTGTATCATTTTCAATTCCATGATAGTCAGAGCCACAGCATATGTATAAATTTCTTTCTTTTGCTAATTTTAAAAATCTTATTGTGTCTTCCTCTTTATTTTGAAAATAAATAGCTTCAAGACCATCAAATCCAAGATCTAATAATTCTTCTACTGGAGATTTTTTTGCTAGAACAGGATGGGCTAAAAAAACAACAGCATTATATTTTTTTAGTAAGTTTATTCCTTCTTGTGTAGAAAGTTTGGTAGATGGAATATAGGCAGGACAATGATTACCAATAAAGTTATTAAAAATATAATCATGATCATAAGGATAGCCAGCATCAATTATTGCTTTAGCAATATGGGGCCTTCCAATTGTATCCTTTCCATAAGATAAAACCTTCTTTACATCTATTTTAATATCATGATATTTTTCTAGATTTTCTGCAATTTTGTAAGCTCTAGAAATTCTATTAGCTTTGAAGTTCTCAAGTGTTTTATTTAACGTATCATTTTTGTAAGATTCTTTATTAAAAAAGCCTAAGACATGAACAGACTCTCCCTTATATTCAGTAGATAATTCTATTCCAGGAATTAAGTTAATATTAAGTCTTGCAGCTTCTTCTAGGGCCTCATTTATTCCAGAAAGAGTATCGTGGTCAGTTATGGCAAAGCAGTCTAAACTTCTTTCTTTTGCCATAGTAACAATAGCTTTAGGAAGAGCTCTACCATCTGAATATGTAGAGTGTATATGTAAATCGCAGCTAAACATTAATAATCTCCTTTCAATTAATGTTAATTTAATGATATAATCAATTCATTAAAGGTATTTTAACATAATAAACAGGTTTTTAATACTAACTAATGAATATTAAATTAGTTTATTTAAAATATATAAAAACGAGATGAGAAGGAGGGAATTGGCCTTGAACAAGGAAAAGATAATTGAAGGGGTTAAATTAATTTTAGAAGGTATTGGTGAAGATGCAAATAGGGAAGGACTTATAGAAACACCAGAAAGAATTGCCAGGATGTATGAGGAAATATTTTCAGGCTTAGGTGAAAATGCAGAAAAAGAATTATTAAAAACTTTTGAGGTGGAGGAGAATAATTTAGTTTTAGAAAAGGACATTACATTTTATTCAATGTGCGAACATCATTTAGTTCCTTTTTACGGTAAGGCCCATATTGCATATATTCCAAAGGGAAGGGTTGTAGGACTTTCAAAGCTGGCAAGATGTGTTGAGATTTATGCAAAAAAGCCTCAGTTACAAGAAAGATTAACAAATGAAGTTGCAAATGCAGTGATGAACTACTTAGATGCTGAAGGTGTTATGGTTGTAATAGAGGGAGAGCATATGTGTATGACTATGAGGGGAGTAAAAAAACCAGGAACTAAAACTGTAACAACAGCTTTTAAAGGAACTTTTAGAGAAGATTATAATTTAAGAAGAGAAGTATTAGACTTAATAAAATAAGAGGCTAAAATATGGAAAAAGTAAATAAAATATTAAATCACCCCAAATACAAAAGTTTATTAGCAGAACTAAAAGAATTAGAAAAGAATAGGATTTTTTGCAAACATTCTTTATCTCATCTATTAGATGTAGCAAGAATTTCTTATATTGAAGTTTTAGAAAAGAAACTAAATTTTAAGAAAGAAGTAATTTATGCAATTGCACTTTTACATGACATAGGAAGAGTAAGTGAATATAAAGAAGGAATTGATCATCATATTGCAAGCGCTGAAATTGCTAAAGAAATATTAAAAGATATAGAATTCTCTAGGGAAGATAAAGATACAATTATAAAATGCATAGCAAATCATAGAAATAAGAATTCGAATTCTTTATCAAAAATTATTTATGAAAGTGATAAATTATCAAGAAATTGTTTTGATTGTGCAGCAAGAAATTTGTGTAAATGGTCTGAAGAAAAGAAAAATAAAGAGGTGCTGATATGAGAATAGGAAATAAAGTATTGAATTTGAATGATAGAACTTATATTATGGGAATATTAAATGTAACTCCAGATTCCTTTTCTGATGGTGGTAATTATAATAACGTTGAATCAGCCTTAAAAAGGGCAAAAGAAATGGTTGAAGAGGGTGTAGATATAATTGATATTGGTGGAGAATCTACAAGACCTGGTTATACATATGTAGAAATAGAAGAAGAAATTGCTAGGGTTGTTCCAGTGATTAAAGCAATAAAAAAAGAATTAGATGTATTAATTTCAATTGATACATATAAAAGTTCAGTAGCAGAGGAAGCTATAAAGGCAGGAGCAGATATTGTTAATGATATTTGGGGCCTTAAAAAAGACGAAAATATGGCTAATATTATAGCTAAATATGATGTTTCCTGTATTCTTATGCATAATAGGGATGAAAGACCTTATGAAAATTTAATGAGAGATGTTTTAGATGATTTATACCAAAGTATTAATATAGCAAAAAATGCTGGAATAAAGCCTGAAAAAATAATTTTAGATCCAGGAATAGGCTTTGCAAAAACTTATGAGGAAAATTTAGAAGTTATGAATAACTTAGAGAAAATAGTAGCCTTAGGTTATCCAGTTCTTCTTGCTGCATCAAAGAAAAGAATGATTGGATTCACCCTAGACCTTCCAGTAGATGAAAGAGTAGAGGGAACCTTAGCAACAACAGTAGTAGGAATAATGAAGGGCTGCCATATGGTAAGAGTTCATGATGTCCTTGAAAATAAAAGAGTGGCCTTAATGACCGATAAAATAATTAAAAGAAAGAGGTAATTAAATGGATAAATTATATTTAAAGGATGTAGAAATTTTTGCAAACCATGGAGTCTTTAAAGAAGAGAAAACCTTGGGTCAAAAGTTTATTCTTTCCCTTGAGTTAGACCTAGATCTTAGAGAGGCTTCAAAATATAATGATTTATCTAAATCAGTTCATTATGGAGAGCTATGTCACGAAATAGAAAGAGAATTTCAAAAAGAAAGCTATGATCTAATAGAAACTGCAGCTGAAAAAATAGCAGAATATGTTTTGTTTAATTACGATTTAGTTAAGGGAATAAAAGTACTACTAAAAAAACCCTGGGCTCCTATAGGAAGGCATTTAAATTATGCGGCAGTAGAAATAGAAAGAAAATGGAATACTGCTTATATAAGTATTGGAAGTAATATAGGAGATAAGGACAATAATATCAAAACTGCAATAGATAAAATAAAGGAAAATAAAGAAATTAAAGTTACAAAGATATCTACAATAATAGAAACAGAACCCTGGGGCTATAAAGAACAAGATACCTTCAAAAATGCTGCAATTGAAATAAAAACTATATTAAGTCCAAAGGAATTAATGATAGTACTCTTAAATATAGAAAAAGATATGAAAAGAGAAAGAATAATAAAATGGGGTCCAAGAATTATTGACTTAGATATTATTTTGTATGAAAACATAATAACTACAGATGAATATGTAACTATTCCCCATCCAAGAATGGAAGAAAGACTTTTCGTTTTAGAACCCTTAAATGAAATAGCCCCCAATGCTATTAATCCCTTAAGTAGAAAAAGAATTTCTAAAATTTTGGAAGAAGCAAGAACAAATAAGAATTAACAAATAAGACGAAATCCTCTGCACAGTCAGAGGATTTTTTTCATTGGATTTGAAGGTTTATCCTTCAAATCCTTTTGCTATTTTTTTAATATATTCACAGAACTTATATAAGTTATAGTAGTCAGGAACATTTTCCATTGTTAATATATCTTCTTTGTAGATTCCATCCCAAGGGTAAATAGAAACAATCTCCTCATCATAAATATTTATTATGTATTTAAAATTACTAAATTCTATTATTAACTTATATTTAGGAGAAGAATTATTCTCTATTTCTCCTTCAAAATTTTTACTTTCTAAGGAGTCAAAAAATTCAGGTAAAATACTATGTTCTTTTTCATTAACCTCATAGGAAACATAAAAATCCATATCAAAGACTTTTAATTTATATTCCTCATTATTCATTATTCTTTCATATATTTCATTTGTATAATAATCAGGATTTGGTTTGTTTTTTGGTTTAGAATATTGAGCCCTGTTTATATTACAGGACATAAGTGATAAAGGAATAATCAAAATAAATATAAAAGAAATAAGTTTTTTCATATTGCCCTCCAAAATGGTTTATATAAATATTTATTCTTTTTTATATATAATTAGAACAATAATCAATAATAATGAATAAAATAGCTAAAGTAAAAGGTAATAAATCTACTAAAAACGTAGTAAAAATAAATAATAGCAATTTCTAGGAGTGTTATATGTATATAATAGCAACAGTGGGACCGAAAACTTTAGATAAGTGGATTATTAAGGAGCTTATGGAAAATGGCGTAAATATACTAAGGTTTAATTGTTCTCACTTTAATAAAGATGATTTTGAAAAAGTTATGGGTATAGCAAAAAATATTAATACTAATATAAAAATACTAGTAGATTTATGTGGAAAGAAGATTAGAGTATCTAAGGAACTTAAATATATATATAAAATTTATAATAATCAAGAAATATATTTTTGTGGGGAAGATTTATATAAGAAAATAGATATCTCTAAATATCAGTATAAAAAAATAATACCCCTAAATATAAATACAAAAGAAATAGAAGAAAATAATATTAATTCAATATCCATGAAAGATAATACTATGAGATTTAAGATAATATCAAAGGATAATGGTGTTATTAAAGCAAAAGTTCTAAGAGGAGGTATTATTAGGTCAGGAAAGGGTTGTAACTTATCAAATATAAACAGTGGACGAGAAATATTAAGTGAAGAAGATAAAAAATATGCTTTATGGGCAATAAAAAATAATGTAGATATAATATGTCAATCTTTTGTTGAAAGTAAAAAGGAAATTGAAGCTTTAGAGGATTTTATTAGAAAGGAAAGTAATAAGAAAATTGAAATTTGGGCCAAGGTAGAAACCTCAAAAGGGATTGATAATTTAGATGAAATTTTTAATAAAGTAGATACAATAATTTTAGGAAGAGGAGACTTGGTACCAGAAGCAGGAATTCTTCAGGCGGTGAAATTACAAGATCTAGCAATAAAGAAGGCTAAAGATAAAAATAAAAAAATTATTTTGGCTACCCGATTATTAAATAGTATGAAAAATGGACAATGTCCTAATATTAATGAAGTTGAGGGGATTTATTATTTTCTAAGAAGTAATATAGATGGCTTTTTATTAGCAGGGGAAACCTCTATTGGAAAAGCTCCATCAGAAACTGTAGCATTTTTAAATAAGGCAATAAAATACTATAAGAACTAGGAGGAAGGGATGAGGAAGAATATTAAAAAATGCATAAATGCAGTTTTTTGGGTAGCAATTGGAGCGGCAATGATATATTTAATTTATACATGCTATATTTTCTTTTATAGAATATAAAATGGAACACTATCGAAGTACATATGCATTATCATATTTTAAATACTGGATTCATTTCTTTTATAGTAGAAATAATATTTATATATGATTGTAACAAAATTGACATATATAAATGCTAATATAAATTAAGTTGTTAGTGCATATAGCAATAAATAATTATCCCCTTAATTATTAAAAATGATATCCTATTTTTAGGATATCATTTTTAATTTATTATCTATTCTCAAAACTTTCACATGTTGTCTGATTATATAGTTGTGCATTGTGGCCAGATACTTTAATAGTATCTAAAGAACATAGTTCATTAGAATTATACTTGCAGGTATTAACTTGGCAGCCTATTGCATCGCAAGGTTCCCCCTGACCAGCATAAATATTGTTAGTTAAATTTCCATAAGTAGCACTATCTAAAAAAGAGCTACAGCTGGTATCCTGGTCCTTAGTAGAATTTCTGCCTACTACTGTAATCATATTTGCATAGCAAATTTCGCTTTTATTATGTGAGCAGTTACGAGCACTACACTTTATTTTTCCCATTATAATCTCTCCTTTACAAAATCTTATTTAAAGTATCTATCGAGTAAACCTTTGAAAGCGCATCCGTGTCTAGCTTCATCTTTACACATTTCATGAACAGTGTCATGTATTGCATCAAGGTTCTTTTCTTTAGCCAATGTAGCTAATTTCTTTTTACCATCACAAGCACCATATTCTGCTTCTACCCTTGCCTGTAAATTAGCTCTAGTATCTGGTGCCACAACTTCACCTAATAACTCTGCAAACTTTGCAGCATGCTCAGCTTCCTCATAAGCAATTCTTTTATATGCCTCACCTATTTCAGGGTATCCTTCTCTATCAGCTTGGCGAGACATAGCAAGGTACATCCCAACTTCAGTACATTCACCAATGAAATTAGATCTTAGATCTTCTAGTATTTCAGGATCTACATCCTTAGCTGACCCAATAAAATGTTGATCTGCCCAATCCATTTTTTGATCCATTTCTTTAAATTTATCAGAATCTACTTTACATACTGGACAAACTTCTGGTGGGGCATCCCCTGTATGAACATAACCACATACAGTACATACAAATTTTTTCATATTATAATCCTCCTTAAAATATAATAGTACAAAGCAGTAGTATTATTTGCTAAAAACAATAAAAATACTTATTTCTGCGAAAAATATTTATTATTCTACACATAATTGTAATATTTGATGAAATTTGATAAAATATACTTATGTAAATTATGGAAGGGATGCTGTTATAGAGTGAAAAGATATATTATTAAAATTGTTAATAAAGTAAAAGATAAAATAAGTGACAATATAAAAATAAAAATATCCATAGTTATAGCCTATGTATTAATTTTGCTTGTAGTAGTAGTTGCAGGTACTGTTTACTCAAGTAAAATAAATGAAAAATATGCTAGCGTAAAAGACAATTTAAAAGTAAAGAAAAGTAATTTAATAAGTCAAAATGAAAAAGAGAAGAATAAAAAATTAGAAGAAAAAAGTGAAGAAGAACTAAAAAATGAGAAAAAAAATGAACTGAAATTAAAGATACAGGAACTGGATCCCTCTTATGAATTTATTGAGAGTTTTGATAATATAGATGATGAAATAAGTTTCTATGAAGAAGTATATAAGGAATTATTAGCTGAATCTAGTGAAGAAAATGAAAGTACAGAAGAAGCAGTTAATGAGGATCCTGGTTATTACGATGAAACACCTCCAACTACATACTATCCAGAAACCGAAACTAATAATCAAGATTCCGCTGGAGGTAATGAAGAAGTACCAGAACAGCCAGA
>JAAYOT010000188.1 GCA_012520205.1 Clostridiales bacterium
GCATCTAAATCAAAAGCAACCATTTGAGCTGTAATTGTTGTACCAATATTAGCTCCCATTATAACTCCTGCGGCTTGAGCTAAACTCATTAAACCTGCATTTACGAAACTTACTACCATAACAGTAGTTGCACTTGAACTTTGAATTATACAAGTCACAGCAGCTCCAACTAAAACTCCTATGTACTTATTGCTTGTTAACTTTTCTAAAATGGATTTTAATTTGTCTCCTGCTGCATTTTCTAATCCATCACCCATAAGTTTCATTCCGTAAAGAAATAAGCCTAATCCCCCAATTAAGCCTGTAAAAATAGAAAACATGTCCATGTTTATTCTCCTTTTAATAAGTTATTTTTTATATTTACCAAACTTACTATACAATTTATTCTTAGTAATTGTAAACAATTTTTAACTACTTTTAACTTACTTTTAACATAGGAATTTGGCCTTACTGCTTTTATTAATAATTTATTTCGTTTTTTGACACAATTTTGTCATATTCTTAATGTAATATATAAGATGTAAAGTAGTTAAAGCATTATTATTTACCCCTAAAACCATCTAATGGTCCCTAGATTAAATTCTTCCCCAAATTTATTTAATCTAGGGTTTTTCCTTTTCTTAATTTTTTTCTTCTTTTAGCCTCTTAGTTTCATCACTTATAATCTTCTTATCTAATTTTTTAAATAAATTTTCTAAATTAGAAATCTCGCCATTTTTCTTTTCAATACAACTCCATATATTTTCTTCAATATCCAGGGCCCCCCTAATAACTTCTGCTGTTTTAGGCATAAATGGTTCAAGAAGATTTGATAAATTTGCAATTATTTGAAGGGCTTCGTATATTCCTTCTCTATATTTTCTTTCTTCTTTCTCATCTAATTCATTTAGTTTTTTATTATATTTTTTTATTAAAGACATTATTTCAATTAGGCTGCTTTTAAATTTCCCCTCTTCTATCTTATCCCCTATATTAAAATAAGTATTTAAAATTTCGTTTTTAACTTCCTTTGTTAAAGTACCCTTAGGCACTTCTGAATTAAACTTTTCTATAACTATTCCTATAGTTTTAGTTATATAGTTATTTAATAAGTTCACTAAATCTCTATTAATTGTATTTACAAAATCTCTCCATGTAAAATCTGTATCTTTTGTTTCTGGAGAATTTAAAAGCATATAGTATCTAAATTCATCTATATTATAATTTTCTATTATATAGTCAGCCCAAAGAGCCCAATTTTTTACTGATGAAAAGTTCTTTCCTTCTAATTTTATATATTCACTGGAGATAACGTGTAAATTGGGATTTTTTATTCCAAGGCCTGCTAGTATGGCTGGAAAAATAACTGTATGGAAGGGAATATTATCTTTTCCATGAACAAAATAAACTCTTGAATCTTCTCCTTCCCAATAATCTTTCCAATCTTCTCCTCTTTCCTCTAAGACCCTCATACTAGCTGTTAGATAACCCATAACAGCCTCTATCCAAACGTAAATCTTTTTATCTTCATATCCATCTAAAGGAACATCCACACCCCAATTAAAATCTCTTGTTACAGCCTTATCTCTCAATCCTTCATCTAAATACCTCTTTACTATTGCCTGGGCATTATCTCTCCATCCTCTTTGTCTTATTAATAATCTTCTTACATCTTTCTCGAACCTAGACAAGGTAAAGAATAGATGCTTTGTGGATTTAGTCATAGTTTCATTTCCACAAATTTTACACTTTCTATTTAAAAGTTCTTCATAATCTATTACTTCTAAACAATTTTCGCATTGTTCATCTACTACTGTAGAATTACAATGAGGGCACTGCCCCTCTACATATCTATCTGATAAAAATTCATTGCAGTTTTCGCAGAAAATTTGCTCAACTTCCTTTTCATATATATAACCCTTGTTATAAAGTTCTAATACAAATTTCTTTACCTTATTAGCATGATAGGCATTATGTGTTTTATCAAATACATCAAAAGAAAACCCCAATCCCTTAAAACACTTTTTAAATTCCTCATGATATTTATTAACAGTTTCTAAAGGTGTTATTCCTTCTTCCTTAGCTCTCATAGTTACAGGAGTACCATGGCAGTCAGTTCCTGATAAAAATATTACCTCATCTCCCATAAGTCTATGATATCTCGCAATAACATCCCCAGGCAGCCAAACAGCTATCCTTCCTAAGTGTAAAGGCCCATTTGCATAAGGCCATGCATTTCCTACTATTACGTTCATAATCCCCCTCCTTGTCAATTGTCAGTTTTCAGTTAACAGTTTTCAGTTAAGGAAATAATTCAGCTCTGCTAAATTATAATTTTTTATATTCTAGAAACTACGAGGCAGTTTCATCCTTAATCGTTAACTGCTAATTGCTAATTTACTTCTTACCTTTTACCTATTGCTTATTATCTATTACTTTTTATCTTTTACCTCTTAC
>JAAYOT010000189.1 GCA_012520205.1 Clostridiales bacterium
CCTTAATTTTAGAAAGTAAAATTTATTCCCTGTTAAAAAATTATGATGATTTTATAGGATATTCTTCATGTCTAAGAGAAAAAGCAAAATTAATCAAAGAAAATAAAAGTCAGATTATAACTTTCATATGCAGTGAAGATTTTAAATATATTTATGAAAAGGGAAAAGATAAAGTAGTAATGGAACTATTTTTTGGTAAAGAAATAGTAAGTAAATTATATTAATGTTTTATAGGAGATACTTATGAATTTAATTATTGCAACAAGAAAAAGTAAATTAGCTCAAATTCAAGCAGATATAGTAATTAATCTTATTAAAGAAAAGCATAATATTAATTCTGAAAAAATGCTGATAGTTACAGAAGGAGACAGAAGACTGGATGTAACCCTAGATAAAATAGGTGGCAAGGGAGTCTTTGTTAAGGATATTGAACATGCACTATTAAGTAAAAAGGCCCATGGAGCAGTGCATAGTATGAAGGATGTACCCTTTCAGTTGGCAGAAGATTTTGAAATAGTAGCAATACCTGAAAGAGAAGATATTAGAGATGTATTTATATCAAGGGATGGAAGAAAATTTCAAGATTTAAAAAAGGGTGCAGTTATAGGAACGAGCAGCATAAGAAGGGCTGCAATGCTAAAAGCTATGAGAAATGATTTAAATATAGTTCCAATTAGGGGAAATGTACAAACAAGACTTGAAAAGATGGAAAAGGAAAATATGAATGGAATAATCTTAGCAGCAGCTGGATTAAAAAGATTAAAATTAGAAAGCATAATAACAGATTACTTTGATCCAAAAATATTCTTACCTGCAATAGGACAAGGGGCCATAGGAATAGAAGCCCTAAAAGAGGGTGAATATAATAGCTATTTAAGAAGTTTAGATAATAAGACTGCAAGGATTACAGTAGAGGCTGAAAGAAGTTTTATGAGAAAGCTAAATGGAAATTGTAGCAGTGTAATTGGCGTTTATTCAGAAATAAAAGACAAGGACTTATATATGATAGGGATCTTTGATGTAGGTGGAAAAATAGTTAAAAAAGATATATTAGGTAATAAGGACAATAATATAGAGTTAGGTTTAAAACTTGCAGAAAAAATATTGAAAGGATAAACAGCGGTGAGTAAAGTTTATATAATTGGCACAGGACCAGGAGATGAAGAATTATTAACATTAAAGGCAGTTGAAGTTCTAAAAGAATGTACAGCTGTCCTATATGATAGATTAGTTTCAAATAATATATTAAATTACTTAAATGAAAATTGTGAAATATATTACTGTGGTAAAGAACCAGGATGCCATTACAAAAGCCAAGATGAAATAAATAAAATTTTAGTAAGCCTCGCTAAAGAAGGGCATATAGTTGGAAGAATTAAAGGGGGAGACCCTTATGTTTTTGGAAGAGGTGGAGAAGAGGTTCTTTCCCTAATTGAAGAAGATATAGAGTTTGAAGTAATTCCAGGAGTAACTTCACCAATATCAGTATTAAATTATGCTGGAATCCCAATAACTCAAAGGGAAATAGCTCAAAGCTTTCATATAGTTACAGGAATGACGGCAAGTAAATCAAATATAAATTGGGAGGCAATATCTAAAGAAAAGGGTACCTTAGTTTTTATGATGGGGTTAAATAAATTAGGAAGCATAATAGAAAACCTAATAAGTAATGGAAAAGACATAAATACTAAAGTAGCAGTAGTAATGAGGGGAACTTCTTCCAAGCAGAAAAAGGTAGTTGGAACTTTAAAAAATATAGAAGCAAAAGTTAAAGAAGCTAAATTAAAGTCACCTTGTATAATTGTTATGGGAGATGTTGTAGAATTAAATAATAAATTAAATTGGTATGAAAGAAAGTCCCTTTTTGGTTTAAATATATGTATAACAAGATCAAAGGAACAGTCCCTTAATTTGAAGAAAAAGCTAAGAAGATTAGGGGCAGAAGTAACAGAAATAAATTCTATAAAAATACAAGAAACTAAAGAAAATTTAGATGCTGTAAAGAATAGGTTAGGTGATTATGATCATATAATATTAACCTCAGTAAATGGAGTTAAGGTATTTTTTAATTATTTAATAGAAAATAAAATTGATATTAGGA
>JAAYOT010000190.1 GCA_012520205.1 Clostridiales bacterium
AGTTAGATCACCTCTTATGGCTATAGGAGGAATAATAATGGCAGTAAGATTAAGTTTAGATTTATCTACAATTTTTGCTATTTCTATTCCAATTATAGTTATAGGCATAATAGTTATTTTAAGAAAGTCCATGCCCTTATTTATAAAAGTTCAAAATAAGATAGATGATATAAATCTTGTTATGCGTGAAAATATTTTAGGCGTTAGGGTAATTAAGGCTTTTAATTTAGAAGAAAAGCAAAGAAAAAGATTTAATAATAAGAATAAGGAATTAACTATAAGCAGTATAGATTCACAAAATATGAATTTAGTTCTTTCTCCATTTACCCAACTCATAATGAATTTAAGTGTTGTAGCAGTTTTATGGTTTGGAGGGAATATGGTTTCAACCCAAAGTCTAGAAGTAGGAAAGATAATAGCCTTTGTAAATTACATGATTCAAATAATGCATTCTACCGTTATGGTAATAAATCTTATGATGAACTTTTCTAGGGCTAAGGCCTCAGCAGATAGAATTAATAAGATTTTAAATATAGAATCTTCAATTAAAGAAAAGGAAGAAGCTAAGGACCTTGAAGGCTATGATGTAGAATTTAAACAAGTATATTTTAAATTTAATGAGGAAAGTGAAAATGTATTAGAAGATATATCCTTTACTATAAAAGAAGGTGAACGTATCGGTATTATAGGCCCAACAGGTTCAGGGAAAAGTACAATAATAAGCCTAATTTCAAGATTGTATGATATAGATAGGGGAGAAATACTAATTGGAGGAACTAATGTTAAGGATCTAAAACGTAAAGTACTTAGAGAAAATATAGGAATTGTTCTTCAGGATAGTATACTTTTATCTGGAGGACAAAGGCAGAGACTTTCAATTGCAAGAACCTTAGTGAGAAATCCCAAAATATTAATTATGGATGATTCATCTAGTGCCCTTGATATGAAAACACAGGCCAAACTTCAAGAAACTATAAAAAATAGAAAAGAGGAAACTACTGTTATAACTATAGCTCAAAGAATATCTGCTGTAATAGATTCGGATAAAATAATAGTTTTAGATGAGGGTAAAATTTCAGCTATTGGCTCTCATGAAGAGTTAATAAAAACTAATGAAATGTATAGAAGTATTGCAGTTTCCCAATTAGGAGAGGAGATGCTGTTAAATGTCTAATAGCAAAGGAAGAATAAATATTAATACAGGCAGTAAAGAAAAGCTAAATAATCCAAGGGAAACAGCAAAAAGGTTATTAAAATATATTGGAGATAAAAAATATGCTTTAACAATAGCCTTATTCTTTTCAATTATAACTACTTTAATAACAATACTTGGAACAAAATTAAATGGAGACATTATAGATAAGTACATAACTATAGGAGATTTAAATGGTTTAAGAAAAATGTGTATTACCTTAGTTATTATGTACATTTTCTCAAGTCTTTCAACCTTAATTCAAAATAGGTTAATGGTAAGTATTGCCCAAAATACATCAGCAAAAATAAGGAAAAACTTATTTGAAAGTATTCAGAAACTTCCTGTAAGTTACTATGATACTCATTCAAGTGGAGATTTAATGAGCCGCCTTACAAATGATGTTGATAATATTAATAATACTTTATCACAGAGTATTATTCAGTTTGCATCGGGAATTATAAATATAGCAGGTATGATAATAGCTATGCTGTTATTAAGTCCAACTTTAACTTTTATTGGATTAATAAGCACTCCTCTTATGTTTTTAACAACTAGGATTATCATTAAGAAAACTCAGCCCTTATTTTTAAGAAGGCAGAAACAGTTAGGCGACTTAAATGGATATATTGAAGAAATGATATCTGCTCAAAAGTTAACCTTCTTATTTGGACAGGAAGAGAATATAAGAAAAGAGTTCAGCAGAAAAAATAAAGCTTTAACAAAAAGCGCAATACTAGCAGAGGCAATTTCAGGGTCAATGGCCCCTACAATGAATTTTATAAATAACTTTACATATTTTTTGCTTGCTGTATCGGGAGGAATATTAATTCTTAAAGGAATAAATATAACAGTTGGAACTGTATTTACAATTATTCTTTATATGAGGAATTTCAATAGACCAATTAATGAAATTTTAAACATAGGTAATACAATACAATCAGCTTTAGCAGGAGCTGAAAGAGTTTTTGAAGTTATGGATGAAAAGAAGGAAGAAGATAATAATAGGAAAAAGTTAGATAAGGTAGAAAGTGATATTTTATTAAAAAATATTGAATTTTCATACGCAGAAAATAAAAAGATATTAAAGGGAATAAATATAAGGGCTGAAAAAGGTAAAACTATTGCAATAGTAGGTCCAACAGGCTCAGGAAAAACAACCATTATTAATTTGTTAAATAGATTTTATGATGTAGATTCTGGAAGTAGAAGAGGCAGCCAAACTAGCAAATGCACATCATTTTATAAAGCAGCTGCCCAAGGGATATGATACTGTATTAAAAGATAATGGAAGTAATTTATCTCAAGGACAACGTCAGCTTTTAGCTATAGCAAGAGCAATGATTTCAAATTGCTCAATACTTATTTTAGATGAGGCCACATCTTCCATTGATACAAGAACAGAAATTTATATTCAAGAAGCCTTAAAGAAACTTATGAAGAATAAAACAACCTTTATAATTGCTCATAGACTAAGTACAATAAAAAATGCAGATAAAATAATTGCAGTTAAAGATGGAAAAATAATAGAAGAGGGAAGTCATGATGAGCTAATGAAAGAAAAGGGCTTTTATTCAGAATTATATAATAGTCAGTTTAATCAATTAAATTAAAAATTATTAAATTTATAAATTTAATAATTTTTAAAAATAGTAATTGACAAATAATGTGTCTAGTGGCATAATAGTTAAAAATAAGTAGTTGAATAATAATTGAATAATAATTGAATAATAATACATCTTTAAAACGATACGAGATATCGATAAGATAGATAAAACAAATTTTGGTACAGTGCTTATGCCTGTTGCCGTTCTTTTGCATGTTTATACCTTGTCGATATTGACAAGGTTTTTTTTGAAAAAAGGAGGGTTAATATGATTAATACAAAGGATTTTAAATTAAGTAAACTTATAAAGTCTAATTTACCAAAGAATATAATTGAAGGTTGTTTATCAAATAAATATAGTATTTTTCCTGGCTTCTGTGACGTGCATGTTCATTTTCGTGAGCCGGGTTTTTCATATAAAGAAACAATAAAAACAGGTAGTATGGCAGCAGCCCGTGGAGGTTATACAGCCGTTTGTACAATGCCAAATTTAAACCCAGTTCCTGATACTTTAGAGCACTTAAATGAACAGCTTAAAATAATTAAAAAAGATTCAATAATAAATATTTATCCTTTTGCATCCATTACCATAAATCAGGAGGGAGAAGAACTTTCTAATATGAAAGAAATGGCGGAAAAAACATTAGGTTTTTCAGATGATGGTAAGGGAATACAAAATGAAGAGCTTATGAAAAAAGCAATG
>JAAYOT010000191.1 GCA_012520205.1 Clostridiales bacterium
GGTGAATGTATAATAGCAAAACAAAGAAATGGTCCTGTAGGAACTGTTAAGATGGCATGGATCGGTTCTCATAGTAAGTTCGCTAACTTAGAGATGGTTTATAAAGAGTAATAAAGACAATTTAAAAATAACAAGTAAAAATAAAAGCTCTCAAAATAAAATTTTGAGAGCTTTTATTTTTTAAATTATTAATTATTAATCGTTAATTGATATTTAATTGGTATTTTATATTTAATTAAATTAGATTTAACTGTATCTTGTACATTTAGAATATCCAAATTTTTTAGGTAAATAGTTCTTTTGTACTCTGATAATATATTATTATTTGTGCATACTAAGGATAGGTTTAATATAAGAAAATTATTAACATACCTTAAAGAAATATGTTTTTTCATTAGTCCATTAAGAAAAATGTATATATAATAGTAATTAGAGGTTTGTACTAAATTTACTATTGGGGTTTTATTTTTCTTAATAGAAAGTGGGTCTAATAAGGAATTTATTTCATTTTCAGCATTCCTAAGTAAAATGTAATTTCTCATAAGAAATCCCTCCTTTATAGATAGTTTGTACATATATAACAAAGATATTCTATGAGGATTATGGTAGTAATAAATATGTAAATATATTATTAAAAAGTAAAATTAATATTTTATTTATTTTACTTATGTAAAAAATAGACTATAATTTATTTATTAACAAAAATTATAAGAGGTGGGATAATTATGATAAATGAAAAAATGACTATTGGAGAAATAATAAGAAATAAGCCTGAAGCAGTTGAGAAACTAATGGCATTTGGGATGGGATGTGTTGGATGTCCATCAGCTCAAATGGAAACTCTAGAAGAAGCAGCAGCTGTTCATGGGCTAAATTTAGAGGCATTATTAGAAGAACTTAATAAATAAGAGGGGGTGTATTGTACAGCCCCTATTATTTAATTATTTTAGGAGGATATAATGGGGAGAAAATATAGCAAGGAATATGAAATATATTATTATAACGTAGATAGAAATTTAAATTGCACAATGCCAACAGTGCTTGGTATCCTATCAGATATAGGAAACAAGGATTCAGAAGACCTGGGATCAGGTGTTGATGAGTTACTTAAAGAAGATATAACATGGATTTTTTACAATTATGATATAAAGGTAAAAAGATATCCTAGGTATGGGGAAAAAATTAATGTTATAACCCAATCAGTAGGCTTCAAAAAGTTCTATGCAGTAAGAGACTATGAAATAATAGGCGAAGATGGAGAAAGAATAGTTGAGGGAAGTGCAACGTTCTTAATGCTAGATATTAAAAAAAGAAGAGCAATAAGAATACCTAAGAAGCAATATGCTATATATGGTGCAGAGGGGGATATGGAAGGAGAATTTAAACTTCCTAGACTTAAGAATTTTGAAGACTATGATTATGAGGAAACATTTAAGGTAAGATATTCTGATATTGATTCCAACGGCCATGTAAATAATACAAATTACATTGAGTGGTCAATTGAAACTTTACCTAAGAATATAGTTGATAATTATATGTTAGAAGAGATAAAGGTAATATTTGAAAAAGAATGTAAATATGGTGAAGAAGTAAGGGTAATAACAAAGGTAAGGGAAAATGAAGAAGGTACCTTAACTAGCCAGCATAAGGTAATAAATTCAGAAAACAAGGTATTAACTAAACTAGAAGGAAGAATGATACCAATTAAGAATTAATAGTGAACAATTAAGAAAATAATTCAGCTTTGCTGAATTATAAAAAACTCTTCTGTTTATTAACAGAAGAGTTTTTTATTCTCATTTTCAACTGGCTGAAAATGTACCTTAATTATTAATTACCCTTTAGCTCTTACCTTTTACCTCTTATTTTTTACTTATCCCTTATTTTCTCTTCTGTGAATTGGTGTAGATCTTTTCTGCAACAAAGTGTCCAGAGCTCCAGGCCCATTGAAGATTAAAACCTCCGCAATCTCCATCAACATCTAGGATTTCGCCACAGAAGTATAAATCCTTAACTATTTTTGATTCTAGGGTATCCGGATAAACTTCCTTTGTATTAACTCCTCCAATTGTAACTTGAGCTTGGTTAAAGCCATTAGTGCCAATGCAATTAAATTTCCATTCCTTTAATAAGGAAATTAAATTACTTTTTTCTTTCCAAGTTAAATCGTAGCAAGGAGTATGTATATTAAGTACATTTGCACATTTTAAAATAGTAGGAATAAGTTTTTTATTTATTATTCCAATTAGGGCATCGGATATTGGTCTATGAGAAAATATAGCTAAATGATTTTCAATAAAGTCAGATACACTTTCTTTACTTTCCTTTGGCATCATATCAACTACAACTTCAACTTTTTTACTCCCTGAAAGTGCCCTTGAAGCAAAACCTGATATTTGAAGAATAGGTGGACCAGATATTCCATAATCGGTAAATAAGATCTCACCAAAATCTTTTTTTATAGGCTTATCATTTACAAGAAGAGTTGCATATCCATCGAATTTTACCCCTGAAATAGCCTTTAAGTAAGGGGCATCAAGCTTTAGTTGAACAATCCCAGGCATGGTTTCAATTAAGCTGTGGCCAAGAGATTTAGCTAAATTATAACCTGATCCATCTGAACCAGTTTTTACAGCAGATTTTCCTCCACAGGCTAAAACTAACTTATTACATGTGAATAAATTATATTCTTCATTACTTGTGGATAAAATAAATTTTTTCTTCTTGTGGATATCTTTTATTTTACAGCCTGTGTATAAAGGGATGTTTTTATCTTTTATTGCTAATCTAAAGATATCCACAACAGAAGAGGCTTGTAAGGATCTTGGGTATAATTTTTTATTTTTAAGCTCTACAATAGGCAAACCTAAAGCGAGAAAAAAGTTTTCTGTATCTTCTACAGTAAAGGAAGATAGAGCATCATCAAAAAAGTTGTTATTTTCGCTATGATAATTTATAAATGGATGAGAAATTCCTCTATTAGAAATATTACATCTTCCATTACCAGTTGTAAGAATCTTTTTTCCTATTCTATCAGTTCCTTCTACAATGGCAACATCTAATCCATAATCTTTTGCAGTTATGGCAGCCATAAGGCCAGATGCACCACCGCCAACTATAATTAAATCATGATGTATCATAATAAAACTCCTTAAAATTATAATGATTATATTTTATCATAGTAAAAAGCCTTAATAAATATTGGACAAATTATATAATAAAATTTATAATAATGGTAAAGATATAATTAAATAAACACCTAAGGTATAAGTATGGTTTCAAGATAAGATTACTATAGTATATTTAATATAAAAAACCTATAAAATTAACTTAGAAAGATAAATTAAAAAAGTTGTAAAAAAGTGTTGACATAAGATAAAAGTTTATGTATTATAGATAATGTGCTCTTTGAGAGGGCACTAAAAAATTAGATTTTGGCTCCTTGGTCAAGCGGTTAAGACACCACCCTTTCACGGTGGTATCAGGGGTTCGATTCCCCTAGGAGTCACCAACATGGAAGTATAGCTCAGCTGGGAGAGCACCTGCCTTACAAGCAGGGGGTCACAGGTTCGATCCCTGTTACTTCCACCAAGTTGGCCCAGTAGCTCAGTTGGTTAGAGTGCCGGCCTGTCACGCCGGAGGTCGAGGGTTCGAGCCCCTTCTGGGTCGCCA
>JAAYOT010000192.1 GCA_012520205.1 Clostridiales bacterium
ATTAATTAAAAATAAAATAGAATACTAATAGTAGTTTTTACTCCCAATGATGGTCATATGCCCAATATAAACATTGATAATAGTCAATATGTAAAATTATCCTACATTGGGCATTATAAATTTAAAAAGTTTGGAATATAAATGGGCGAAGATAAATAGAATATGTGAAATAAGGTATAGCGAGCTATTAGCTTATGTAGCATATCTTATTTATCGTAGCCTTAAACATTATGCTTTTTTTACAAATTCAGATTTTAGCTTCATAGCTCCAAATCCATCGATTTTACAATCAATGTCATGGTCGCCTTCCACTAAACGAATATTTTTAACCTTTGTTCCTATTTTAATTGATGATGAACTTCCCTTTACTTTAAGGTCCTTTATTACTGTTACGGTATCTCCATCATTTAATACATTTCCATATGCATCTTTAACAACTTTTGCATCTTCACTATTTTCAGTTGTTGATTCTAAAGTCCACTCATGAGCGCATTCAGGGCATACTAAAAGAATTCCATCCTCGTAAGTATATTCTGAATTACATTTTGGACAATTTGGTAAGTTAGACATAGTTAATTTCCTCCTAAATCCTATCTTAAGTTCATTTATATACTAGCATAGTCTTCTTATATTAACAAATTAACATTGTAATTGACCTAATGTTCCTAATAATTTATATTTTAACTATACCATATTAACTAAAAGTTTTAACAAAGGATAATATAGGATATAATAAAATTATATAAATGATAGCTGAAAATAAGGATAATGAGTATTTATTTTGGAGGATTTAATTATGGATGGACTTAAGGATATAAGATGGAAACAAAGATTTGAAAATTTTAATAAGTTATATACCTTATTGGAAAAGTATTCTGGAAAAGAAAATTTATCAGAACTAGAACAAGCTGGTATAATACAATTTTTTGAGATGACTTTTGAGTTGGCTTGGAAGGTTTTAAAAGATTACTTAGAAGCTGAAGGCTATATAGTAAAAAGTCCAAGGGAAACAATAAAACAGGCTTTTCAAAATGAAATAATTAATGATGGTCATATATGGATGGATGCTTTATCTATTAGAAATTTGACTACCCATACATATGATGAAAATTTAGTGAAAAAGTTAATTGACGATATAATTAATATCTATTTCCCAGAATTGAAACTATTACATGATAAGTTAGATAAGGAATTATAAATTATGTATGGATTATTAGATAAAGATATAGATTATATAGTAAATGCATTTAATAAATTTTCGCAAATAGAAAAGGTAATCATCTTTGGAAGTAGAGCAATGGGAAATTATAAGAAGGGCTCAGATATTGATTTGGCGGTAGTTGGAAAAGGGATAACCAATAACACTTTATATGATTTAAATGATTATTTAAATGAGGTATGTCCTTTACCATATTTTTTTGATATATTAAATTATAATGATATAAGCAATGAAAATTTAAAAAAACATATTGATGATGTTGGGAAAATTATATATGAAAGAGGAAACTAAGGCTTAGCCCTTAGTTTTTTTATATATATTTTTAAAAAAATTCTATTGCTGCATATATAGATTAATGAG
>JAAYOT010000193.1 GCA_012520205.1 Clostridiales bacterium
ATTTCCAATCGAATTTTTCATCTAATATGCAGTTATTATACCATAATTGACAATATGCAACAATTATTTTGCTTTTTACTTTGTCCCAAAATATATATTAACTGTATTTTTTAAATAAATTATAAGAAAAAAGGAGTTATTAAAACTCCTTAAATTCTATTCCTGCTAGTTTCATTAGGTGAATTGCATTTTGCGTCTTACTTCTTCCTTCTCTCAATTTATAATCAAAATGTATTTTATTATCTTTATAGTATTCTTGGAAATTGTAGTTCTTTATCCAAGCTTTAGTTTTTTCTAAATCACATAATTCTAAATCATGAGTTGAAACCAGGCCTATAGAACCATTTTCTACCAATTGATTTATTAGCACCCTTGCTCCTTCATGTCTATCTTTTGAATTTGTACCTTTAAAAATCTCATCTAAAAGGAAAAATACCTTTTCTCCTCTCTTAGCTGCATCTATTAGTATTTTTATTCTAAGAATTTCTGCATAAAAGGAAGATATACTTTCCTCTAGATTATCTGTAGTTCTCATACAAGTATATATATTAAATATTCCGCATTTAAAATCCTTACTATAAGTTTTTGCACCAATGTAACTTAATAATAAATTTAAACCTATAGTTCTTAAAAAGGTACTTTTACCTGACATATTTGAACCTGTTATCAATGCTGCTTTTGAGTTATTATTTAAATTAAAGCTATTTGAAACTGCCTTTCCTCCTAACATTGGATGAGCAATCTCAATTCCTTCAACCTCTTCTTTTTCAATTATTTCTGGGTAAGTCCATTCTCCAAAATCAAATGAAATATTAGCTATACTACAAAGAGCCTCAATTTCCCCCATTGTCTTTAACCAGTTTTCAAGATACTTACCATTTTCTATTTTCCAATTTTCTATATTTCTTAATATAAAAGTATCTGTTAAAAATGTTACATTTAGTAGTAAATAGTAAGCATTTTTTGTACTATCCCCTAGCCAATCTGCAAGGTTTTTAAGAGCCTTCACCTCATTGTAAGCACTTTTATTAGTATCATTAGTTAATTTAACCTTTAAGTTTTTTAATAATTTGCTTTCAAATTTTTCTTTTTCTATTAACTCTAAAATATTTGTGTATGCTTCTATATCTTTTTTATGTTTATCGAAAAGTAAAATTACTTCTTGTAAATCCTTAGTTAACACCTTTACCACTGCATAGTTAATAAGGAAATTTAAAATTAAATAACTAAAGGGCATTATCTTTAAAATTACTAAAATTATAGAAAGAAAAGTTATAGCTATAAAGAAATAAGGTATTATTTTTAATGAACTTCCTACCTTGCCTTCACTATCTGCCCAGGCTAATAATTTTTCTATACTGCTATTTCCGCTATTTTTAATGGCAGATTTTACTTCTAATTTTTGTCTCCATTCAATCTTTTTTGAAAGTTCTTCAATAGCTTCCTGTCTATCTAATATATTTTCTTTCTTAGGTAGATTTTTAAGCATTAGAATTTCTGCTAGTTTTTTTCTTCCAAACTTAGTCCTTGTAGAATTTATCATTTGAAATAAGGAGTTCCTACCAAAAATATCTAAGTCATTAATAAAACCATGCTTTTCATCCAGGAATTCCTCTCCCTTATCTTCTAACTCCTTAAAACTGCCATCTATTCTTGAAAGACCTTTTTTATTTATTTCTAAGTATATTAAAACTTCATTTTTCTCATTAATTCTTTCATTATGAATATAAGCAACAAAAAGAAATAAAATTATAGCTATAACTAAAGAGGCTGTTATTGCTAGAATCTTTTCATTTTTATAAAAGTAATAAGCTAATAAAGTGCCTGAAATAAATATTCCTAATCTTAGAATTGAAAGCTGTAATATTATTTTATTTAAACTATTTAATTTTCTATTTTGCTTATCTATTTGAGTATTATAATAATTTAATGCTTTATTCAAAAAACACACCCCACTTTTTCAGTTTTCAGTTTTCAGTTTTCAGTTTTCAATTTTCTGTTTTCTGTTTTCTGTTTTCTGTTTTCAGTTTTCAGTTTTCAGTTTTCATCTTTGGTTCCATATTATTTTATCATATTAGCTTATATAAAAAATAATTGTTTCTAATTATTGTAATTTCTATAGCTGCCTTTTACTATTATAAAACTATAAAATAAAGGGGCTGCCTGCAA
>JAAYOT010000194.1 GCA_012520205.1 Clostridiales bacterium
TCAGGATAAGTAAAAATCATAGATAGAGGGGTGTAGTTTACATCCCTCTATTTTATATTCTTCATTTTAACTAAATCCTTCTATATTTTAATAGATTCTAATAAACCAAAGGTATATTAATTATTTCGCTAAATTTTAATTTAGCGAAATTATTTAATTTTACGGTTTCAAGCCATTTTGGGAATATAAAATAACTATTTTATTATAATTTCAGTTTAGCCAATATAAACTTTTATTAATTTTAAGTAATTTCGTTATGCTCCATAGCGAAATTGTATTATAATTAGCTTAGGGAAAGTTGAAGTATGCTTCGACTTATGGAAGAATTATTTTGAAAAAGGGAAGCTTAACTTAGCTTCTCTTTTTTATTCTATACATAAGCACCCTACGGGGTAAGTTCCCCCATATAGGTCGGAAAAAAATTTGATACCTATTTTTTTTATATATCTGGGTCGCTCGGAGGGTATCCTAGTCCCTTAGTTATATAAGGATACAGAAAAAAAGCTTAGCTTTTTCTAGTAAAAATAGAACAGGTACTACGTACCCTATAATACAAGCCGAGAAAATTTGATACCTGTTTGAAAATTATATTTCAAATTTAAAATATTGATTTAGTTTATAAAATATCTTATAATACAAACAGAACAAGGACTATATTAATCCTTGCTCTTTTAAATAATTTCTATCACGAATATAGGTAGCCTTAGATATATTTAGTCGTAAACATATATCTTTCTGTTTAAGACCTTCGTCCAAAAGGTCTTTTATTTTTGCCCTTCTTTGTGATAGCTTGTCTTTTTCAGTTAATTTTCCTTCTGCTCTTAGCTTTTCTTGGTACTTATTTCTTTGATACTCTCTATCTCTCCTCTTATATTCTTTATCAGAAATTATAGTTTTCATATATCTTTCTTCTTCTTCTGAAATTTCAAGTAACTCTATAAGAGTTTTATTTTTATATCTATAATCTTTATTTTTATCTAAATATACTTTTTCTGCACTCCTAAATGCCTTTTTAGGGTCTTCTAAGAAATAACATAGGTAATATCTATATAAGAATAATATAAGCTCTCTATGACCTTTTAAATCATAATTTCTAAGTTCACATATTTTTATTATGTCTTGTATCCTTGCATAGTAAAGACTTCTTTCTCTATGTATGAATACTGTCTTTTTAGGTCTTCCCCTTTTCTTTTTAACCCTTTCATCAAGCTCTGGTAAAAATTCATTTTGAATTTCTCTTAAATCATAAATATAATCATATTCATCTAAAATCTTTACAACGCTATTTGATTTGGAATTAATGCTTCCAGGTACTCTTAATACTCTTGTAGGATCTAAAGCTTGTCTGTCGGCTCCAAATGCCTTTAAAACGCTATATAAATATTCTTCAACAGCTTTCCATAACGGTAAAGCCTTGCTTGGTACTGAATTTATAAGCCATATTAAATAAAGTCCTCTGCCACTATCTACGATTAAGTTAGGTCTAGGAATACTTTTATTAAAATAGTTTTCTTCTAGGTTCATAAGAATTTGTTTTTTAGTAAATTTAGTTTTATAAATATCTAAATCTATGAATTGAGCCTTTAATTCTTTTAAATACTCTATCCTCCTATAAGTACTATAAAAAGTATTTAAGCTAATATAAACATTATCTTTATCAAATTCTTGCTCTATTAAATCTTTATACTTATAATGCCACTGATTATAGCCATTGTTTATTTCTGATCTAGTAATCCACCCTTTAGAGTTATTATGAAGTATCTCTAAATAATCTTGACTTCCCTTATCTTCTTCTTTTCTTAATGCTTGTCCCAATCTCTCACCTCCTGTGTAACGCTTTTATTATATCATAAATCTTTGTTTTTTTTGGAAATTAGTACTGTATTTAATTATTTTAATTAACCACTAAATTTTATGTCTGAATCACTTTCCTTAGAAATAGCTTTATGTCTCAATTTGTAGATCTACCCAAATATTTTTTAAAAATACTTTCTATTCCATTTTTTTATTAATAATTTTTTCTATTATATCATGAAGTTTCTGATCTATCTTCTCAAAATACTCTCTCTGATTTATTATACGCTTATGAAATTCTGATGTTTGTTTGTCTTTTTCTTTAAGCTTATTTAGTGGCACTTCAATCAATTCCTTATTAAAGTTATAAGTGCTTTATAACTTTATTTTACTAAAATGATTGCAAATTTTATGAATCGAAGTGGCCTTACCCCCTTGATATAGAATATACTAAATATAAAAGGATCAAGCCTTAGACTTGATCCTTTTATATTTAGTATATTATTCTTTATTTACAGTTTTTACTTTATTATTTAATATAGCTAAATAACCTTTTTAATCAGTAACTGAACCTGAAATATCTGCTGCTGCTGGGTTTACTGGAGCATGGAAATATAATTTATATGTTCCTGCTGCAATGCTATAAGATTGTGTTTTACTTGAAACTCCTGATACATTAAATTGCATTCCAGTTGCACTGTATATTCCTATTGCATTTCTTTTATGAACTTGAACTTCCATATACTTAGATGAAGATGCTACATTATTCCATGCAGTATTAGTATGGTTTATATATACAGTTTTTGTTGAACTTGTAGTAAAACTATTAACAGAATACTTTCCTCTAATTCCAGTTCCGCTATAAGTCATTAAAGTTGCTGCAAAAACCATCATAGATGAAAGAGTTAAAATAATGCTTGTACTAATTATAGTCTTTTTTAAAATACTTTTTTTCAATGTTATTTCCCCTTTAATTTCATTATGTAATATATTAATATTATGTAATATATTAACATAATATCAAATAAAAATCAAATTTTCTCCTTTTTTTATAATTTGATTGTAAATTGAAAAAGTAATTTCCGCTTTTTAAGTTAAACAGAAGTTAGTTTTGCAAAGAGTTTGATATAATTAAAATGATATTTGTCCTGAGCATATTAGGAGGATTAATTATGTCAAACAAAGA
>JAAYOT010000195.1 GCA_012520205.1 Clostridiales bacterium
AACAAATACATGTATTTAGTAGAAAAATGATAACAGTTTATACTTAATAGTAAAATAAAAACAATAAATTACCTTAAAAATCCAAATGTTATTTGGGTTTATTAAGTATACTCAAAAAAAGACCTAATGGTATAAAATATCATAATAAATGCAATTTTATTCATAAAGAAAACAAAAATGGCAAGTAGAAACTTTTTTAAAATTTACTTGCCGAATTCAAGATTATATAAGGAGTTTTACATATGAAGAAAAAGCTTGATTTTAGATCCACATTATTAATAGGTTCATTATTATTTGGATTATTCTTTGGTGCTGGCAATTTAATATTTCCAGTTAAAATGGGACAGATGGCTGGTAGTAATACCTTACCTGCCACAATTGGATTTTTAATTACAGGAGTAGGGCTTCCTTTGATAGGTGTTATTGGAGCTACATTTTCACAAAGCGAAAGTTTATTTGATTTGGCAAAGCCTGTTAGTAGAATATATGCTATTTTATTTACTTGCATGCTATATTTAACAATTGGACCTTTATTCGCCATTCCGCGTACAGCTTCTGTTGCTTTTGAAGTTGGTTTGAATCCTTTTATTGATAAAGAGTACCTTCAAATTGGATTGCTTATATTTTCGTTAATCTTCTTTGCTTTTACACTATATTTTTCACTTAGACCTGGAAGAATTTTAGATTGGGTTGGTAAATATCTTACTCCGATTTTTCTTGTACTTTTATCTATATTAATTATTGCAACTTTTGTAAGTCCAATGGGAGAGGTAGCTCAATATGCACCACAGGGCAATTATATTGATAAACCATTATTTACTGGAATACTAGACGGATATAATACTATGGATGCTTTAGCTTCACTGGCTTTTGCAATTGTTATTGTTTCAAATATTGAAAAGTTAGGGGTAAAAGATACAAAAGCAAAAGCTATTGAAACTTGTAAATCTAGTTTAGTGTGCATTATTGGAATGAGTGTTATTTATGCATCCTTAGCTTATATGGGAGCAACGAGCTTAGGCAGCGTTAGCAGTGCTGATAATGGAGGAAAAATTATGTCCATGGTTAGTGACCATTATTTTGGTTTTATAGGTAAGTTGTTGTTAGCTGCCATAGTAACCATTGCCTGTTTGAAAACAGCCATAGGGCTAATTACTTCATGTGCTCAAATGTTTAGTCAGTTGTTTCAAAAATCTATGTCATACAATAAATATGCTATTATATTTACTGTTTTTTCTTTTATAATTGCTAATTTTGGATTAAATAAAATTATACAGCTTTCTTTACCAGTCCTTATGTTTCTTTATCCACTAGCAATTGTTTTAATCATATTATCATTATTAACACCAATCATTAATAAGCAAAGACAGGTATATAGATGGACAATTATACTAACAATTATTGCAGCAGCCTTTGATTTTTGTAATGCATTGCCTACAAATTTGAAGGAAGTAATCACATGAATAAGGTTTGATTTTTAGCTCATTGATGTATTCTTACTAATCATAAGATTAGGAGGATATGTCATGAGCTTTTTTATCTAATTTAAGGGTAGAAATTAGTATATTTCTGAAAGTGTAAAAAAGATTGAGGAGAAGGGTTTTGGTGATAACATAGCTGTGAAAAACGATTATGAATTATCAGAGTTGAGTAAGAGCATAAATTGTTGCTTCAAATTCTTTTTTTGTGTATAATATGTAAAGATAAGTGTATATACACCTGTAAATATATTTTAAATTTTAGAATTAAGTTAAGAAGTTATAAGAAAAGAGGGAAAAAATTATGAATTCTCAAGAAATGATAAATGAAATTAATATACTTAAAAGAGAAAAAAGAGCAATAATACTTGCCCATAATTATCAAAGACCTGAAGTTCAAGATGTGGCTGACTTTGTTGGTGATTCCTTAGAACTTAGTAGGAAGGCTGCTAACACTGATGCAGATCTTATAGTTTTTTGTGGTGTCCACTTTATGGCTGAAAGTGCAAAAATCTTTTCACCGGATAAAAAGGTTCTTTTACCAGTGTATGATGCGGGATGTCCTATGGCGGATATGATAGATGTAGAGCAGCTTAGATCATTAAAAAAGGATCATCCAAATGTTCCAGTAGTATGTTATGTTAATTCTTCCGCAGAGGTTAAAGCGGAAAGTGATATATGTTGTACTTCTGCAAATGCATTAAAAGTAGTTCAATCCATTGATAGTGATAAAGTATTATTTGTACCAGATCAAAATTTAGGTAGTTACGTAGCAAAACAGATACCAGAAAAGGAGATAATATGCTGGGAAGGTTTTTGCATAACCCATAAAAGAGTAAGAGCTAATGAATTAGATATGGTTAGAGAACGTAGAGGTAAAGTAAAAATATTAGTTCATCCGGAGTGTTGTCCAGAAGTAGTTGAAAAGGCAGATTTTGTAGGAAGCACTTCCCAGATAATTAAATATGTAAATAACTCAGAGGAAAAGGAATTTGTAATAGGAACAGAGGTGGGAGTACTTCATTCTTTAAAAAATCAAAATCCTGATAAAGAGTTTTATTTGCTTTCTCCAGCTCTTACCTGTGTCAATATGAAAAAAACTAAATTGGAGGATGTGTATAGAGCATTAAAGGATGAAATGTATGAAATAAAAGTGGAAAAAGAAATTATTTCAGCAGCTAAAAACTCTATTGAAAGGATGTTAAGAATATCATAGGGAGCAAATATAAAAATGAAAAGAAGATATGTTACGAATTTTAGCTTAGATAATATAAGGAAGGAATATTGTGATGTATTAATCATAGGTACAGGAGTAGCTGGTCTGTACACAGCTATAAATATAGATTCCAAGCATGGTGTAATAGTTTTATCAAAGGATAAAATTGATGAAAATAATAGTAATCTAGCTCAGGGAGGTATAGCTGCTTGTTTAAATTCTGATGATAGTATTTTTCTTCATTTTCAAGATACTATTAAGGCGGGAAATAACTATAATGATGAAAAAGCTGTAAAAATATTAGTAGAAGAAGGACCGAAAAATGTAAAAAAACTTTTAGATATAGGCGTTAATTTTGATAAAGATGAAAAAGGAAAGATAAAATCAACTAAAGAAGGAGGACATACCAAAAGAAGAATTTTGCATTTTAAGGATAAGACTGGAAAAGAAGTAATGAGAGTTTTGCAAGAAGAGGTACTAAAGAGAAAAAATATAAATATTAAAGAAAACCAATATGCAATAGATTTATTAACTTTAGATAATAAATGCTTAGGTGTTTTGGCTAAGAATGAAAAGGGAATATATGCTATATTATCAAAGGTAATTGTTTTAGCTACCGGAGGAATTGGACAAGTATATAATTATACAACTAATTCCCTTGTTGCCACCGGTGACGGCATTGCCATGGCCTATAGGGCAGGGGCAGAAATAGTAGATATGGAGTTTGTACAATTCCATCCTACCGTTTTATACAGCGAAAAAGACAGCAAGAGATTTTTAATTTCAGAGGCTGTAAGGGGAGAGGGAGCTGTACTTAGAAACAATAAAAAAGAAGCCTTTATGGGTAGATATGATAAAATGAAGGACTTGGCTCCTAGAGATATAGTTTCTAAAAGTATTTATAATGAAATGATAAAGGAAAATGCTCTTTATATTTATCTGGATATAACTCATAAAAATGAAGATTTTATTAAAAAGAGATTTCCTAATATATATAAGGTTTGCTTATCTAAAGGAATAGATATTACTAAAGAATATATTCCTGTATGTCCTGCTCAACATTATATAATGGGTGGAGTAAGAACGGATTATTTTGGAAAAACTAATATTGAGAGATTATATGCCTGTGGAGAGACAGCTTGCACTGGAGTTCATGGGGCTAATAGACTGGCAAGTAATTCTCTTTTAGAAGGATTGGTATTCGGCAGCAGAATAGCTAAAGATATAAATAATAATATAGAAAAAATAGAAATAAAAGAATATTTGATAGCGAATGATGAAATTTATAGTTCTATCCATAAAAATCAAATTGAAAAGATTAAAAGTAAAGTGAAAGAAATAATGGGGAGAAAGGCTTTTATATTAAGAAGTAAGGAAGATTTAAATCAAGCTCTAAGTATGATAGAAGAAATATTAGATCAGTTAATAAATTGTAAAGAAGATAGTAAGGAATTTTATGAGTGTTTCAATATTGTAACGGTGGCATATTTAATTATAAAGGCTGCATTAAACAGAGAAAAAAGTCTAGGTAGTCATATAATAATAGATAGTTCTTGGGGGGGGAATGAAAGTTGTTTAATTGGATATTAGTTGATGAAATAATCAGGAATGGATTAAAAGAAGACATAAATAATATTGATATAACTACTGATATTTTAATTGGTGATGAAAGCAAGTCAGTAGGCCGTATGTTAGCTAAAGAAAAGGGAGTTATCGCAGGACTTCACATAGTTAAAAGAGTATTTGAAACTTTGGATAGAGATATAAAGGTTAAATTCAATGTTAAAGATGGAGACAAAGTGGAAAAAGGTACAGTGATTGCCCAAATAGAGGGTAGTACTAAAGCTATACTTAAAGGAGAAAGACTTGCCCTTAATCTTATTCAAAGAATGTCTGGTATAGCTACTGTATCTAGGAAATATAGAGATCTTGTAAAAGATTTTCCTGTAAGAATTGTTGATACTAGAAAGACTACTCCTGGACTAAGAATACTTGAAAAGTATGCTGTTAGGGTTGGTGGTTGCTACAACCATAGATATAATCTATCAGAAGCTGTTATGATTAAAGATAATCATATTGAAGCCATAGGTGGTATAAAAGAAGCAATAATTAAGGCTAAAAATAATCTATCACACACAGTAAAAATCGAAGTTGAAGTTGAAAGTATAGAAGAGTTAAAAGAAGCCATTGAAGCTGGTGCAGATATAGTTATGCTTGATAATATGAGCTTTGAAGATATGAAAAAGGCCGTTGAAATAGGTAAAGGAAAAGTTGTTCTTGAAGCATCAGGGGGGATTACTTTAGATCAACTTGCTGAAGTTGCTAAAACCGGTGTTGATATTATTTCAGTTGGAGCATTAACCCATTCCGCTAAGGCTATGGATATAAGTCTAGTTTTATAAGTTAATTAAGAAGGTAAAGCTTAATATAAAAAATCAAAAATTCTGCCTTGGGTTACATTTTTGATTTGATATCTAAAGCAGCTGAAAGTTGCTTTTTATTATGGTAAAGTATATATTTTTTTAATTTATTGTAAACAAATATAAATTAATTTATCATATAAAAATATTGTTATATAATATTGTATAGTATTTAATAATTTTTTTTATTTCCTGCAATACATTTTTTTGTATAAGGTGTTGTTGTTTTTCCTGTAAATTATATATATTATCTTTTAAATTTAAGCAGATAGAAGCCAGTTACTAATATCTTTTTCATTAACTGTTATTCCAGCAACTTGTGCAGGAGTTAGGTTATTTAATGCATAGTGAGGTCTTAAAAAATTGTAATGAAAAATAAACATGGCTATCAGAGTATTTGCACTTTCAAATGATTTGAAGCCTCGTTTACGCTTATACCAATCTTTGAAAGTATCATTAAAAGCTTCTATTAAGTTGTTGGATATGTCATCTTTAAATGATTGAACTTTAATATGCCTAGAAGTATTAAAGATAGTTTTAGTTGCTAGATTGTATGAGCCAAGTCTATCAGTGACAATAGCTGATGGACATCCAAATTTACTTGCAGAATTAAACAATGCGAAAGCTTGAGAAGCATCTCTTGAAGGAGATAAATTAAAGCCTAGAA
>JAAYOT010000196.1 GCA_012520205.1 Clostridiales bacterium
AAGGAATAGGTCAAGAATAGCTGCTACTGGAAAGACTAGAAGTAAATTTGATGAATATGAAAATCAAATAGAAGAGTTATCTAACAGTTTCAAAATCAGAGGAAGTGTTGGAGAATACTTTGAAACAATTGCAAGAGGATTTGAAGCAATTAAGGATGGTCCTAGAGAAATAAAATATTGCAAGTGGTATGAAGTTCCTGTAAGTGATTTAAATGATCTTTGTAATATGTCAAACTATAATAGATATACAGTGGCTTATTATCCAATGCTAAATTACTATCCTTATATAAGAAAACATGGAAGATTTTTATTAGGATATAAATGTGATAGGGATGGAAACCTAAAGTACATTGTTTACGGAATACCAGGAGGAAAAAATATAGAAGATCAGCCATACGAAGGAAAAACAGGATTTGTAACTTGGGCTAAGGATAAACAAAGGGATGGAATGGGATATTGGCTAATGTTCTATGATTTTAGAAATTCAATAGTTGTTGTTCCTATGGAACAATAATAAAAAATGTACTTAGAATCCTAATGAGTATATAAGTGAATAAAAAGATAATTTATTTAATGTCCCTTCTATCATTTCTTATGCTTACTATCCTAGGTATGAAAAATTTATTTATTGAGGATATAAAAGAAGTTGCAATTTCCAATAATAATATAGAAAAGTTTAATTACTACTTATTGGGAGAGGGAAATTATAAAATTTTATTGCCGGAGGATTGGGATATTAAAGAAAATCATCCTAATTCTAATAAGGAATTAGATGTTGATTTTAGTGATAATAAAAATATAGAAGGTGAAGTTTTTATTTTAGAGAGGGATTTAGAAGAATCTATTAACTTTGTGCTTAATGAGGATTATGGAGAAATATTTAGGAATTCTAATGAAGATTGGAATATAGTTGAGGTTAATAGAGATAACTATATAAATAAGTATTATATTAAGCAGTACTCAGAGGGAAAAGTTTTAGTTGTTAAATATTCTTACCAAAAAGGAAAGATAAAAAATAGCATGAAGGTGGTATTTGATAAGATATCAAATAGCTTTCAATAGGGAGATATTAAGTTTGCTATAAAAGAAGTAAAGTATTATAATTTATTTATAGTTAGGAAAAGCTAATGCTTATCCTAACTATATTTATTCTATATACATTAACTTTTTAGTAAAGGGGAAAGATATAATTGAAAAAGGCAATAAAGATAATGGTCACTATAATGTTAATAATGTTATCCTTTAATTTAAAATCCTGTGGAGTAAAAGAGGATAATTACTTTGAATACTTAAAAAATAGTAATGTAGAACTTATAAGTATTCAAAATGTTAGAGATAAATCCTTTAAGTTTTTAATGACTGATAAAGAAGCAATAAATAATATGGCAGATCTATTATCAAAAGCTGAAACTAGTGAAACCAAATCAGATTTAGAGCCAGATTATATATTTCAAATAAAAGTGGGAGATAAGGTAGAAGAATATAATTATATTGTTGGTGAGTATAATGGGAATTTTTATAATGATGAAATGGCCTTTACAATGCCCAAAAGATTAGATGAGGCAATAATGCAAAACCTTTCTATTATAAGAAAACCAAGAGATTTTGAATATATATATTACAATGCTATTTTAGATGTAATTAAATTAAATAAAGAACAATTAGAAGGTAAAAAGGTAGGAATAGATATATTTCAAGATATAGACTGTCTAAAATATATATTATCAACTGATTTAGAGGAATTTATAAGTGATGCTAAAGCTGTCGTTTCAAATATAGAATTAGTAGGTAATAATACAAGTGACTTTGATGTTGTAATAAGTATAAAAAATAGGGGACATAGTACAACTATTTATAAGAGCAATATAAAGGTTGAAAATAAGATAGATAAATCTGGACTTAACTACTATGTAATTGGGGAATACGAATTTAAGGAATGGGATTACAATGTATATGGAGAAAAGGAAGTTCCTAAGGATGTAAAGAACAAGTGGTAGGAGGAAGTAAATATGGCAAGTAATTTAACATTTGCAGGGAAGGGTAAACCTAATCCCAAGCATTTTGGAAAAACAATGCCTAAGTATGGGCAAATAAAAAATACAATAGGAATAATTAGTGGTAAAGGTGGAGTTGGAAAGTCAACAGTTACTGGAATATTAGCTAGTACCCTAAGCAAAAAGGGGTATAAGGTTGGTGTGCTAGATGCAGATATTACAGGGCCATCAATGCCAAGGTTCTTTGGAGTAAATGGAAAAAGAGCAGGAATTGAACAAATTGATCAAGATAACTTTAAGTATAATCCTGTTGAATCTGAAGGCAATATAAAGATAATGTCAATGAATCTTATGATGCCTAAGGAAGATGAACCAGTAATTTGGAGGGGCCCGGTAGTAACAAGTGTATTAACACAATTATTTACAGATACTAAGTGGGGTGAATTGGATTACTTATTAATAGATATGCCTCCAGGAACATCAGATATAACTTTAACGGTAATGCAAAGCTTCCCTATAGATGAACTTATTGTAGTTTCTACTCCTCAAGATATGGTTTCAATGATAGTTAAAAAAGTAGTAAATATGGCACAGAAGATGAATGTTCCAATAAGAGGAGTTATAGAAAATATGTCTTACATAAATTGTCCTGGCTGCGACACTAAAATTAGAGTCTTTAGCAAAAAATCTGCTGAAGAACACTCAGTTTATTTAGGTGTACCATTACTTGGAGAATTGCCTATTAATTTAGATTTAACAGAAGCTCTTGAAGAGGGGAAAGCTGAGGAATATGTTAAAGATAATGATTTATATTCTTTAATTTTCGAGGCGCTATATTAATATATTACATATAAAAAATAAAAATCAGGGAATAATATTATTGGATTTTATAAAAGAAAGGGTGAAATATTATGATAGCTAAAGTAGATCAAGATACATGTATTGGATGCGGATTATGTCCTACAATATGTGAAGATGTTTTTGAAATGGGGGATGACGGAAAAGCTCATGTAATGGTAGATGAAGTTCCTCAAGGTTTAGAAGATGCCGCAAAGGAAGCAGAAGAAAGCTGCCCTGTAGATGCAATAGAAGTTGAATAATATATTATAAAAGCAAAAGTGGATTAATAAAATCCACTTTTTTGCTTTTATAATTAGTTTAAATATTATCTTTTTATATAAGGCCTAACTTAAATAAAGTCAGTGACATTATTATGATATATTTTAGGTCTATTACTAGTGCTGTAATTTAATTCGCTTGTATTAATACTTACTGTAGATCCTATACCTAAATAATCACTAACCCTAGTAAATGGGACCTTAATTATAGTATCATCTTCTAAAGCAATAGATGCTTCAAAATAATCGTAATCAATAATTTTTCCCTTCAAAATAACACCACCTAATATTTTATCAGTGTTATTTTGTGCAAAAAAATTATTAAAATACAAAAATATAATTATTTTATTTTTTGTATTGCCAATCCAAGTAAGCCAGGACCTGCATGTACACCTAAAGCTGGGCTTATTTGAGATATGTTTAAATCAAGAATATTTTTAAGGCTTCTTATTGATTCCATAAACTTTTTAGCTTCTTCAAGGGCTCCCCCGTGAAGAACCCAAACTTTACATTTGCCCTTTTCTAGTTCTTCCTTAAGTATATTTGTTAATTTTGAAATAGACTGTTTTCTTCCTCTAGCCTTACAAACAGAATAATATACCCCATTTTCATCTACAGTGATAATAGGTTTTATATTTAACATTTGTCCAATCATTCCAGATACTTTTCCTATTCTTCCACCCTTAATAAGGTAATCTAAGGTATTAAGAGTAAAGTAACCTGTTATTCTTTTTCTTATGATAGGAATTTCCTTAATAATTTCCTCAAAGCTTTTTCCTTCTTTGATTAACTTAGCAGTTTCTAAGGCAACTATGCCTTCTGGCATTGCTAAAATTTTTGTATCAAAAACATAAGAAGTTAGCTTTGGGTGATCTTCTAATAATAATCTAATAGAATTATTAGTTCCAGACAACCCACTAGATAAAGTTATAGCTATAACATGAGTATATCCTTCCCTTTCTAAAGAATTTAAAACTTCTTCAGTCTCTTCAGGGCTAGGTAAAGAAGTTTTTGGGATTTCCTTGTTTAAGTTTGAATAAACTTCATCTGCTGATATCTCCAATATATCCTTATATTCCCCAGTTGAATAGGAAATTCTTAATGGAAGTAATTTAATATTATTTTCTTCCATTTCCTTAAGAGATAGATCACAGGCGCTATCAACTAATAGTGCTATTTTTTGCATAATCCTCCTCCTCGGATATAAATTTAAACCTATACATTAATTAAAACAATTATATCATAACAGATAAGTATATCAATAGTGATGGAGTTCTATAGGAAGAAAAAAATCTTGTCAATTTCAAATATTATTAAAAAAACCAAATAGAGGTTAAAAATACCCTGTATTTATATGTAATCTATGAAAATCTTACCCAATTTGTATTTGATATGAATATTTTTAAAGAGTATAATAAATACTATCGATAATACAATATATTGTGTAATGGAGGAATGGTTAATGCTATATGTAGTAAAGAGAGATGGTAGAGAGGTTCCCTTTGACTCTGTAAAGATATCAAGGGCAATTAAGAGGGCTGCTGATGATATTAGCTCAAATTTAAAAGAAAGTGAATTATTAGAAGTAGTAGGAAAGGTTCTATCCTATATAGGGCAAACTGAAAAAACTAAGATAACAGTGGAAGAAATTCAAAATTTAATAGAAAAGGCATTACTAAAAAGTGGTTATAATGATATACAAAAAATTTATTCAAACTACAGAAAAGAAAGAACAAAAATAAGGGAAATAAAATCTGACTTAATGAGAGCAATTGAGAAAATTGGGGTAGAAACAGATAGAGATAATGCAAATGTTGGCAATAACTTTAGTTCAAAGCTTTTAAGAATTGCTTCTGAATCTAACAAGTGGCATAATTTAGCTGCCATGCCCAAACATTTAGCAAAGGCCCATGAAAATGGAGACTTATACTATCATGATTTAGATAGCTATAACCTTACGATAAATTGCTTACATATACCAACGGGAGAGGTATTACAAAGGGGTTTTAATACTGGTTATGGAACCATTAATCCACCTAAAAGAATAGAATCAGCAGCAGAATTGTCTTGTATTTTACTTCAATCAACTCAAAATGATATGTTTGGAGGGCAATCCCATCCTAATTTTGATAATGATTTAGGAAAGTTTATAGAACCTACAAGAAAAGAAATAAGAAAAGAGTTTGAGGAACTTGGCTTGAATAAAGAAAATATTGAAGAGATAGTAGAGAAGAAACTAAGACAAAGAGTTCATCAAGCAATGCAAGGGATAGTATATAACTTAAATACAATGCATTCAAGGGCAGGCTCACAAGTACCCTTTAGCTCAGTAAATTTAGGAATACCAGATTCAGATGATGCAGCATTAGTATGTGAAATATTCCTCCTTGAATATGAAAAGGGACTTGGAAAAGGGGAACAACCAATATTTCCTAACATAATCTTTAGAGTAAAAGAAGGAGTTAATAGGGAGCCTTCAGATAAATATCATTATTTATTTAAATTAGCTGCTAGAGTAGCAGCTAAGAGAATGAACCCTACATTTATGAATATAGATGCAGACTTCAACAAGGAATACTATGATAAGGGATATTTACCTGCAACTATGGGATGTAGAAGTTATGTTATGAGCAATATAAACGGTGAGCCAGGTTGTGAAGGTAGGGGGAATATAGCTCCTGCAACTATTAACCTGCCAAGAATAGGAATTCAAGCAAAGGGTGATATTAAAGAATTCTATAGAATACTGGATGAAAGATTGGAATTAGCTAAGGAAGCCCTACTTCATAGATATGGTGTATTAAAGAAATTAAAGGTTAAGGACCTACCTTTTGTAGCTGGTCAAGGCCTATTAAAGGGAGGAGAAGGATTATCCAAAGAAGACTCAATTGAACCTATATTGAAGCAAGGAACATGGGGAATAGGTTTTATAGGACTTGCAGAAACCCTTGTTGCATTAACTGGTCATCATCATGGGGAAAATGCTGATTCTAGGGAACTTGGATTTGAAATTATATCTCATATAAGAAGTTTTATAGATAAGGCTAAAAATGAAACTAAGCTAAATTGGAGCTGCTATGCAACACCTGCAGAAGGTCTTTCAGGTAAATTTATAGCAAAGGATAAAAATGTTTTTGGAATGATAAAGGGGGTAACAGATAAGGATTACTATACTAATAGTTATCATATTCCAGTCAGCTTTCCAATATCAATAAAAGAAAAAATAGATATAGAAGCCCCTTATCACAAATTATGTAATGCTGGACACATAAGCTATATAGAGGTTGATGACTATCCATCAGGAGATATAATTATGGATATATTAAATTATGCTTATAAAAATACTAATATAAGTTATATAGGGGTTAATTTCCACATAAGATACTGCAAAGATTGTGGAACTTATATAGATAGCAGTTCTAAAAAATGTACGAATTGTGGCAGTGAAAATATCCAAGGAGTATCAAGGGTAACAGGATACTTAGCTCTAGATGAAAGATTTGGTCCAGGAAAGTATGAGGAAAGAGCTGATAGACTTACTCATAATGAAGTTAAGAAAAATAATTATAAATTTGTGTGATAGGAAGAAAGAAGTAAAAGGTAATAAGTAAGCTGTAATTAAATGTTGATAAGAAAAGGAGAAACTTTACTTAATTTGTAGAGTTTCTTCTTTTTTTTGGGAATTACAGGATGATTGGTGCAATATTTTTTAATATTCCTGCAAAAAGTGCTGCTGTTTTGAAAGAAATAAGGAACTATTAGAAAAATATTGAATAAAATATAAATAATCTTGCAATTTTTATAAAACTCTAGGTGTTTTTTGCTTGTCTATCATATGTGTGTGTGATAAAATAAAAAACAATAGGGGTAAAATTCAAAGAATTAATAAGTAATAGTAATAAGTAATAAAAAAATAATATAAATAGAAGGGGGCAGGAGTTATGTCTGTAAAGAATTTAATAGACGGGAAAGAGATATATATTGTAGACACAACACTTAGAGACGGGGAGCAAACAGCAGGAGTTGTTTTTGCAAATCAAGAGAAAATAGCAATAGCATCAATGTTAAGCGACCTTGGAGTTGATCAGTTGGAGGTAGGTATTCCAACAATGGGTGGAGATGAAAAGGAAGCTATTAAACAAATTGTAAAAAGAGTTAAAAATTCAAGTATTATGGCTTGGAACAGAGCAGTTATAAAAGACGTAGAAGAATCAATAGATTGTGGTGTAGATGCAGTTGCAATATCCATTTCAGTTTCAGATATCCATATAAAAAATAAGTTAAAAAAATCAAGAGAATGGGTATTAGAAAACATGGTTAAAACTGTAGAGTTTGCCAAAAAGAATGGATTATATGTTTCAGTAAATGGAGAAGATGCTTCAAGAGCTGATAGGGAATTCTTAGTGGAATTTATAAAAACTGCAAGAGAAGCTGGGGCAGATAGATTTAGATATTGTGATACTGTGGGTATAATGGAACCTTTCAAAATATATGAAGATATAAAATATCTATATGATAAGACAGCCTTTGATATAGAAATGCATACTCATAATGATTTTGGAATGGCAACAGCTAATGCATTGGCAGGAATAAAAGCAGGAGCTTCACATGTTGGGGTTACAGTAAATGGCCTTGGAGAAAGAGCTGGAAACGCAGCTTTAGAAGAGGTGCTTATGGCTCTTATGCTAGTATGTAAATACGAAGGTAATATTAAAACTAAGATGTTTAGGGAAATTTCAGAATATGTATCAAATGCTTCAGGAAGATTCCTACCATCATGGAAGGCTATAGTTGGAGATAATATGTTTAAACATGAATCAGGTATTCATGCTGATGGGGCAATAAAAAATCCAAAAAATTATGAAGCTTTCGATCCTTCAATAGTAGGTTTAGAAAGACAAATTATTATTGGTAAGCATTCAGGAAAGGCTGCTATAGTAAATAAATTTAAGGAATATGATATAGAACTTACTGATGAAGAAGCTGATGGAATTTTAGAAATGGTAAGGGCAACATCTGTAAGATTAAAGAGAAGCTTATTTGATAAAGAGTTAGTACTAATATATAAAGACTACAAGATGCAAAAAGAAAGCAAAGTAAACTAAAGGGGGCATTAATGATGGGAGATAATTTAGTATATAAAATATTAAAGAGTCACTTAGTAGAAGGAACAATTGAAACAGGAAAAGAAATAGGAATTAAAATAGATAGAACTTTAACACAAGATTCAACAGGTACAATGGCCTATCTTCAATTAGAAGCTATGGGAATTGATAGAGTAAAAACTAAAAAATCTGTAGCTTTTGTAGACCATAACATGCTACAACAAGGATTTGAAAATGCAGATGATCATAAGTTTATTCAAACAGTTGCATCAAAATATGGTGTTTATTTCTCAAAACCAGGGAATGGAATATGCCATCAAGTATTCCTAGAGAGATTTTCAGTGCCAGGAGAAACCTTAATAGGCTCAGACAGCCATACTCCAACAGCAGGAGGAGTTGGAATGCTTGCTATTGGGGCAGGAGGATTAGATGTAGCCTTAGCTATGGCAGGTTCACCATATTATATAACTACTCCAAAGGTATGTAAAATAAACTTAGTTGGTAAGTTAAAACCTATGGTAACAGCTAAGGATATTATTCTTGAAGTATTAAGAAGACTTACTGTTAAGGGTGGAGTTTCAAAGGTATTTGAATATGGCGGTGAAGGAGTAAAATATCTTTCAGTTCCTCAAAGAGCAACTATAACTAATATGGGTGCAGAACTTGGAGCAACAACTTCTATATTCCCAAGTGATGAAAAAACTTTAGAATACTTTAAAGCTCAAGGTAGAGAAGAAGATTATGTGGAATTTAAGCCAGATGAAGATGCATTTTATGATGAAGAAATAACAATAAATCTTGATGAGCTTAAGCCTTTAGCGGCAAAACCTCATAGTCCAGATAATGTTGAGGAAATTGAAAGTATCGGTAAAATAAAAGTACATCAAGTAGCTATAGGAAGCTGTACAAACTCTTCTTATGAAGATTTAATGAAGGTTGCAAAAATATTAAAGGGTAGAAAAGTTCATGAAGATGTAAGTTTAGTTATAGCTCCAGGATCAAGACAAGTTATGGAAATGATAGCTAGGAATGGAGCATTAGCAGATATAATAAGTGCAGGAGGAAGAATTTTAGAAAATTCCTGTGGACCATGTATTGGTATGGGGCAAGCGCCTGGAACTAATGAAGTGTCCTTAAGAACATTTAATAGAAACTTCTATGGTAGAAGTGGAACATTAACAGCTAAGGTTTATTTAGTAAGCCCAGAAGCAGCTGCAGTTTCAGCAATTTATGGAGTTCTTACAGATCCAAGAGAGTTAGATGTAGACTTAACAGTAGAAATGCCAGAGAAGTTCTTAATAGATGATTCTATGATTATTCCACCAGCAGAAAATGGGGAAGAAGTAGAGGTAGTTAGAGGACCTAACATTAAGCCTTTCCCTGTAAATAAGCCTTTAGGAAAATCTATTGAAGGAAAAATATTAATTAAAGTTGAGGACAATATTACAACTGACCATATAATGCCTTCAAACTCAAAATTACTACCATTTAGATCCAATATACCTTACTTAGCAGAGTATTGCTTTAATACTGTAGATGAGGAATTCCCTAAGAGAGCTAAGGAAAACAATGGTGGGATAATAATTGGTGGAAATAATTATGGTCAAGGTTCAAGTAGAGAACATGCTGCTTTAGCACCATTATACTTAGGAGTAAAGGCAGTAATTGCAAAATCCTTTGCTAGAATTCATAAGGCTAATTTAATTAACAATGGAATTGTTCCAATGGAATTTGAAAATGAAGCTGATTATGAAGGACTTGATCTTTTAGATGAATTAGTTATGGAAGATATAAACGAAAGCTTAGAAAAAGGAAAAGTAGAAATAAAGAATTTAACTAAGAAATCTAGCTTTACAGTTAATGTTAATTTAACAGAAAAAGATATTAAGGTAATTAAAGCTGGAGGAAAACTTAATTCAGTTCACAGCAAGTAAAACAAGTAACAGGTAAAAAACAATAAGTTATGAAGATTTTCAAGGTGTTGAAAATCTGGAATTTAAGTATTAATAAGCTATATTTTAAATTTTATATTTAGAATATAGCTTATTTTTAATGTCTAGAAAAGCAAAAAAGTACAAGCCTTTGAAAATGTAGATTTTATTCAATACTCTCCTTCCTCCACTTTTTTTTAGAAAGTTATTTAAAAAGAAGTATACATAATGTAAAATTTATCTAGGAGTACTTATAAGGAGAGGAAGGATTTAATGAAAAGTACATTTAAATTAGTTGTTTTATTAGCTTGCATAATAGGACTTGGTGCCTTTGGATTAAATAAAATTATTACTTTAGATTTATTTAAGGAACATGAAGAGGATGAACTTGTTGAAGTAATAAGTAGTGAAGCAGAAGTAAAATTAGAAGAAGATAATAGTGAAAATATAAAAGAAATCAATATAACTGCAGTAGGAGATTTTTTAATACATAAGGAAATACTAGAAACCCAATATGACCCTGAAACTGATAGTTATGATTTTAAAAATACAATTCAATATGTAAAAAAATATTTAGAAGAAGCAGATTTAACTATTGCTAATATGGAGGGAACCCTAGCGGGAATTGAAAACTATGGATACTCAGGTTATCCTTCCTTTAATGCACCGGATGAATTAGCTGATGCCATGAAGTGGGCAGGAATAGATGTTGTTAATAATATGAACAATCATTCCTTAGATAGAGATGTTAAGGGATTCTTTAGAACAAGGGAGCTATTAGAATCTAAGGGCTTTGATCTTATTGGAACCAGGGGAGATACATCGAAAGATAGATATATTATAAAAGATGTAGAAGGAATAAAGGTTGGAATTATTTCTTATAGTTATACCATGACTGCAGAAGGGGGAGTTAGAGGTTTAAATGGAATACCAATACCTACAGATGTTTATGATTTAATGAATACCTTTAGAGAAGATACCTTAGACTCAGACCTTCAAAATATGAAGGAGCAAATAGAAAAAATGAGGGCAGAAGGTGCAGAACTAGTAATATTCTACATGCATTGGGGAGATGAATATGCACTAGAGCCAAACCAAACACAAATAAAAATGGCTCAATTTTTAACTGATGAGAAAGTTGATATAATATTTGCAACTCATCCCCATTCAATTCAACCTATTGATATTTTAAAATCAAGTGATGGGACTTCTGAAACACCTGTTGTATATTCAATGGGAAACTTTTTATCAAGCCAAAGAACAGAAAGAATACAAAATCCTTATACAGAAGATGGAGTTATAGTTTCAGTTAAGGTAGAAAAAGATCTTAATACAAATGAAATTAAAGTAAACTATCCAACTTATCTGCCAACCTGGGTTAACTGGTATGAAAAGGATGGAA
>JAAYOT010000197.1 GCA_012520205.1 Clostridiales bacterium
AAAAAATAGAGTCACATTTTGCGACTCCATTAATAAGCATGCTATTTTTCTTGTAAATAAAGTTTATAGTCATATGGGAAAAGTTCTATTTCTTTATTTATTAAAATATTATTTTCTTCTATGCAGTCCCTAACTTCTATTCCTCTTATTTCTCCTGGAACTACAAGTTTCTTAGCTTTATCATTGTTATTTATAATTACATATAAGACCTCCTTTTCACTTTCCTTTTTATAGATTAAAAGATCATCTACATTTTCAAGGCTTATCCACTGCAAGTTTTCACTTCTAAAGCTCTGGTGATTTTTACGTAATTGAATTAATTTTTTTATGAAGGATAATAGATCTTTATTTTGCTTAGCTTCATCCCAAATCATTGGTTCCCTATTGCTATGTTCTCCCCCTGTCATACCAATTTCACTGCCATAATAAATAGATGGAGAACCTGGATAGGTTAATAATATAATATAGGCAAGTTTAGCCAGCTCTATCCTTTCATTTACCATGGTTAAAAATCTCTCTGTATCATGGCTATCTAAAAGGTTAAAAAGGTTTTTAGTTAAATGTTTTGGATAACTTACTAATAGCTTGCTTAATTCGTATTTCAAGTCCTTATCACTATATCTAGCTTTTTCAGGATTATTTAAGCGGAAGTAGGCCCAAATAGGAGTTGAAAACTCATAATTCATAACTGCATCAAATTGGTCACCCTTTAGCCAAGGATAGGAATTATCCCAATTTTCACCTAGTAAATATAAGCTAGGTTTTATAGCCTTTAATCTCTTCCTAAGTTCTCTCCAGAAATCATGGGATACTTCATTGGAAACATCTAGTCTCCAGCCATCTATATCATATTTTTCAACCCAATAGGCAGCAACCTTTAGTAGGTATTCTCTTACAAGGGGATTGCTTGTATTCCACTTTGGCATTGATTGGGTGTAGGCAAAGGTGAAATAATTTAATTCTTCCCTTGGCACAGCTTCTGGTTTGCCATCTATTATTTGACCAGCAACTATTGGCTTATTAGGATCTAGCACATAGAAGCAATCAAAGTATTTAGAGTTTTTCCCGTTTTTAACTACATCCTGCCAATAGGGATGGAAAAATCCACAATGGTTAAATACTGCATCTAGCATAACCTTAATTCCACGTTTATGGGCTTCTTGAACTAACTTTCCAAAGGTTTCATTATCTCCTAATTCCTCATCAACTTTAAAATAATCTGTAGTATCATACTTATGCTGACTAGGGGATTCAAAAATTGGAGTTAAATAAATTCCATTAAAGCCAGCCTCTTTAATGTAATCAAGCTTTTCTATTATGCCAAGTAAGTTTCCTTCTTCACTATTATTTGCTCCATAAAAGCTTTTAGGGAATATTTGATACCAAACTGTATTTTCTACCCAGTCTGGAGCTGTATATAGATCTTCTTCATTTATATAAGGGTAGTTAAAATAATTAGATAAATCATATAGCTTTCTTTTATCTTCTGTATATGGAAGCCTATAGTGACTTCCATATATATATTTTTCATTTTTATTTTCAAGGATAAAACAATACTTGATTCTCTTCCAGCTTATATCACTAATTTCTGCAAACCAAGAGTCGTGATCCCTTGTTACTTGTTCCTTTTCCATTTTAATTTTCTTAATTGAAGCTATATCAAAATCATAAATTCCACTTCCATCTCTTCTTGGAATCCAGTTAAAGGGGTCTACTGCTAAAATTTCAATATTATCTACATCATTTTTTGCTGTTTTTATTCTTACATGAAGCTTATCCTCGCTATAGGCATATGCTAAGGCACTTTTAGCCTCATGGATAATTGCTGCAAAATTCATAATAATTGTCTCCTTTCATTAATAATCTATAATCAATTATGCGTTTAATCTATTGGAATTATAACCTTTACAATTAACGATATCAATGGTTTTTTACTCTTTTTAAACAAGTTTGGAATTTTTAACAAGAGTTATTTTTTATAATAAAATTTAACTTTGCTTAACTTTTTTACTTAAGTAAATTTGCACATAGAAAAGCTTAGTAGATACAATTCTATCTTCATGGGCTAGGCTTTTATTAATTACTTAATTTTTTCTATTAAATAAAAAAAGAAAATTGCGCTTTTGTATACTTGCACAATTTTCTTAAGACTTTTATTTATTTTTTAGTGGTTTTATATATACAAGATGATTAATATTATCTACATTTTCAAATCTTAATAATTTTTCCATTACTTCTACAGCCTTTTCAGCCTTTTCTTTATTGCTTACAGTAATTGTTTTAGTATCTGGTAAGAGCATAATATCCCTCTTAGAATTTACAACTACACAGAGGTTTTTATTACTTACATACTTTTCTACCTGCATTCCTAATACTTCCCCAATAACTAGGCCTTTTTTCTCTTTTCTCTCTTCTAAAAACTCTTTTAAGTTATTTTCGTATTTATTAATAAAGACATCTTTCCTTGGGATTCTCTTTAATATGGTGTCTAAAATTCTTTTATTTGAATAGTCATCCATAACTAGATAGTATTCCTTACCTAAGTATTCCTCTGCCCTATCTAAAACTGCATCAAAGTCAGTTAGGATTTTACAAAAAATATCATCTTCTACATAGCCCTCTATAAAAATTGCAGGTACATAAAATTGATTTGCAATTTCCTTAAACTTTTCTTCATTTAAATCTACTATGAATATGGCGTCAAGAGATCGCTTTTGCCCTATTGCTAGATCCTTCATTACTTCTTTTGTAGGCAGTAAAAGCACATCATAGCCTAGGGTATTTAGTTTTCTTTGCATTTCCCTTGATAAATCATAATACTGATATAATTTGCTCTTTTTATTTTTTTCTTCTATATTAATTATTATTCCCACCATATAGCTTCTCTTGCTAACTAGAGATTTTGCATTCATATTTGGAACATATTTAAGCTTGTTTGCAGCTTCAAATATACGCATCCTAGTTTCATGGCTTATTTTTTCCTTATTGGAATAGTTTAGCACATAGGAAACAGTAGCAGTTGAAACTCCAGCTTCCTTAGCTATATCTTTCATAGTAACTCTTTTTACAGACATGGAACCACCTCTATACCCATTACTTATGGATTTAAGTATAGCACTAGTAAATAATTAATGTCAATTTTTATATAAATATCCCTTAAAATTAATAATTTAGCAGATTATTTAAACTTCTCTATGTCCCCTGCATTATTAAAATATCATCTTATTATAAAGTTTTGCCTCTATATAACTAAGTTTACTGCTGGACCAATACCGTGTATAAAGGATCCTACTAGGGCTACAACTACATTATTGCTAAAAATTAATATAACAAATGATAATCCTAAAATAATTAAGCTTAGGGTTGATACAATTTTAACTCCAAATTTATCGATTAAACCGCCAACAAATAATTTAGAAAGAACATTACCAATCATATAGGAAGAAATCATTGCTGCTCCTATAGCCACTGTTAAATTTACTGTAAGTGCATAGGAGGGTAACAATTGAGAATAACCTGTAAGGAAAGCAATAATCCCCAAACTTATTAATAGTAAATAAAAGGCTATACTTTTATAGGCATTTTTAGGGGCTACTCCTCTTGCTTGTAAATTGCTATTACTATTTTTC
>JAAYOT010000198.1 GCA_012520205.1 Clostridiales bacterium
CCTTTCAAAACTTTTACTGACACAGGATTTCCTAAGGAACTTCTTGATGAGTTAGAAAAAAGAACTGGCCATAAGATTGTTGGGAACAAAAGTGCAAGCGGTACCGAAATTTTAGATGAGCTTGGTGAACATCAAATTAAAACTGGAGATATGATAGTATATACTTCAGCAGATTCAGTATTACAAATTTGTGGTCATGAGGAAACTTTTGGTTTAGAAGAACTTTATAGATGCTGTGAAATTGCAAGAGAGCTAACTCTTAAAGATGAATGGAAGGTAGGCCGTGTTATTGCAAGACCATATGTAGGAATGAAAAAGGGCGAGTTCAAGCGTACAAGTAATAGACACGATTATGCCTTAAAACCTTTTGGAAAAACTGCCTTAAATACATTAGAAGAAAATGGCTTTGATGTAATATCTGTTGGAAAAATAAAGGATATATATGATGGGGAAGGTATAACAGAAGCTCATAAGTCAAAAAGTTCAGTTCACGGAATGGAACAAACTATAGAATTAGCAGATAAGGATTTTAAAGGTTTATGCTTTGTTAACCTAGTTGACTTTGATGCCTTATGGGGCCACAGAAGAAATCCAATTGGCTATGCTGAAGAATTAGAAAAGTTTGATGTAAACCTAGGTAAGTTATTAGAAAAATTAAAAGAAGATGATTTATTAATAATTACAGCAGACCATGGTAATGACCCAACTTACAGCGGTACAGACCATACTCGTGAATATGTTCCATTTATAGCTTATTCACCATCCATGACTGGAAGTGGATTATTAGAAACTTCAGACAGTTTTGCTGCAGTTGGAGCTACAATCGTAGATAATTTTGGGCTTCAAATGCCAGAAAACACAGTAGGAAAATCAGTATTAGATAAACTTAAATAAGAAGAGCGGCTAGCTCTTCTTTTTTCCTTCTATTTTATATTTAAAATCATACCTTCTAATAGAATAAATTTTTTAAAACTACTTATACCTAGTTTTTCCACCATTCTAGATTTTAGATTATAATTAATAAATTTTTAATAATTAATTTTTAAAATGTAAAGGATTCAAGAAATGTTTATAGAATTATTAATTATGGTAAAAAAAGGGGGAGATGCAATGAATTTTGAACAAGAAATAATAAAATTATTAGAAAGACACAAAGACGGTATTACCTTAGATGACTTCGAGAATGTTTACTTTAAAAATGATGTGGAATTTAGAGAGGGCAAAACAATTAAGGTTGGAGAAAACATTCTAATTTATTTAGAAAAACTACAAGAAGAAGGTAAAGTGACAATTGAAGGAGACAAAGCTATTTTAAGATAAAAAAAGCTGTAAGGGCCTTATCCCCCCTTACAGTTTTTGGTTTTATATAACTATTAAATGAGTTATAATAATATCATCAATTAATTTTTAATTAATAGGAGGGCAAAATTTGAAAAAAGGAATAATATTTGATTTAGACGGAACACTGTGGGATTCTTGTCCACAAATAACTGAAAGTTGGAATATAGCTTTAGAAGCATATGAAGATATAGATTTTAAATTAACTTTAGAAGATATAAGATCAGTTATGGGGAAAACTCCTAAAGAAATAGCTTTAGCCATATTTAAAGATGTTAAAGAAGAAAGAGCTATGGAAATTATGGAAAAATGCTTTGAAGAAGAAGAAAAATTTATAAAAGAAAAAGGTGGAGTATTATATCCTAAGTTATTAGAAACCCTAGATGAGTTAAAAAAGGATTATGACCTTTTTATAGTTAGTAACTGTCAGGAAGGATACATAGAAGCCTTTTTAGATTTTTATAAAATACATAACTATTTTGTAGACTATGAAAATGCAGGAAGAACAAAATTAAGCAAGGATAAAAATATAAAATTAGTTGTAGAAAGAAATAAGCTAGACAAAGTCCTTTACCTAGGAGACACAGAGGGAGATTATAATGCTGCCAAGCTTGCAGGAGTTCCTTTTGTACATGCTAAATATGGTTTTGGAACAATAAAGGATGAAACATATTTTATTAATTCTTTTGAAGAAATCAAAGATGTTGCACATGAAATTTTAAAGTAAAAATGTAATGGGGCCTAGCCCTATTACATTTTTTTAATTTGATTTACAAAAGAATTTTTTTATAAATAGAGAAGATACTAATTAAAAGATAAGATTCCTAATAAATTAGTAGAGGTGAGATTTATGAAAAAATTATTGTATATTACAGCAA